>DYOS01000157.1 GCA_020720405.1 Caldithrix sp. | reverse complement strand
CTGTTCGGAAACTTGTCCCGTTCATACGGGATGACGGGTTTTGTTTTCATCCTGCTGATCGTGTTATCCTGTCCATTTTTTTGAGCCGCCAGGGACAGCAGAAAAATGCAGTGGACTTGCCCGGCTTTTATTTTAGTAACACCATTTTGCGTGAGGCGGACTGCCCTTTCTCCGATATCAGCCGGTAAATGTACACACCTCCGGCCAGGCCGCTGCTGTTAAAATGTACATTATGCCGGCCGGCGCTAAACCAGCCCTCGGCAGCAGTTCGGATGTGCTGACCGTTCACATCAAAAATTTCAAGCTTTATTCTACCGGATTTTTCCAGCGTGAAGAGAATTTCGGTTTGCGGATTAAAGGGATTGGGAAAATTGGGCAGCAGGGCGAAACCGTCCGGTCGATTGATCTGCTCCTCCGGTAAAGCACTCAGCGGCTCCCCAAAAATCTTAAATTCCCAGAGTGAAAATCCATAATCCGAGTTTCTCTGCTCACCGTACATGCGGATATATCGACCCGAAGCACCAGTTAATGGCCGGTCATCAATTACACCATTGCCGTTTGTAGTGCGCTGAACCTGTTGCCAGGTCTGGGCATTTTCAGATACTTCCAGCCGGTAAACCCGGGCATAATGTTCGTGTGCCCAACTCAGAACAACCCGGTCTATCCGACAAGTCTGTCCCAGATCGATATAAATCCATTGATTATTAGCCCAGCCACTGCTCCAGCGGGTGTAGGTTTTCCCGTCCCGGACCCGTGCCGGATCACTGTTACCGCAGCAGGTTTCATTACTTGAAGTGGTCACCGGCCGGCCCCGGGCCAGGTTTTTATTCTGAACATTATCTAATCTTTTAGCCAGATGCTCATCCATCCAGGCCAGGCGGTTTCCGATCCATTCTTTAAGGTAATCGACCTCATCCTGGTAAGTGCTGAAGGTGTAAAAAATATCCGGTACCGGCCAGAAACCGCCGCCGTATTCTCCCGGACCTACCCAGATTTCAAAATTGCGCTGCTGGGCTTCATTCAGCGTGTCAGCCGTGTTATCGATAAAACTGAAAATATGCTCTTCACTTAAAACGGTCTGGCGGAGATCCTGCCAGCGCTGCCGGGTCTGAACAGTAAAGGCGCTGTCCTCAAAAAAAGCATACCACCAGAACGGCACCTGAAAACCATCACTGCCAATCTGATCCTTGAGCAATTCAAGTTCGAAATCATTCCAGTGATCGGCTCCGTAATAATTGGCATTGCCATAACCCAGGTTAAAATCCCACAATGGCCCCATATTCCAAAGCCCGCCCTTGCTGTCTTTATCACGGAACATAAAAGAACTCAGGCGGTAGCCGTCCACATTTTTGGCCAGCTCATTGGATATCAGAAAATCGATAAAGGTTGGGGTGGAAATATAATGCGGATAACCCTGGGCGGGATCGCTGAAGAAATCACCGGCGACCATATTTTCAAAGTCAGCTATTTCACTCTGGATATAGGATTTCTGGGTTGAGGTTATGTCATCGGGATCGGGATATTCATACTGGTATTCAATTTTATAATTGGCATAGTACGGCTGGCCGGGCGGCGGATAGGCTGATTCAAAATAAGGATCGCCGGGCTTGTCAATTTTTAAAATATATCCACCAGTCAGATCGTCACCGCTGTTTTCATTGGGCTCGAGTTTGGAAATATCAACCCGGTTTTTATCCCGTTTAATTTTTTCCATCAGCACATAAATACCCTGGTATTCACCATTGAGAACCAGTTCGACAAAGCGGCAGCGTGAAGCATAGCGTCCCATTTCGCGGGCCAGTTGATAGCTCAGGACATTGCGCATCATGGAGCGGTCGATATAGGGTGCATACAAAATCCAGTCGTTTTCGACGGGCAGACCAAGCAGGGAAACATCAATATCCTGCTGCGAGGCATTCCAGGTTTCAACGGCATATTGTTTCTTCGGCCAGCTTTGTGAACTCTGGCCGCGCACTTCAATTCCAATATGGCCGTTGTAATTATTGTAGGGATCAGTGAGATAATTGCGCACCTCCGGGCCGTTGTAGATAATGCCCATCGTGGCCGGAATTTTCGGCTCATCCGGTATGGTCTGGCCGTTGGTATCCAGAATCACGATGGGCAGATTCGATGAGGTGAAATCAACTGCGCTGCCCGAACCATACAGGCTGGATAAAAATCCGAAGATTAATAAAAACAGAATCATGTTTCTCATTTTGATCTCCCAATCTGCTTAATGAACAAAGTGATCATCCTGAAAACTTAATCTCCCGGGAGGCCGAAAAGATCACTCTGTCCTCAAATTATTACATCAGTCTGAGCTCAAATAAATACCATCCAGCAGGCTGATTTTAACCGTCATTCCTAGGAGCTTGCGACCCGCCCCGATTTATCGGGGCGAGGAATCCCTGTTTTTATTAGACTTATAGATTTCTCTTCCGCAGGAGCGGAATCGAAAACTTGTCCCGTTCAGACGGGATGACAGTTTTAAAGTATTCTGCAATAGCTTGCCAGGTCGGGTATTTTTCAGCTTTGTGCCGGATTGTTCTTAAATGACCGGCCCTAAAAATCTGGCTCATCTGCATTGCTGATTTTAGCAAAATGATCAGGCCCGGCCAATGAAAATTTTTAGTATCTGCGATTTAAGACCCGGTTGTAAAATCCCGGGTTATTTACATTTGGGAGGCAAAGCGCACTGCTTTAATTTCAACCCGACCTGTGGTCAATACTTACCTTTTTTCCGGGAGCATAAAATGAAGCCAAATATCAGTCATTTTCTGTCAGTTGTTTTAATATTTCTGATCGCCGGCTGTTCTGAGGCCGATCTGGTTCTTTTGAACGGCAATGTGGTAACCCTGAATCCCGATCAGCCGGTTGCTCAGGCCATTGCCATAAAAGACGACCGCATTCTGCAGGTCGGCAGCAATGCTGAAATAAAAAAGCTGGTTGGTCTTACCACACGGCTGGTCGATCTTGACGGTCAGTTTACCATGCCCGGCATTATTGATGCCCATGCTCATTTTTTAGGTGTTGGCCAGGCCAGACAGCGGCTGGACTTTTCAGAAACACAAAGCTGGGCTGAGGTGGTACAACTGGTGGCCGAAGCGGTAAAAACAACACCAAAGGGCCAGTGGATTCTAGGCCGTGGCTGGCATCAGGAAAAATGGCCGGCGCTGCCGGATGTGACCGCCGAAGGCTATCCTGTACATAACACATTAAGTGCGTTTAGTCCCGATCACCCGGTAATGCTCGGCCACGCCAGTGGCCATGGCATCATGGTCAATGCCAAAGCTATGGAAATGGCCGGTATCCGTTCAGCCACAGCTGATCCCGAAGGTGGGCGTATGGTGCGCCTGGCCGATGGTCAGCCCAGTGGAATTTTTTTGGAAAACGCCGGGCTGCTGATCAGTAATGTTTATGAGCAATGGTTTAAAAATCTCAAAACGGCCGAACGGGAGGCGATCTGGCAGCGAACGGTAGCTCTCGCTTCCGAATCCTGCCTCAGGCTGGGCATAACCAGTTTTCACGATGCCGGCAGTACATTTGAGGATGTCGCAATGTATAAAAAGCTGGCCGCTTTCGGACAACTCAAAACCCGTCTCTACCTGATGCTGCTTGAACCAAATTATAAGTTGCTGAAGAATGGACAGAAAAATCGCCTGATCGATGGCTATCATCATTTTTTGACGGTCCGGGCGGTGAAGCAATATATGGATGGCGCTCTCGGCTCTCGCGGTGCCTGGCTGCTTGAACCCTACAGCGATATGCCTGAAACAAGAGGTTTAAATGTCACCGCACTGGATTCCGTCCGCCAACTGGCCGGATGGGCCGCCGAGAACGAATTTCAGGTTTGTACCCATGCCATTGGTGACCGGGCCAATCGTGAAGTGCTTGATATTTATGAAGCCGTTATCGATCAGGACCCAAAAAACTCCGCCCGGCGCTGGCGGATTGAACATGCCCAGCACCTGCAGCCGCAGGATATTCCACGGTTTGGTAAACTGGGGGTTATTGCTTCGATGCAAGGTATTCACTGCACCTCGGACGGACCGTGGGTCGCGAAAAGGATTGGTCAGGAGCGGGCCGAAAACGGAGCGTATGTCTGGCGTTCACTGATCGACAGCGGTGCTCATTTTGCCAACGGAACCGACGCCCCGGTGGAACGGCTGAATCCCTTCGAAAATTTTTACGCCCTGATCACCCGGCAAATGAAGGATGGTGAAGCCTTTTATTCCGGGCAATGCCTGACCCGGGATGAAGCCCTGCAGGCGATGACGGTTTGGGCTGCTTATGCCGCTTTTGAAGAAAATCTGAAAGGCAAATTGCAGCCCGGAATGCTGGCCGATATTACCGTTTTGGATAGAAATTTACTGACGGCCGATGCCGAACGGATTCCTGCCACACAGGTGCTGAAAACCTTTGTTGGCGGCCGCTTGTTATATGAAAAATAATAAATAGAATTTCAAATCTGATTCTTACACTGGAGAAAAATGACAGGTCTTCTCTTTACCATTCTGTGCGCCACCGCCATTGCATTAATACTAAAATATAATGATGTGCGCGGCGGACACCCGCTTCTGCTTCTGCTGGGCAATTATATCGTTGCTTCGGTTCTTGGTTTTTACTACCTGCTGACTGCGGTAGAGCCGGCTTTTTCCCGGGCGACATTCGGCTTTGGTCTGCTGCTCGGTACCTCTTTTGTAGGTTCATTTTTTGTTTATGCCAAAGCGGTCAGAGCGGCCGGTGCGGCCATCGCCACCGTCAGCGCCCGTCTTTCGGTCTTTGTCCCGGTTTTGCTCTCCATTATTTTTTTTAAGGAACAGCCCAGTCTGCGTTTCTGGCTCGGATTTTTAATTACGGCAGTCACCATCTTCCTGTTCTATCTGGCTCTTCGCGGACCTGAGCATCAGCATCTTCGTCTGCGCGATTTTTTCTATCTTGTTGCGGTATTTCTGGCTATGGGCTTTAATGATTTTGCCATGAAGGTTTTCCGCGAATGGCGGCCACAAAGCGAACGCCCTTTCTTCCTTAGTGTTATTTTCAGTACAGCCCTGCTGATTACAGCCGTTTTGGTCATACGACTAAAGCTGAAATGGCAATGGGCAACACTAATCCGCGGACATGTGCTGGGCATTCCGAATCTGCTCCATTCGGTTTTTCTGCTAATGGCCCTGGCTGTCTTGCCAGCCATACTGGTTTACCCGGTAGCCAATATCGGCATTATTTTGCTGACCGCTTTCTCAGCGATGGTGATCTGGCGCGAGCGGTTGAATTTTTATGGCTGGCTGGCCGTTGCCGGCGGGGCAGCAGCAATAGCAGTTCTCTCGGTTTGAAAAAATACAGAAGCGGGATAATTGAAAAATAGCCCGGTGCTCCGCACCGGACAAAAATTATCATGGCCGATTTCTACAAATATGCGGGTACGCTGTACCCGCTACACCTGACCAAAATGATCTTGTGGGTAGCTATAAATATGCGGGTACTCCGTACCCGGCGCACCTGACCAAAATGATCTTGTGGGTAGCTATAAATATGCGGGTACTCCGTACCC
>DYOS01000266.1 GCA_020720405.1 Caldithrix sp. | reverse complement strand
AAAAAATTTTTAAAGGGGGGTAGGAAAAAAAATTAGTCGATGCGGGAGTGGTGGCCCATTTTTCCGGTTTTCCGGAAAAATTTCCGGAAATTCAAACAACAATATTAAGGAGGAGAGAGATGAAGAGATTTTTAACAATGTTTTTAGCCGTTACGGTTTTGCTTGCATTATCGGCGCCAGCTTGGGCGTTTACTGATACCTCCGATCTCTGGGATATTAAGCAAGGAAACGTGGTGACGGATTGGAATACCGCAGGAGTTTATTATGGCTCCGATATCAGAAACATGTTCGGCGGTGAGTTTGGGACGATTGAGATTGGAAATACGATATTTTGGGACTCAGCGACCATATATCCAGGCTATTTAGCTGGGGTAAGCTGGAAAACGCCAACCGCTATTGATTTGGGTCGTTTTATTCTCTCGGTTGCGGCTGATGGGAATTATCCGACATCATATAACAGGGCAATTCAAGGATTTAATTTATACGCGAGCAATACTGACCTCACTTTTTATAGCGACTGGGGCGCTCCGATCTATTCGTCCGGTTATCTTGCTCCGCCTTTAGGGCATTACATCAACGGCATTTACTATTATAAAATTGATCACACCTTCACCGACTCAATCTCGGCACAGTATTTCAAAGCCGACATCGTTTACGGGTCGAATACGACCGGTCCGCGCATCATAGAACTTGACGGATACGGAAGCCCAGTGCCATTGCCAGGAGCAGTCTGGCTGCTTGGCTCTGGCTTAGCCGGCCTCATCGCCGCACGAAGAAAGAAGAAAGCCTAATCTCCTCTCCGGCATAAAACCACCAAGGCAGGGGCATTCATTTGGCTCTGCCTTTTTTTTATTCGCTGCCTCTGCCTTCAGCGGGTCTCGATCCCTTGGGCACGGATGTGCTCTTTCACCGCGCTGATCGGCACCTCCCGCCAGTGGAAAATCCCGGCGGCCAGAGCAGCCTCCGCCCCGGTCTTCTCGAACACCTCGGGAGAAGATTAAAAGGGGACAAGATTAAAAAGGGGACAGATCTAATGTGCGGCCGGGCAAGGTCGTGTAGTCCAGCGGGTGTGAAGCCCGCCCC
>DYOS01000032.1 GCA_020720405.1 Caldithrix sp. | reverse complement strand
ATGATCATCGAAGCAAAAAATCTGGCCAGACGGTTTGGGATGAACCGCCTGTTCAAAAATATAAATTTTACCGTTGAAACCGGTCATTGCCTGGCCATCACCGGACGAAACGGGTCCGGTAAAACCACATTAATCCGCATTATCGCCGGTCTGTTACCACCCAGCCTTGGTAAAATCACGTTCACAGAAAAAGCCGGGCCAATACTTCCTGTAAATCTCAATGAACACCTTGGCTTGATCGGCCCTTATGTGGAATGGTACCAGGAACTGACCGCCCTCGATAATATCCGCTTTGCGGCAAAAATGCATGGCTTATCTCCGACTATTAATTCTATTCAGGAACAATTCAATGAATTCGGCCTGGCTGAAAAGCAGGATGTACAGTTGAAAAATTATTCATCCGGTATGAAACAACGACTCAAATATATTGCTGCCACAATTCATTCACCGCATATCCTTTTGGTTGATGAGGCGCGGGCTAATCTTGATAAGCAGGGCATTGAAAAAATTTATACTCTGCTGGACAGGCAAAAAAAGAATGGGATTCTTATTTTAGCGACAAATGATCCGCAGGATCTCGAATTTGCAGATGAGGTAATCCGGATCGATGCATAAAATCTGGTTTGTCTTTAGAAAAGACCTGCTTCAGGAATTCAACACACGGTATGCCTTCAATTCGATTTTACTATTTGCATTGATTACCCTGACCGCCGTGTCCTTTGCTATTGGTACTTATTCCGCCAGTGATGAAGTAAAAGCTGCTCTGCTCTGGATAATATTATTTTTCTCAGCCATGTCCGGTCTTTCTCACATCTTTGTAAAGGAAGAAGAAACCCACACAGCCGATACTTTGAAATTATTGGCCCAACCATATCAGGTTTTTGCCGGGAAACTTCTGTTCAATTTTTTTCTGCTGATCGTTCTCGAACTGATCATCATTCCCTTATTCTTCGTCCTGATGAATTTTGAAGTGGATAGTCTGCCCTTGTTTTTGTTGATCCTGCTTTTGGGAAGTTTTGGATTGGCCGGTGGTGGAACTATGGTCGCGGCCATTATTTCCAAAGCCAGTGCCAAAGGCGCTCTGTTTACGGTACTATCCTTTCCGATTCTGTTACCCGTACTCATTATCGGCATTGATGCCACCAAAATGGTTATCCAACCCGAAAACAGTGCCAGTGTCTATCTTTCCCTGCAGACGTTGTTTGCTTTCGGAATGGTTATTAACACAGTTTCGTTCTTACTATTTGATTTTGTCTGGAAGGAGTGATCTGGCTGATGCTTAAATTAATTTTTAAAATTTTCCTTTTTTTATGGTTGTCAGCGGTGATTATCGGCGCTTTTCTGTATGCGCCGCTGGCTAAAGGTTTAGGTGAATATACCCGGGTTTTATATTTCCACGTGCCCATGGCCTGGATAACTGTGGTCGCTTTCCTGATGTCAGCCATCTTTAGTATTTTTTACCTGTGGCAGAAAAACCTTATTTTTGACCATTATGCTGTGGTCAGCAACCAATTTGGCATATTATTCAGCCTGCTGGCCACAATAACCGGTTCAATTTGGGCCAAGGTCAGTTGGGGTGCCTTCTGGAACTGGGATCCGCGGGAAACCTCGATTTTTATACTGCTGTTGATTTATCTGGCCTATTTTGCCCTGCGCTCTGCGATTGAATTACCGGACCGCCGGGCTGCACTCTCGGCCGTTTATTCTTTACTGGCCTTTGTTACGGTTCCCTTTTTAATTTTTATTATCCCGCGGGTTTATTCTTCGCTGCACCCGGATCCGCTGATCAACACGGAAGCAAAAATTCAGATGGATGGCCGAATGCTGCTGGTTTTTATGGGTGCATTGGCCGGATTCAGCGCCTTCTACCTGTGGATGTTTACCATTAACAAAAATATTGTTCAACTACGCAGTCAGTTCGAAGAAAAGGAATTTTAGATGGAACCTCTTTACCTGGTTTTAGTCATAAATCTCATTGTCTGGATCGGTATTTTTTCATACCAGTTCTACCTCGGGCAGGAAATTAAAAAGCTGAAAGAACAATCAAAACTCACGGATAACCGTGGGCAGTAACAGAAGGGAATTATCATGAACCCAAAATATATCGTCGGTGGTCTGATCATCGTCGTTTTCACGGTTTGGGCCGCGGTCTCGTTTAATTCATCCCTGACACCCTATGTTTCTATAAAGGAAGCAAAAGAGCGCGGTGATGTTGTGCAGTTAAAAGGTGCCCGGCTGGATCAGGGTGCGTTTAATATTCAAACCAATATGTTCACCTTTCAGCTTGGGGATGAGGCATCGGGTGAGCAGATCCATGTTATTTATGATGGACCGAAACCGGGCAATTTTGACCAGGCTACCCATGTCGTTTGTGTCGGGCGCTATGAAGACGGTGCTTTTCATGCGACGGACCTGCTGGTTAAATGTCCCTCCAAATATCAGGAAGAAGGGACAAAAATATGATTGCCGGAATTTTGATGACCAGTTTAACTTTTGTCGCTCTGTTTATTTCTGTGGTCGCTTATTTTCTGCACCACCGGCGCGGTGAAGAAGCCCTGTTGCGGCTTGGGCGGCTTGCCTTTTATACCTCGGTTGTGCTGATTTTTGCCCAGGCCATTTTGCTGATGTGGGGTATTCTGACCCACCATTTTGAATGGATATATGTATTCAGCTATTCGTCAAAATCTCTGCCGTTGTATTACCTGATTGCCACTTTCTGGGCCGGTCAGGAAGGTACCTTTTTACTCTGGCTGGTTTTTGGAGCTATTTATGGACTGATTCTGATCAGACACCGACGTGATGACGAAGCCCTGGTGATGACTTTTATGAATCTGGTTCAGGCTTTTATTGTCATGATTCTGGTCAAGAAAAACCCGTTTACCTATGTCTGGGAAATTAATCCGGCAGGATTCAGAGCAGGTATTTCACCCCTTGACGGCAATGGTTTGAATCCACTTTTGCAGGATCCCTGGATGACCATTCATCCACCGATCTTATTTGCCGGCTATTCATCAACCATGATTCTTTTCGCCTTTGCCATGAGTGCCTTAATCAAACGAAATTATGATAATTGGGTCAGACCAGCCTTCCCGTATGCCTTATTTGCCGGTATGACGCTGGGCATCGGCATTATCCTCGGTGGCTACTGGGCTTATACCACACTTGGCTGGGGCGGTTACTGGGGCTGGGATCCGGTTGAGAATAGTTCACTTATACCGTGGCTGATCAGTCTCGGGCTGATCCATGGCATGGTGATCCAGCGCCGGCAGGAAGGTATGAAAAGATCAAATGTATTTCTGGCGTTGAGTTCATTCATCCTTGTTTTATATGGTAGTTTTCTTACCCGCAGTGGAGTGTTGACCGATTTTTCCGTTCATTCTTTTGGCGAGTCTGAACTTAATACCTATCTGGTCGGCTTTGTCGGATTGTTTCTGCTGATCGCCGCACTGGCCTTTATTATGCGTACCCGTGAATTCAAAGGTCAAAAAATTCAATCAGAATTTTTCAGCAGGGAAAACTTTATGCTGCTTGGCATTCTGGTGCTCAGCATCCTGGCCATCTTTACTTTTATCGGCACCTCATCACCACTGCTGACCGGTTTATTTGGCACCGCTTCCAATGTTTCCATCAATTACTATAATTCTCTGGCCGGCCCGCTTGGCATCATCCTGGCGGCATTTATTGCGCTGGCACCGCTGATGAGCTGGAAGCGGGATAGCCGCGATAAACTCAAGTCGGTTATTGTTCATGCGGTTTTGGCCTTACTTGGCGGCATAGCGGCTTTTTTCCTCGGCATTAAAGATATGATCCCTTTGCTGATACTAATTTTATCTGTTTTTCTGATTCTGATAAACGGAGAAATTGTCTGGCGCACGGCTTCAAAGGGAAACTGGAATTTCGGCGGGTACCTGGCTCATGCTGGTATAGGTTTTATGCTGATCGGTATCCTCACCTCATCGGTCTACGATCGTTCCACAAAGGTCACGCTACCGCTTGGTGTAACCACCGAAGTCATGGGTTATCCCCTGCAGTATAACGGGAAACTCTCCTCACCGGACGGAAAAGATAAAGTTCTGATAGATGTTGCTTCGAAAACTACTTACGCCAAATTCTACTGGAGTGATTACAGTCAGGCCTATATGGTGGCTCCCTCGGTGCAGAACATGCCGCTGCAGGATCTTTATATCTCACCAATCCAGATTATTCCGGCCAATGAAACGATGACCAATCACCAGACCATCACTCTGCAAAAAGGTATTCCTTTTGAATTTGAGGGTAATCGGCTGACTTTTACCGGTTACGAGATGGGTGAGCATGGTATGAATGCCGGCGATATGCAAATTGCAGCCGTAATTACTTTTGTAAATCCCGGTTCTTATAATGAGCAAATCATCAAACCGGGGATGAGGATGATCGGTCAGAAAAGGGAATATATCCCGGCTGAATTTCCGGGAAATGGCCGGACCATTTTGCTGGAAGGCATCAATGTGGAGTCCTCCTCAATTTCTTTGGCCGTATCCGAACCGGCCGGAGCAAACCAGGCATCCGCTGGCAAAGAGTTGCTGGCCGTTGAAGTTTCGGTAAAACCGTTGATCAATCTGCTCTGGCTGGGTACCCTGCTTATGTTTTTCGGATTTCTGACAGCCCTGACCAACCGGCTCAGAAAACAACCGCTTTAAGCGGATCATTCTGCTAAACAAACCCGGAGACGGAAGGTAATCATCCGGCCCGGGTTTTTTAATGTCTTCTGTTCAGCAGAGCAGGAAAATATCCTGCAATCTGCTGCTCCCGGCTTTTCCGGAACGGGCTGAGTTCTTGAAAAAATCTGATTATCCGCCTATATTCGATGGTTAAAAATGGAGCGTTTACCAGAGCATGACCCGTTTTGCCATGCTGATCGAATACGAAGGCACAGATTTCTACGGCTGGCAGCTTCAACTGAATCAACGAACCGTGCAGGGTGATATTGAACAGGCACTGAAAATTATCCTGAAAGAAGAAATCAGAGTTCATGGTGCCGGAAGAACCGATTCCGGTGTTCATGCCTCGGGGCAGGTTGCCCATTTTGATTGTCTGATCAGCGCCGATCCGGCAATTATAAAGCGTTCTTTGAATGGAATTTTGAAAAATGATGTGCGTATCCGCAGTTTGCGGATCGTACCGGATGACTTCCATGCCCGGTTCAGTGCAGTCAGCAGAATGTACCGCTATACCATTGCCACTTCACCGGTTGCCATACAACGGCAATTCTCATGGCTTATCCATAACCGGCTTGATCTGGAAAAAATGACTGAGACGGCCCGTCTTATTGCAACCCTCACCGATTTTGAAGCCTTCTGTAAAATTAAAAGTGAAGTCGGACATTACCACTGCACAATAGAAGCAAGTTTTTTGTCTGAAGATGAGCAATTCCTGGTTTATGAGATTCGGGCAAACCGCTTTTTGCATGGTATGGTCAGGGCATTGACCGGAACGATTGTGGCCGCCGGGCTTGGGAAAATTGAGCCAACCGATCTGCTTGAAATGGCCGGCAGCCGTGACCGGACTTTAGTACCAATAACCGCACCGGCCAGGGGATTATGCCTGTGCCAGGTTAATTATAATGAAAACATATTTTAGGAGAATCCAATGAAATTTTTTATCGATACGGCAAATATCGACCAAATCCGTGAAGCCGCCAGTATTGGTGTGCTCGATGGTGTGACCACTAATCCCACCCTGATTTCCCGGGAGAAAGGCAATCCCACCGATATATTCAAACAAATCTGCGAAGTGGTTGAAGGTCCGGTTAATGCCGAAGTTGTAGCGCTTGACTGGCAGGGCATGGTGCGGGAAGGCAAGGAGCTGATAAAAATTGCCAACAATATTGTGGTTAAAATCCCGATGACCAAAGACGGTCTGAAAGCAGTAAATGCTCTTTCTTCCGAAGGCATAAAAACAAATGTCACCCTGATTTTTCAGCCCATACAGGCTTTACTTGCCGCCCGGGCCGGCGCCTCCTATGTCAGCCCGTTCGTCGGCCGCCTCGATGATATTTCCACCAATGGTATGCGCATGGTTGAAGATATCATGCAGATTTATAATAATTACGCCATTGAAACCGAAGTCATTGTGGCCAGTGTCCGCAACCCGATCCATGTTGTGGAAGCTGCCCTGATGGGCGCCGATATAGCTACCATTCCGTTCAATGTTATTGAGCAGGTCCTCAAACACCCATTGACCGACAGCGGTATTGAAAAATTTCTTGAAGACTGGAAAAAAGTAAACGCCTGAGCCCATGAAATTTAAATACCTGCTCAGCGGAGCAATTCTACTTTTATTGATCATAACCGTCCTTGCCCTGCCTCGGATACAAAACCGGGTGAATTCCTGGAGCAATCCGAAAGACAGCGCGCTGGTTTCAGTGGCCGTGGCCCAGGAAAATGCGGCAACAGATATCGGTGAATCACGGCAGACAGCCCTAACCAGGGCGGTGGCAAAAGTCAGTCCGGCTGTTATTTCGGTAAACGTCACAAAAGTCAGGGAATACATCCGGCGCAGTCCGTTTTATAATGACCCGTTTCTACAGGAGAACTGGCCCGAATTTTTTCAGGATCAGCGCTACCAGGAAATGGTCAAAAGCCTGGGCTCAGGTTTTATCATTTCAGAAGATGGCTTTATTCTGACTAATGATCATGTCGTCAGTGAGGCGACCGAGATCATCATTGCCTTTGGTGATGGGCGTGAGCTTCCGGCGGAGCTGGTCGGCAGTGATCCTGTTTTGGATATTGCTTTGTTGAAAGTGGCTGAGAAAAATCTACCCCACATCGAAATTGGCTCCTCACAGGGTCTGATTATTGGTGAATGGGCGATTGCTCTCGGCAATCCGTTCGGGTTATTTGTCAATAGCAAACCAACGGTCACCGTGGGTGTAATTAGTGCCACCGACCGGGATTTTGGCCGGATCGATGACAGCCATTTTTATGAAGACATGATTCAGACCGACGCCGCTATAAATAACGGCAACAGCGGCGGACCGTTGTGCAATGCTCTCGGGCAGGTTATTGGTATGAATACTTTTATCGTTACCGGTGAAGGCGGCCGCGGCGGTTCGGTTGGCATCGGTTTCGCCATTCCGATAAACCGGGTCATGCTGGTGGTTGACCGGCTGAGAAAAAATGAAACCTTTGACCGGAACTACACCGCCGGAGTTACTTTCTATCCTCTCAGTAATTACATCGCTGCGAAATTAGGGTATAATGGTCTTAACGGAATTATCGTTGGCCGCATTCAGAAAAACGGGCCGGCTGACGAAGCTGGTCTTGAATTGGGGGATATTGTCGTCGAAATGGCCGATCAGCCGATCCGCAGCCTGGAAGATATTGAGACGGTGAAAAGATCGGAAGACTGGAAAGTCGGTGATATGATGAAGCTGAAAGTCTGGCGTAATAAAAAGATTATGACCTTCAGTTTAAAACTGAAAAAAGTGGAATACTGAGCAGACGTATGGATATGACCAATTATCAGATTCTGAGAGCAGAATTAAATAAAATCTACTTCCAGCAGGTCGGTCTTACGGATACGGCAACGCTCCGTTTTCTGGATGATCCGGTGCAGTGCAATGGCATGTCCCGGGCAGGATTTCGGGATAAGGGTCTGTTAAAAGCCAGAATTACCGGGCATATTTATGATTACCTCGGCAGCTATAAGATTCCTACTTATATGGAATCCTACGAAAAAAATGACACCCTGCGGGTTAAACCGGTCCAGCCAATTCCAATTTGTGTCTTTGTCTATAATATGGCCGTAGAAAGCATCTGCCATCGTTTTAATCTTCCTGAAGCCCGCGAACTGACCTATCCCATTGTGGAATATTATCTTGAAACGACTATTCATGAACTGCAGATGATAAATCCCTCCCACGTTTATGCCCTGGATTATGCAACTCCGGATGATATGAAGCATATCGAGCGGATGACACTGAAAATAAATGCTGTCTTAAAGGCATTCTTCGAGCGGCGCATGGTGAAACTGGCCTTTTACCGCCTCAAATTTGGGAAGCATAATAACAAAATTTTTCTGGAAGATGAATTTTCACCGGATACGGCCCGGTTTTTTGCATTTAGCAATCAGGGTATCGTAGATTCATCGAGCTTTGGTGTTTCCGACGAGCAACTCGAAGCTACATTTCATAAATTTATTCAACTTACAAATGGAGAATGAGAAAACGACTCATGGCAAAAGAAGGAATTATCATTACGCTCTGGACGGCCTTATTATTTGTCCTGTTTTTACTGGCTAATTTTTGGTACAGGGCACTGCCGTTGCAAATTATCACGATTGGCATCGGGATTATTTTTCTGTTTCATTTTTATTTTTTCCGTGATCCGGAAAGAACCCCGCCTGCCAATGACCGGGCGATTATTTCACCTGCCGATGGCCGGGTAATTGAAATAGTCGAAGAACAGGAGAACAGGTTTATAAACGGTCCGGCCACCAGAATCAGCATCTTCCTGTCTGTCTTTAATGTTCATGTCAACCGGATTCCGTATAGCGGGACCATTGCCTATCTCGATTATAAACACGGAGAATTTCTAGCTGCCTTCGATAATAAATCTTCCGAGCTGAACGAACAGTCGATTATTGGAATTCAGACCGGCAGGGGAAAAATACTTTTTAAACAGATCGCCGGATTAATCGCCAGACGAATTGTTTACTATCTGGAGACCGGGCAAAATGTACAAAGCGGTGAACGTTTCGGTTTGATAAAATACGGTTCCCGGGTTGATGTCTTCCTTGAGCCGGGTGTTAAAATACTGGTCAAGCCAAAAGATAAGGTCATAGGCGGTGAAACCATTCTGGGAGAATGGCAAGTTGATTAAAATACCCCGATCCATCTTACCAAATTTCTTTACCGTCGGGAATATGTTTACCGGTTTTATGTCGGTAATTTTTACCATCCGCGATCAGGATCTGAAAGCAGCAGCCTGGATGATTGTTCTTGGTGCTTTTCTGGATGCCATGGATGGAAAGGTAGCCAGAATTACCAATACATCGAGCAAATTCGGGGTGGAATATGATTCCCTGGCCGATGTGGTGACATTTGGTTTTGCCCCGTCTCTGCTGATTTATTCATTCTTTTTCTATCAGTGGCATTTTGTCGGCATTTTTATAAGTTTCTTCCCGCTGTTGTTTGGCAGTATCCGTCTGGCCCGCTTTAATGTTCAGCTAAGCGGCTTTAGCAAAGATTTTTTTAATGGCCTGCCCACACCGGCTGCTGCGGTTAGTTTCGCTTCTTATATTCTGTTCAAGTATGAATATTTTCCCGAGCCTGAATTACCAAAAATTATCCTGATACTGACCTTTCTGGTTTCTGTTCTGATGGTCAGTAACATTCGTTATGAGCTTGTTCCGCAACTAAGCTTCAGGGAATCCACAACCCGCCAGAAATTCAGGACTATTCTGTACTGGAGCAGTTTTGTACTGGTTCTGATTTTCCCCCAAACCCTGATGTTTCCCTTTATGATTATCTATATCCTCGCTGGTATCGTGCGTTATGCCAACACAACCCTGCGTGGGGTAAATCCAAAAAATATCGAAGCGGATGAGGAATGAAAGGCAAAAAAGCCTGGTATTATCTCGTTATCATTCTGGTTGGAGCGCTGATCGGTGCTGTTTTAGGTGAAGTTCTCGGCACGGTTATGCCGGAAGGTGTGGTCAGCGAGTTTTTTCTGAAATCTGCCGCTGCTGCACTGGAACCGGCAACGCTTGATTTGATTATAATTAAACTGACCATAGGTTTTTCATTTAAACTTAACCTGATGGGGATCATCGGTATTTTAATTGCCGGATATGCTCTCCGTTGGGTAGAATAAAAGAGGTGGATTATGTTTGGTGGCATTGGCACAGGCGAGTTGCTGGTGATTTTTTTTGTTATTTTATTGGTTTTCGGCGCTAAAAAGCTGCCGGAATTAGCTCAGGGACTGGGGAAAGGTATCCGTGAGTTTCGCCGGGCCAGCAGCGAAATTCAGCAGGAACTGGATGTGACCAAACCGGTTGAGGCAAAACCCAAAAGCACGGTTTCTGCGGAACAACCAGCCGAGGACAAAGGCGGAAAAGCAGAGTAATCCGGGACAGCCGGTTTTCGATTTATTTAAAGGCGGACACACAGTCTGCCTTTTTTGTTTTGCCGATAAATTTCATAATCCGAATTGAGAGGCCAGGCATTGCCTGAACCAAAAATTCTTATCCATGGCGGCGCCTGGGATATTCCACCCGGGCTGCATAACGACCATCTTCAGGGCATAACCACAGCGCTGGAAGCCGGACTCCGGGCGCTTCGGTCTGGAATGAATGCGACCGGAATTGTAAAGACGGTCATTTCCGAATTAGAGAATAATCCTGTTTTTGATGCCGGCTATGGTTCCTTTCTGAACGAAGCCGGCGAGGTTGAAATGGATGCCGGAATTATGTCCGGTACCGATTTATCGGTCGGAGCCGTGGCCGCAATCCGCAATGTGGCCCACCCGATTCTCGTTGCCGATCATATCCGGCTGAATACCCAGCATTGTCTGCTGGCCGGTTCGGGTGCTGCGGAATATGCGTTCCGCAATGGATTCGAAAGAGTGGAAACCATTGATCTATTGACCGACCGGGAGAAGAAATTGTATGCCCACCTTAAAAGCAGGAATCACCTGCGAATCAAATCATTTTTTGAGCTGCGGAAAACCGGTCGTGACACGGTTGGGGCAGCCGTTCTCGACCGGGACGGAAATTTTGCTGCCGGCACCTCGACCGGCGGTACGCCCTTAAAAATGAGCGGGCGGGTTGGCGACAGTCCTTTGCCCGGCGCCGGCTATTATGCCGATAATCGGTTTGGGGCAGTTTCCGTAACCGGCTGGGGCGAAGGTATTATGCGGGTACTGTTAGCCAAAAAAGTGATCGACTTAATTTCTGCCGGTCAGTCAGCTGATCATGCTGCCGGGAACGCCATCCGCGATTTGCACGAGCGGGTTCAGGGTGATGCCGGACTAATTGCAGTTGATAAGAACGGCCGGATCGGCGTGGCCTACAATACACCATTTATGGCTTTTGGTCTGGCCGATAGCAGCGGTATTATTGAAACGGGTATCGATAACAAATCTTTGCGGATTGAATTTTGATCAGGTTCCTGTATTATTGGGTTCTTATCAGCCGGCCGGTTAATGTGCTGATTACCATTCTCTCTGTAACTGTTGCCGGTCTGCTGACCAAGCTGGATTTGAACGGGCTGATTCTGGCTGGTGCGGCTTTTTCAGCCGGACTGATTACCTCTGCCGGGAACATTATCAATGATTTGGCCGATATTGAGACCGATAAAATCAATCAGCCTCGTCGTCTCCTGGCCTCGGGGAAAATTTCCCGCAGAAACGCTTTTGTTTATTTTGGTCTGAGCCAGGCTGGCGGACTGTTTTTAGCCCTCTTCCTTTCACTGCCTTTATTTCTACTGGCGGCGCTGGTCAGCATTCTGCTCGTTTTGTATAGTCTCTATCTGAAGCGTCAGCCGTTATCGGGAAATTTACTGGTCAGTTTGTGCACCGGACTGGCTTTTATCTTTGGCGCATTGGCGGCCGGGGCCTGGCAGGCTGGTCTCATGCCGGCTGTTTTCTCATTTCTTTTCCACCTGGGGCGTGAACTTTTAAAAGATGTGCAGGATGTGCCGGGCGATCTGAGCATACAGGCCAAAACCATCCCGATTGTTTTCGGAACTGAATTCACCTTACGGCTGGTGCGAATTGTTTTTATGTTATTGATTATCTCAACCTTCATTCCTTATCTTTTTTCACTTTACGGCCAGTACTATTGGCTGATTGTTCTGCCGGGTGTTGATCTGTTCTTAATTCTTGTCCTGCTGCTTACCACCCGGCGGCAGGACCCGCTTTTCCTGGCAAAAATCAACCTTGCCCTGAAAGCTGATATGATAGTTGGTTTGACTGCAATTTACTTAGGATAAAGCCATGATACTTTCACTGATCAATGGTCTTGAAAACCTGGACATCGTCCTGGCCTCGACCTCTCCCCGCCGTTTCGAGTTGTTAAAATCACTCGGGCTGACTTTCCGTGTGGCCAAAGCTGAAATTGACGAGGTTAATTCGGGATCGTATTCAGCCGTGGAATGTGCAGTTGAGAATGCCCGGCGCAAAGGCCAGGTCGTAGCTTCAATGAATGAAAATTCGCTGGTCATCAGCGCTGATACCGTGGTGACCTGCAATAATGAAATTCTGGGTAAACCGGTGGATGAACAGGATGCTGCGGAAATGCTTTTAAAATTGAGCGGTAAAACCCATGAGGTCATCACCGCTTTCGGGCTCTGGTTTGCCCGCTATGATGTTATGAAAATAACTACGGTAACAACCCGGGTTTCATTTCGCCCGCTGGATGAAGCAGAAATACTGGCTTACATCGCTACCGGGGAACCCTTCGACAAGGCCGGTGCTTACGGTATTCAGGGCCAGGGCGCCCTGCTGGTGGAGCGGATCGACGGCTGTTATTACAATGTGGTCGGTTTTCCGCTGACCCGTTTTTACCAGGAATTAGATCAGTTTATGTCTCATTTTGTCCTTTAAAACCTATGTATAAAAAAATTCTGATTGTTGATGATGATCCGCAGAATCAGCGCCTGGTGGAGTATTATCTGAAAGATGAAGGCTTTGAATTATTTATGGCCGGATCGGCCAGGTCTGCCCTGCGTTACCTCAACGGCCAGCCATTTGATCTCGTCCTTTCCGATATCCAGATGCCCGAGATGAACGGCCCGGAACTGATTGATGCCATGCGGGCCAGGGGCGTATCCACACCGGTAATTTTGCTGACGGCATTTAATATTGAAGAAGCCCGGCGCAAATGGCAGCAAGCTACAGCCTTTATCCAAAAGCCTTTCGAAAAACAAACCCTGCTCGATCTTCTCCGGCACACACTAAGGGAAAATTAATGTCCGTGGAAAACATGGTTCTGGCGCTGGCCGGATTGCTTTTCTCTTTTTTCTTTTCCGGATCAGAAGCCTCCTTTAATGGTTTTAACAAGCTGCATTTCGAAATCTGGAGAAAACAAAATAATTTTGTTTTCCGCTGGAGCAGGTTATTCATTGACCGGACTGAGAACTACTACACCACCATCCTGATTGGTAATAATTTTGCAAATTCACTGTTCACTTCTTTTGCCACCATTCTGTTGATTGCCTTTTTCGATGAGTTTCAGGCCTGGTTGCTGATTACTTTTATACTGTTGACCTTTGGTGAAATATTGCCAAAAATATCTTTCCTGTTTTTAGCTGATTACACCATCAAACCGGTTCTGTTGATCAACCGGATCACCTATCTGCTTTTTTTGCCGTTGAATATGCTGATGGCCGGTCTGAGTCAGTTTGCCCTGAAATGGATTGGTATTGATGAAAAAGTCTATCACCGCTATTTCTCCCGGGAAGATTTAAGGAATCTGCTGATCAACGAGGAAATTTTACACAAACATGAAGAAACCCGGTTTATCCGCAATATTCTGAATTTTTCCCACAGCCAGGTGCGCGAGGCCATGGTAGCGCGGACCGAAATACACATGATTCCCGAAACTGCCACCTATGAGGAGGCCTGTGATCTGATGTATGGCAGCGGCAGGCGGCGACTGCCGGTTTATTCCGGGCACAAGGATAATATTCTCGGCTTTATTTATATTTATGATCTGTTAACACCGTGTGATAATATTCTGAATATCATTCGGCCGGTAAAATTTGTACCGGAAAGTAAAAACAGTTTTCTACTGTTCCGGGAATTACAGGCCAAAGGGGAATCCATGGCCATCGTAGTCGATGAACACGGCGGTACAGCCGGTATTGTGACCCATAAAGATCTGGCCGAAGAGCTGTTTGGGCGGGTGATGTGGAAGGATAATGAAAAAAATGCACTGCGCCGGATGAATCAGAATACCTATTTACTGGCCGGGCAAACCGAGCTGGAAGAAATTGAACTGGCTTTACCGGAACTGGAATTGCCGGAAGGGGATTACGAAACCCTGGGTGGATTTATCCTGACCCGCCTGGGCCGGATTCCCAAACCCGGGGACATAATAAAACTGGAGCGGGCTACCTTACAGGTTATGGCGGCAGAAGCCAACCGCATCGGCCAGGTCAAAATCATCCTGCATAATCAGCCCTAAAGCATTTCCATACTTACCTTGCGTCAAGTAACCGGCCTCTCTAAATTGACCTGAAATATCCGAAAAACAGGAGTCAATCCTCACCGTTGCGCAGGTCCGGTCAACGGCGGCGAGATAAAATCCAAACCCCTTCCATAGATCAGCTTCTCATAACATATCGAGGTTCCAATGAGCAAAATGAATTTGAAAAATGTCAGTTTTGATACACTCTGTGTCCATGGTTCCGGTGGTTATGATCCGGCGACGGGCGCGGTAGGTATTCCGATTTACCAAAGTTCAACCTTCGCTTTTAAGAATGCCAAACATGGCGCAGATATTTTCACCGGGGAGCAGGAAGGCTACGTTTATACCCGGATTGGCAATCCGACCCAGGCGGCCTTTGAAAAGGAAATGGCCTTTCTGGAGGGCGGTGAAGCGGCCCTGGCTTTCGGTTCCGGAATGGCAGCCATTTCAACCGTGGTTTTATCACTGTGCAAAAGCGGTGATCACATTGTCTCTTCAAATGCACTTTATGGCGGTACGCATAGCCTGTTTGTGCATACCCTGCCCAAATGGGGCATCACGGTTTCTGAAATAGACCAGGTTGATCCTGCCAATTTCGAAAAGGCGATCACTCCGGCTACAAAAATGATCTATATCGAAACACCGGCCAATCCTACACTGGTTCTGGCCGATATCCGCGAAGTGGCTAAAATCGCCCGTAAACATCAGTTACCTGTGGTCATCGACAACACTTTTTCAACACCCTATTTCCAGCGACCGCTGCAGCTCGGCGCAGATATTGTGGTTCATTCGGCGACCAAATACATCGGTGGACACGGCGACACCGTTGCCGGCGTGGTCATTGGTAAAAAAGAATTTATCGATGTTCTGCGCGGCGAATTTTTGCGCGATCTGGGTGGCATCATTAGTCCGCTTAATGCCTGGCTGCTGGTTCGCGGTTTAAAAACGCTGGCCGTACGGATGCGCCGTCATGAACAAAATGCACTACAGGTTGCCAAATTCCTGCAGTTCCATCCCAAAGTTGAAACGGTTTTTTACCCCGGGCTAAGCACCCATCCCCAGCATGATATTGCCAAAAAGCAGATGTCGGGGTTTGGCGGCATGGTCAGTTTTGTACTAAAAGGCGGACGAAAAGCCGGTGAAAAACTGATGAACAGCGTTCAGGTTTTCACCCTGGCGGTAAGTCTGGGTGATGTGGATTCGCTGATTGAACATCCGGCTTCGATGACCCATAGTACCTATTCTCCGGAGGATTTAATTACAGTAGGCATTGATGAGGGGCTGGTCCGCCTTTCGGTAGGAATTGAAGATGCCAACGATCTGATTCAGGATCTGACCCAGGCCCTGAAAGGAATCAATTAATTATGACCCAGAAAAGAATTTTGGTCACCGGCGGCGCCGGGTTTATCGGTTCCCATCTCTGTGACCGGCTGATTGCCGACGGGCATGACGTTATAGCCCTGGATAATTTTTTTACCGGAGATAAACGGAATGTTATTCATCTTATGGATAATCACCATTTTGAACTGGTCCGGCACGATATTACCGAGCCGGTTATGCTGGAGGTCGATCAGATTTATCATTTTGCCTGCCCGGCCTCACCGGTGCATTACCAGTACAATCCGGTTAAAACCATAAAAACCAGTGTCATGGGCACAATCAATATGCTCGGTCTGGCTAAGCGGGTACGAGCCCGGGTCATGCTGGCCAGCACCTCCGAAGTTTACGGCGATCCGAAAGAGCACCCGCAAACCGAATCGTATTGGGGCAATGTGAACCCAATTGGTGAGCGCAGCTGTTACGATGAAGGTAAGCGTGTGGCCGAAACGCTGATGATGGATTATCACCGGCAGAACAAAGTTGATGTAAAAATCATCCGCATATTTAACACATACGGGCCGCGCATGGCCGTAAACGACGGCCGGGTAGTCAGTAATTTTATCATCCAGGCACTGCAAAATCAGGACATTACCATTTATGGTGAGGGCAGTCAGACCCGCTCATTCCAGTATATTGATGATCTGGTTGAAGCTTCGGTAAAAATGATGAATACAGAAAATTTTATCGGTCCGGTCAATATCGGCAACCCGGTCGAATTCACCATTCTGGAGCTGGCTGAAAGGGTGATTGCTCAGACCGGATCGGCCTCAAAAATTGTAAAAAAACCACTGCCAAAGGATGATCCGACCCAGCGCAAACCGGATATTTCAATGGCCAGCCGGCGATTGGACTGGGAACCGCAAGTCCGGTTGGAAGACGGGCTGGTTAAGACCATCAGTTATTTTGAAGAAGTTCTCAAGCGTAGAAATTAAAGGTATACTGGTTGTGGAATGACTGTTTTTACCTGTCATCGCGTACAAACGGGATAAGTTTCCGATGAGTCTGCGAGGCAATGTCCATATACCGATGGGATGCTTCTCTCCGTTCAGCATGACACTTTCAACCTGTCATTCCGTCCCGCAGGTGCGGGATCGGAATCTGATTTACTGCCCTTGAAGAAATGCTGAAAGAGATGCTGATCCCGCCCATGCGGGACAGCATGACATTTTCAACCTGTCATTCCGCCGGAGCGGAACAAGTTTCTGAGGAGCGCAGCGACCTGCCCCGATTTATCGGGGCGAAGAATCCCCTCAATGTCCACATACTGATGGGACGCTTCGCTCAGCAGGACAGTTTTGGCCAATCCCGACCAGCAAAATGGTAATCGAGGTTTAAATTTCATGAAATTTATCAGTTTCCTGCTATTTACAGGTCTTCTCCTGCCAAATCTTTTTGCCCGGCCGGTTAGTATTCACTTTGAAAATAAAACCCCGCAAGGACTGGTTGGCAACGGCCGCAGTGTGGTCAGAGTACTGCCGGACCGCTTTGCTTTTCATTCCGGTGGTACAGCTTCGGGCCGGTTCCGCCTTTGGCTGGATGAACAGGAAATCGATTTCAGCAGCGCATCGGGTCAGGCTGAATTCTTCCCCGGCGCTGTACTGTATACGGTTTCAATCAATGGCAGCAGCATCGAAATCCTGTATGGCGCTACAGAAATAAACGCCTGTATCGCCGCCATGCGGGTCAAGGGTCAGGCCAAAAAAATGACGGTGGAGGTCAGCCAAACCGGACAGCCTGAACTCCGGCCGGCCGGCAAAACCGAAATCCGGCTTAAAAAAGGGCAGGGAGAACTTATATTTTTCACCGATCAGCCCGAGCCCGGAGCAAGCTTTGATAAACTCAAACTGAATTTTACCCAAATCTACCAGTCCGGTTTTCAATTACACACACCCGATTCTCTGCTCAACCGGGCCGTCCCGTTCAACCGTTACCTGCTTGATCTTGGTTTCGACGGTCATCTTCATGTCTGTGAAATCTTCCGCTGGCGCGATGTCTGGTCCCGCGATCTGGGGTCAGGTTTGGTCCCCGGTTCACTGGCCAGTGGACAGTTTGAGCGGGCCAAAACGACCATAGAATACGATTTACGCAGGTACGCCACCCATAATCCCAGGGGTCTTAAAGTAACCGAGGATGCCTCACAGGGCGGATCGGCCGAGGGTACCGCCTGGCTGGCCCATGCTGTTTGGCAGTACTACCTGATAACGGCCGATCCCGAATTTCTGGCCCGGGCTGAGCAGATTCTCAAACCCTGGCTGGAAGCCTGGATCGACCGTGATTACCGGGAGGAAGGAACCCTGACCGATGTAACCGAGTGGATGGATCATTCCCGTTTTTTTCTTTTCCCCGACGGGGCCAGGATACTTTACTCCAATGTTATGTTTGCCAGTGCCCTGAATATTTTTGTCAAAATTGAAGCCGAATTAAATCACCCGGAAAGCGCTGGCTACTTCGGGCAGATTTATAACCGCTTCCGGTCAGGAATCAACAGTCGCTTCTGGAATGAGCAGAACGGGATTTATGATAATTTGTCTCTGTGGGGGAAGCGCGATGAACGGTCAGCTGCCGCCGCTAACATTCTGGCTATCTCAGCCGGTCTGGCTTCACCGGAGCAAACAGCCCGAATTTTGCCTGCCCTGCAAAAGAATAACTGGAGGCCGGCCGGTTCGACCACCATTTTTCCACCAATGACCCACGTCGATATCAGTATCGATCATAATTATAAGATGTGGCCCTGGTGGAATGCGGTCGAGGCTCGTCTCCGCTTTGATAACGGGGATGTTGAGGGCGGTTTGCACTTGTTGCGCAGCTGTTCCAAAACGCTGGATGATCCGCGTTTTCCCGGATTGATGGAAGAAATTACTTCGATTGACGGTGTCACAGAAGGCGGCAATGCATTTCTGACCGCCGCCGGCTCTTATCAGGAAGCAATTATTGGCGGTCTGCTTGGTATTGAAATCCTTGAACCGGGCGGCAAACGAATACGTGTTATGCCGAAAGCGCCGGTTGAGTGGACAGACTGGTCGGCGGTTGTACCCTTGCCTGGCGGTGAATTAATACTCAATCAGAGTCCGGCCGGTTTAAAAATCACGGTCACTGATCCGCGGGTTGAAATTATTGAAACCCGGCCGGGTGTAGATATTGAAGGGCGGGCCAGGGCAGTTCCTGCTGAAGGTAATAAACCTGCCCCGCTCAACTATGCCGAACCTGTTCCACTGGCCTATCCTGAAATTACCAAGCGCCGGGCGGCCATTTTTTATGATCCGGCCTTTTCCGGTGCTTTCCCGGAAGGCTTATCGGGCAAGCAAATTTCGGGTGCCGATTTATCTCAGCTCGAGACCTCTGCCTTCGACGCCCTGATTATTTCAGGCAATGCTCTGCCTTTGCATTCAAAAGACGGTCGGCCGGTAAAACCGGAATTGGAAAAATTTCTGGATAAGGGTAAGGCTCTTGTGTTCTATGGTGCGACCATGCATCAACGCGGGACAATGGGTGAAACCGGTGGTGTAATCGACTGGTACGATTACCGGCCGGTGATGAAATCGACCCTGCTCCGGAACTGGAAATTCAAAAGCGCAGGGGACGGGATTCTTGTCGACCGTGAAAAGGAAACCGGGTTGACTAAGGGCTGGGCCAGACCTGACCTGGATGAAACCGATTGGCAAGTGGTTGACGTTCCACAGCCCTGGGAAAATCACCTCGGGCCAAATTTTGATGGCTGGGGCTGGTATCGGGTTCATTTTTCACTCAACCCGGAAGCACAGGGCAAAACAGTCTATATCGATATCGGGCGCATTGATGATGCCGACTGGACTTTTATAAACGGTATTCAGATCGGTGCCGAAAATGGCTGGCAGCGTCACCGGCGTTTTGCCCTGAAGCCGTCTGATCCGGTGTATGCTGCGCTTAATTTTACCGGAGGAAATGTTTTGGCTATCCAGGTTTTTGATGGCGGCGGCGGCGGTGGGTTATATTCAGATTCGGCAGGAATCTCCATTGAAACCGATCAGTTGGATTGGGTAGCCATTGATGCCCGGAGTGGTATGACCGTTACCGAACCTGAACGGGCCGGTGTTATTTCGTGGGGACCCGGCGGCGACTTCTTTAACTCATGGGAAACGTCCCGCGGTGTGTTTGGCTTCCGCCTGGAAGGGAAAGGGGTCAGCTTTGAACCGTTGTTGTCACTGCCCAACAATCCCGATCTTGCGGTCAGCGAGGTGTTTACCGATTTTGCAGTCAGTAAGCCGTGGCTGTTTCAACCCCTGGCCTACACCAGCACCAACCGGAATCTGCTTATTCCGGACGAAGGCGAGCGTTATCCCTGCCTGGCCCGGATTGTTAACACCAGAACCGGAGGTGAATTCATCCTGATACCGGCTTCATTGACAGGAGCCGGCCTGGGTCCAAAACTTCTCAGACAACTCGGTATCATGCCATCCGGTCAATGATTTTGATGCTGTAGTGAAATTATAAATCAGGCTGTCGTCCGGTATTCTTCATCGTATTCTGTGATATACTTTCCGGTTTGCTTTTCAAAATGGTTGCGAATGCATTTGATCTTCTTCCGGCTTACCTGTAAGGTAAAGTTCCGGAAATGCTGGTTTGTGTAAAAATACGGCAAATGGCTTATGGTCAACCCGGTCGCTATTTGCTAATTAATTCCCGGGTCGGATTGAGAATAGAAAAATAAACCGGCAATTTTTTTATGTGATCGTCAATAATATTTTAAAAATATTTATCGAGTATGTTTAGTAACATTTTTTTTAAGGAGATTCACATGAAACAAGCTTTAAGATTAGTACTGATTTTATTAACGCTTTCCTTCTTTTTTGCCTGTAAGGAAAAAACTACCAGTTCAAATGATGATCCGCCGGCCACACCAAGCCTGGAAGATGTCCAGATCGAAGCTCCGGAGAATGCACCGGATGAGGTTCAGACCTATGTTGACCTGGCCAATGGTTACATGGGGCTTGGTTATGGTTTCGGTAGCTATACCAGCGGTGAAAGTGATTATGATAACGGTGTCTGGACCTGGTCCTACACCAACGGTCAGCTCACTTTGTATGTTACCGCTGAAGACAATGGTGATGGCACGGTAACCTGGAAATGGATCTGGGATGGTACCGATTCTTATGGCCAGGTCTACGATCAATGGGTTTTTCTAAATGGTACCTATGATAAAGAAGGAAAAAATGGTCATTGGTCCATGTACTATACCAACTCGGTTCAGGCGGTGATCGCAGCAGAATGGTCGACCACTGCCGGCGGAGTGAAAAATCTTGAAGTTAATTATTATGAAGAAGACGGAACCGAAATCTTACGGTATGTTGTTGTAAGTAACCCGGATAACAGCGGATCATTTTCGTACTTTTACGAATATGAGGGCAGTATGATTCTCGCCCTGCAGGCTACCTGGAATGCGGCTGGCGCTGGCAGCTACACAACCTATGATACGGATGGTACCGTAGTATCCACAGTTACCTGGCAATAAGCGCTCAGGTAACCTTCCTGGAATAGACTTCTGATGCAAAACAAACGGTAGTTTTCTCATGCAGATGGATTAAGTTTTTTCTAAGCCCTCTTTAAACAGAGGGCTTTTTGTTTTCTAATAATTTTTCTTAGATGTCGCCTCACCAGTCTGAGGTTTTCTGAACCCGGTTTTTCATTTAATAATTTTTATGTTTGGGATCCACTCTTCCCTTGTCAGGGTTTCTATAGCTCCGAAATCTTTGAATTAGCCGTCCACTTTCATTAACTTCGCCCTTCGATTTTTAGAGGAGGATTCGATGTCGGGTCATTCAAAATGGCATACGATAAAGCACAAAAAAGGGAAAATTGACGCCCAACGGGGAAGAATTTTTACCCGTATCATTAAGGAGATTACGGTCTCCGCCCGGATTGGCGGTGGCGTACCAGAAAATAACCCGCGTCTACGGGTTGCACTTAATGCAGCAAAAGCGGCCAATATGCCTTCCAAGAATATGGAAAACGCCATTAAAAAGGGTACCGGTGAATTGCCGGGTGTGGTTTATGAGGATATGACTTACGAAGGTTACGGTCCCGGTGGTGTTGCCCTGTACATTGAAGCGGTTACTGATAACCGTAACCGGACGGTTGGTGAAATCCGCCATTTACTTGGCAAATACGGCGGCAATCTCGGAGAAAGCGGCAGCGTAGCCTGGATGTTCGAGCGCAAGGGATTGATTAGCGTACCGGTCGCCAATTACAGTGAAGACAGCCTGCTCGATATCGCCCTGGAATGCGGCGCTGAGGATATGGCAAAGGAAGACGAGTTTTTTGAAATTTATACCGGTTTTGATGATTTTAGTCTGGTCCGCCAGGCGATTGAAGAGCGCAATATCACCATTGAAAGCGCCGAAGTAACCATGGTGCCGCAAAACACCATCCATCTGGAAGGAAAGGAAGCCGAGCAACTGATGAAGCTGATGGAATTACTGGACGACCACGATGATGTTCAGAATGTTTACGCCAATTTTGATATCGATGACAGTGAGATGCAGCGCATCCTGGCCGATTAAAGGATGCGTGTTTTAGGAATAGATCCGGGGTTGAACATAACCGGTTTTGGTGTTATCGAAAGCGATGCGTTTAAGAATTTTCAGATGATTCGTTTTGGAGTTATCCGCACAGACCCTAAATGGTCTCTGCCGGAACGTCTTTACCGGATTCACCACGGCGTGGAAGAAGTTATTTTATCCGAACATCCCGATGTGCTGGCTATCGAAGATATCTTTTATGCAGAGAATGTAAAGACGGCCATAGTTATGGGCCATGCCCGCGGTGCCGTTATTGTTGCCGGAATGCGTAACAATATACCCGTTTTTGAATACAGCCCGCGCGAAGTAAAAATGTCTGTCGTCGGCAACGGAGCTGCGGCAAAAACACAGGTTCAGTTTATGGTGCGCAGTCTGCTAAGGCTGCGGGAACCCGTTCAACCGCTCGATGCTTCCGACGCCCTGGCTGTCGCTATTTGCCACAGTAACCGTCATCCCGGGAAGTAAAATGTACGATTTCATCAGTGGTCAATTGGTTGAAAAAAACGCCGCCCGGGCCGTTGTTGAGGCAGCCGGTGTCGGCTATCAGTTGCTGATCAGCCTGAACACTTATCAAAATTTGCCTGGTGAGGGACAGACCGTAAAATTATTCTGCCATCTTCATGTCCGGGAAGATTTGATGCAGTTGATCGGTTTTTCGGCCCGGGAAGAGCGAACGTTGTTTGAATATCTGATCACAGTCTCCGGTGTCGGACCGAAACTGGCCATGACCATTTTATCCGGCTTGCGGCCTTTTGAGTTGATTTCTGCACTGCAAAATGAAGATGAGCGGAAGCTTTCATCCATATCCGGAGTTGGCAAGAAAACAGCCCAGCGCCTGATCATCGATTTGAAGGATAAAATCAAAATTCCTGTATTAACCGGCATTCTGCCGGCAACCGAACCAGAGTTTGCCATGAACAGCCTGCAGGAAGAAGTACTGATGGCCTTGCTGGCGCTGGGTTATCACCGTCACCAGGCCGGCAAAGCAATCGAAAAAATTGCCCGGGAAGGTGAACTGCGCACGGTGGAAGAATATATCCGTAAAGCATTGCAGGTAATCTGATGACTGATCTGATCCGGCCTTCACGAATTGACGAGGACCTGGAACTCGAATTAAGCCTGCGTCCACAGCGCCTGACCGAATTTATCGGTCAGCAAAAGGTTAAAGATAATCTGTCGGTTTTTGTCGAAGCAGCCCGCCAGCGTGGTGAAGCGCTTGACCATGTTCTGCTCTACGGCCCGCCCGGTCTTGGTAAAACCACCCTGGCCATGATTCTGAGCCGGGAGCTGGATGTCGATATCAAAACGACAACCGGCCCGGTTCTGGAGCGACCCGGTGACCTGGCCGGACTGTTGACTAACCTGATGCCAAAGGATGTACTTTTTATTGATGAAATTCACCGGGTCAATAATGTGGTTGAAGAATACCTCTACTCGGCTATGGAAGACTACAATATTTCGATCTTAATAGATAAGGGACCCAGCGCCCGCAGTGTGCAGATCGGTCTGCCGCCGTTTACGCTGGTTGGTGCCACCACCCGGGCCGGTTTGCTGACCTCACCTATGCGCGCCCGTTTTGGTGTGGTTCTGAGGATGGATTATTATGAACCGGCTGACCTGGAAAAAATTATCACCCGCTCGGCGAAAATTCTGCAGATCCCTATTGACCAGGAAGGAGCGGTGGAACTGGCTAAACGATCACGCGGTACACCACGCATCGCCAACCGCTTGCTAAGGAGAACCAGAGATTTTGCCCAGGTGCTTGGTGATAATAAAATAACAAAAGATGTGGCCCAACACGCCCTGAACCGGCTGGAAGTGGATGAACGCGGTCTCGACGAAATGGATAAGCGCATTCTCCTGGCTATTATTGAAAAATACGAGGGTGGACCCGTCGGCCTGAACACGATTGCCGTAGCCGTAAACGAGGAAAGTGATACCATCGAGGAAATGTACGAGCCGTACCTGATCCAGGAAGGATTTATAAAAAGAACACCGCGGGGCCGGATGGTGACACCGCTGGCCTATGACCATTTTAATCTGAAGCCTGTAAACAAAGGGCATCAGAACTCGCTTTTTTAGTACACAGGAGAAATGAATGAAACTTTCCGAGATTAAGTATGATCTCCCGGAAGATCGGATTGCCCAGTATCCCAGCCCGGTTCGGGATGAGTCGAAACTGTTGGTGATTAACCGGTCTACCGGTCAGAATGAGCATCTTATTTTTAAAGATATTATCAATTATCTTCAGCCGGGTGACGGGCTGGTCATCAACGAAACCAAGGTTTTCCCGGCGCGCATTTTTGGAAAAAAAGAAAATGCCGATGTAGAAATTGAATTATTGCTGCTGCGTCAATTGGACAGTTCCATGTGGGAAGTGCTGGTTAAACCGGCCCGGAAAATCCGGATTGGTAACCGCATTCAGCTGACCGAGGATTTTGGCTGTGAAATTATTGACAACACATCATCTGGCGGCCGGGTTGTAAAATTCGATCATAACGGGCATGATTTTTTCAAATTGCTTGAACAGATAGGGCGCTCTCCATTACCGCCCTATATCAACCGGGAAGCGGATGAGAATGACCGGGTGAACTACCAGACTGTTTATGCCCGGGAAGTCGGAGCAGTCGCCGCACCAACAGCCGGTCTGCATTTTACACATGAGCTTCTGGAACAGATCGAAGCCAGGGGTGTCCATATTATCCCGGTTGTGCTGCATGTCGGGCTGGGTACTTTTCGGCCGATACAGGTCGAGGAAGTTTCCCGGCATCAGATGGAATCGGAATTCTACCGCTTAACCGAGGAATCTGCCCGGAAAATTAACCAGGTTAAAGACAGCGGTGGTAAAATTATTGCCGTCGGTACAACCTCGGTCCGGGCCCTTGAAACCTGCGCTACTGCTGATAATCATGTAAAGGCGGGCGAGGGCTGGACAAATAAATTCATCCACCCACCGTACGAATTTAAAATTATTGATTCTCTGATCACTAATTTTCACCTATCCGGTTCAACCTTGTTTTTACTGGTCTCCGCACTGGCTGGCAAAGACAGGATACTGGCCGCCTACCGGGAAGCGATAGCCGATAACTACCGCTTTTTCAGCTATGGCGATGCCATGTTTATCCGTTGATATGCGCATCGGCCAGGCCCACCTCTTTATAGATTTATTGCCGGCTGAAAGTGCCGGTTGGGAAGATTTGCTGTCTGGTCTGATTGGCCGGGCTATTGCCACGGCCTGGCCCGGTCTGATTTCCGAGAACGATACGCTCGCCGCCGCCGAGCGGAATCTGCATTATGCCGGATATTGTATCATCAACCTGGCGCTAAGTCTTACCGTCCCGGATAGTTCCCATCTTTCCAGAATTGAGACAGCTCTGGGAAAAATGCCCGCTTTGATTTTTCTGGATCCGGAACAGGTTGGCATGAGCAGTACGATAAACGCTGCGCTGCCGGCTTTCTGCAGTGTTATGATACTGACCGGAAAGCGATAAATGAATTTTACCACTCTGCTGGATGGATTTGATACCTACTTTTCCCAGATCGAACCCTGGCTGGCCTATACCATACTTTTTCTTAGCGCGGTTATAGAAAATGTATTCCCGCCGGTGATCGGGGATACCGTGACGGTGCTTGGCGCCTATCTCATTACAACCGGGCAGCTAAAATTCTGGCCGGTTTACCTTTCGGTTAATGCCGGCAGCACAGTCGGTTTTATGATTATGTATTTTATCGGGCGCATCTTTGGGCGCGGTTTTTTAAGAACAGAACGGCGCCAGAAAATTTTCGGTTTAAACAAGCTGCAAAAAGTTGAAAAATGGTTTGCCGACTACGGCTACCTGATTATTCTCGGCAACCGTTTTCTAAGCGGGACGCGCAGTATTATTTCGGTTTTCGCCGGCTTATTTCATTTAAAATGGTATACAGTTTTAATATCTTCAGCGGTCAGCGCCCTGCTCTGGAACGGTCTGCTCATTTATTTGGGCTACCTCCTGGGTGTCAACTGGCGGGCCATCACCGGGATAATCCGAAATTACAATACAGTGATCCTGATTTTAACGGTTGTTGCAATTATGATCTGGTTATTCCGCCGCTATTACAGCAGAAAAGGAAGATCGCATGAAAACAGTCAGGGTTAGATTTGCCCCGAGTCCGACCGGTTTTGTCCATCTGGGCAGCCTGCGTACCGCCCTGTATAATTACCTGTTCGCCCGGAAAAATAACGGCACCCTGATTTTGAGAATTGAAGACACTGACCAGAACCGCTATGTGGAAGGCGCTGTGGATAATCTGCTGAGCACCCTGGATTGGGCTGGAATTTCCTTCGATGAAGGTCCGGTTACTGGTGGCAATTACGGACCCTATTTTCAGTCTGAGCGCAACCCCGTTTATCGCGAAAAAATTGGTCACCTGCTGGAAAACGGACAGGCCTATCCCTGTTTCTGCTCGGCTGAGCGGCTGGATAAAATGCGCAATGAACAGCAGCAGGCTGGACAGGATGTACGCTATGACGGTCTCTGCCGCCGGATACCTGCCGCTGAAGCCCGGCAGCGTATGCTCTCGGAAACCCATGTCATCCGCCTTAAAGTGCCGGAAACAGGGCAAACCGTGGTGCATGACCTGGTCCGCGGCGCGGTCAGTTTTCAGAATAACCTGACCGATGACCAGATATTGATTAAGAGTGACGGCTACCCGACCTATCATTTTGCCAATGTAGTCGATGATCATCTGATGCAGATCAGTCATGTCATCCGCGGTGAGGAATGGCTGCCCAGTACACCGAAACATATCCTGCTCTATCAGGCATTCGGATGGGAAGTGCCACAGTTTGCTCATTTACCGTTGCTGCTCAATCCTGACAAAACCAAGCTGAGTAAACGGCAGGGTGATGTTGCCGTGGAAGATTATAAAAACAAAGGTTATCTGCCGCAGGCCCTGGTTAATTTCGTGGCCCTGCTCGGTTGGCACAGCGATGATGACCGGGAAATTTTCACCAAGGATGAATTGATCGAAGCATTCAGCCTGGAACGGGTGACCAAAGCCGGTGCCGTTTTTGATGTTCAAAAGCTGAACTGGATGAACGGGCAATATATCCGAAATCTGCCGGAAGAAGATTATCTGGAACAGGGTGGAGCAGAATTGCGCCGTTTAAACCGGAGCGGCGAAGCCGAAACGAACCGGCTGATTTTACTGGCTATCCGCAATCAGCTGGAGAAATTTTCTGATCTGAGTGAGAAAACAGATTTGTTTTTTTCTGAAAAGATCGGCAAGTATGCCCCGGAAGCCGAAGAATGGCTTAGGAAACAGGAGAGTAAACAAATCTTCCGGGTTATGCTGACCGGTCTCGAAAAATATCCGAAACTGGATATTGATGTGTTCAGGGATTTGATGAAGGATGTGCAGAAAGAGACCGGTATCAAAGGCAAAGACTTATGGATGCCGGTCCGGGCGGCCATTACGGGTCTGACCGAAGGTCCTGAATTACCGGCGGTGCTGGCGGTACTTGGTATGCAAAAGGTTAAATCATTTTTAAAACAGGCTGTGGAATTATGAGAGTTGTTGTACTGTTGGGTGGAGATTCCGGGGAACGTGAAATTTCCCTGATCAGTGGGGAATACGTGGCCAAAGCCCTGGCCGAAAATGGCCATGAGGTGATCCGGATCGATCCGGCGGCGAATGAAGCTGAACAAGAGAAGCTGAATGCTGGTTTGCCGGAATATATTCATCTTAAATTTCCGGTATTCTCGCTGAAGCCAGCTCATCCCGGGGCCGGGTTTTTGAAAAATATTCTGGCCATAAAAGGCATGAAGCCGGATATCGTCTTCAACGCCCTGCATGGCACTCATGGCGAAGATGGTGTTATCCAAAGTATGATGGAAATTGCCGGTATTCCTTTTACCGGGTCCGACAGTGTACCCAGTATGCTGGCCATGAACAAGGAATTATCAAAGCTGGTGTTCGATGAAGCCGGGTTGCCGCAGCCCAAAGCACAACTCCTCCGAACCCGTAACGCAACCCGGAAAAAAATCCGTAAACTGCCTCTGCCCCAGGTGGTTAAACCCTCCGATCAGGGATCAACGCTTGGTCTGACCATTGTTGAAAAGCCTGAAGATATGGATCAGGCGGTCGACCGGGCTTTTGATTTTGGCTCAAAGGTGATCGTTGAGGAGTATATTCCAGGCCGTGAACTGACGGTTGGCATTTTGGGCGAACGGATGCTGCCCATAGTTGAGATTAAACCGAAACATGCTATTTATGATTATGAATGCAAATACCAGAGCGGGATGAGCAGTTACGAATGCCCGGCCCGGCTGGATGAAGAACTGACCAGAACAATCCAGACCCTGGCTCTGAGGGCGCATTCGGCACTTGGCTGTCAGGGTTATTCACGGGTTGATTTCAGGCTGAGCCCGGAAAACAAACCCTATATACTCGAAGTCAACACACTGCCGGGCATGACGGGCACCAGCCTGCTGCCCAAGGCGGCCAATGCCGCCGGAATCAATTTTAATGCGCTGATCGAGATGATCATTGAATTTGGGCTGGAAAAATACCGGATATAAATATGAAAAAACTTTTTATTTACAATTCACTGACCCGCCGTAAGGAAGAATTTATTTCTTTGCACGAAGGTTTTGCCGGTATTTACGTTTGCGGACCGACGGTTTACGGCCATGCTCACCTCGGTCATGCCAAATCCTATATCAGCTTTGATATTGTGGTCCGCTTTCTACGCCATCTCGGATACAAAGTCCGCTATGTTCAGAATATTACCGATGTCGGTCACCTGACCGATGATGCCGATGCCGGGGAGGATAAAATCGGGAAACAGGCTCAAAGTGAGCGGCTGCAACCCATGGAAATAGTGGAGACCTACACACGCTCCTTCTTCGCGGATATGGATGCACTGAATGTTCTGCGTCCGGATATTTCGCCCCGCGCCAGCGGCCACATCCCGGAGCAGCTCGAACTGACCCAAATGTTGTTGGAAAAAGGCTTTGCTTATGAAGTAAACGGCAATGTTTATTTTGATGTGAGCAAGTATAGCGCCTACGGGAAGCTATCCGGTCGGTCGGTGGCCGATTTATTAGAAGGCACGCGGATTGAAGTCAATACTGAAAAGCGTCATCCCGCTGATTTTGCGCTCTGGAAAAAAGCCGGACCGGAACATATCATGCAATGGAACAGTCCGTGGGGCAGTGGCTTTCCCGGCTGGCATGTGGAATGTTCGGCTATGTCGACCAAATATCTGGGTCAGCCTTTTGATATTCATGGCGGCGGGCTGGAGAATACCTTCCCGCATCATGAGTGTGAGATTGCCCAAAGTGAAGCAGCCACCGGGAAAACCTTTGCCCGCTACTGGATGCATAATAATATGGTCACGGTTAATGGCGTTAAAATGGGCAAATCTCTCGGCAATTTTATCACTATCCACCAGGCAATGGAAAACCTGGAGCCGATGGCCATCCGGTTTTTTATTTTAAGTAGCCATTACCGTTCACCGCTCGATTTCAGCGACGATGCGCTAACCGCCGGTCAAAAAGGCTTTCAGAAAATTCTGACCTTTCTGCGCCGGGTGACGGAGCTCGTCCCGGCAACCGATGCGGGAATCAGATTGGAACAGGTAGTGTCTGATTACCAGGTAGCCTTTGAAAATGAATTGTGTGATGATTTCAACACACCAAAGGCACTGGCTGTGGTATTTGATTTTATCCGTGAAATGAATTCTCTATTCGATCAGGATGACCGATTGAATCCAGTGGATCAAGCCGGATTAATCAATGTTTTAAGGCGTACTGTGGGAGATGTTCTGGGTCTGCTGCCGGATGCTGTTTTAAGTAATAAGGAGCAGGGAGGAGATTTTTCAGGTGTGATGGAATTGCTTTTAGAACTGCGCCAGATCCTGCGCCGGGAGAAAAATTTTGCCCTGGCCGATCAAATTCGCCAGAAACTGACTGAGCTGAAAATTGAGATTAAAGACACCGCCGATGGCTCACGCTGGGAGAAGAAATAAACGTGGGGAACAGCGAAAGGAATTAGGAATTGAAGAACCCAAGAGCCGTCATCCCGCCGGAGCGGGACAAGTCTTCGAACGATCCCGCCCGGGCGGGAGATGAGAAATCTTAATAAAGAAAAATCAGCCACCGATTGACACCGATAAAACCGAAGGAACTGGGAATTGAAAAACGCCTGGGTGCAGTCATCCCGCCTGAGCGTGGCAATCTCTGTTTCTGAGATTCCTCGCCCCGATAAATCGGGGCGGGTC
>DYOS01000031.1:15408-30462 GCA_020720405.1 Caldithrix sp. | reverse complement strand
TTTAACGGCAATATTCTCATTGCCCAAAAGGGCAAAATTCTGGCCCGGGAAGCTATCGGTTTTTCTGATTTCCTCTCCCACGACACGCTGCATATTGATCATGCCTTCCAATTAGCCTCCGTTTCCAAGCAATTTACCGGTCTGTCTGTTCTGATGCTTGCCGAACAGGGAAAACTTGCCCTTGATGATTCGCTTAGCTGGTATTATCCCGGGTTTCCTTACCGGGGAATTACACTCCGTCACCTGTTAAATCACCGCTCCGGGTTACCCAATTATATTTATTTGTGTGATAAATACCGGGAAGAATGTCCGCCCGAACTGGATAACCAGGAATTAATGGCTTTTCTAACTGAAAAAAATGCCCCGGCCCATTTTAAACCCGGCAAGCGTTTTCAATACAGTAATACCGGCTATACGGTACTTGCGGCTGTGGTTGAAAAAATAAGCGGGCAAAGTTTTGCCGAATTTGTTGAAGAAAATATTTTTTACCCGACCGGGATGGAAGCCACTTACCTGCCGGATTTTGAACAGGAATTTTCCGGGGAAGATGTGGCCAGAGGATTTAACCGCAAGAAACACCCGGCCGGATTCACGGTTTTTGACCGGGTTGGCGGAGATAAAGGAATTTATTCTACCATCGACGATTTGTACCTGTATGATCAGGCTTTATACTCCGGGGAACTGATCAAATCTGAAACCTGGCAATCTCTGCTCACTTCTGCTGCAAAAACCAACCGCAGAAATCAAATGTATGCCTTTGGCTGGCGTATCTCCCACGACCGGAACGGCGAGCCCTATTTCTGGCATGCCGGCTGGTGGGAGGGTTATAAAACCTTTTTTCTGCGCCGCCCTTCCGACCGGACAACCATCATCGTTTTGAGCAACCTGGTCAAAGGCAGTTATATCGATACATCGGAAATTCTCGATCTGCTCACGGCACATAAAACAAAAATCCTGGCCGGGAAAGCAACAATGGAATCCGCAGACAATTCTGATTAATCGGTCTTTACCAACTGCCGGAAAAACGCCACTCTTATTTTAACAACAACGCTTTTCCCGATAACAACTGGCTTCCGGCACTGAGCCGGTATAAATAAACACCATTTGGTAAACCACGCCCGTCAAATACCGCCCGGTGCAAACCAGTATTCATATATTCATCCTTTAGTGTGCGCACCAGCCGCCCGTTCAGATCATACACCTGTAAAGTGACCTTCCCCGGTATGTCCAGCCGGAAAGGAATCACTGTCTGCGAATGGTTTGCTGCCTGAGGCTGGGATTTTCCAGGAAAGGGATTGGGATAATTCTGATAGAGTTCAAACTGAGCCGGCGGCATGGATGGCTTAGCCCGCCCGGTGGAAACTACCCAACCCATTTTTTGGGCAATATAATCGGTCAGATCATTGGCCATAGCCTGGTGATGACGAACCCGCGGATGCTTTGTCCAGGCTGGATCAAAAGGGAAAAAGTAGGTACCAAGATTTGTATCATTATCTTCAGTTTCCATTATTTTAACCGCTTTTTCGATATAGCCCGGCCAGGGTGAACCGCTGCGCGTGGCATCCATACTGCCTAAAGCACAGACGATAAAAGCCTGCGGGTGAACCTTCCGCAATTTGCGGATAAAATCCACATAAGCTGCGGTTATCTGCGTAGAATCCGGCACAGGATCAAGGTTTCCGATCAGCCAGCTGTCATTCTGAAAAATATTTACCACAACCACATCGGCTATATACTGGTTAAAATCCCACAAACTATCCGGGTTATCCGGGTTTAGCCGGTAATAATATTGCGGCATAATCAGATCAAACCAGCTGATCATCAAACCGATGCCGCTTTTGGCGATGCACATATAGTCCGCATCCAGCAGGCGGGAAGTTATGGCGCCATAGGCCTGGAAATTATTGTTATAAACCTCATCTCCGAAGTCAATATTATCCGGAGCTTCGTTTCCCAGCCCGCAGGTAATGGAATTTCCATAAAACAGCAGATTGCGGCCCGGTCTTTCCGGCGGCGCCACTAATGTTTTACCATCAAGAATCTGGATGCCTAAAAAGCGGGTTGGGCCGGTTGAAGCTTCGGTGCGCCGGAAGATATGAAGCGTATGCACGGTGTCTGCCAGATAATTGGAAATATAATAGGGCGAATATCCAACTTTGCAGTTAATCAGGTAGGGATGTTCAAAATCTTCATCGATAAAAACGTTATAATATGAGTTCCCGGTCTGGTCATCCATCAGAATCATCAGAAAAGGCCCTTCAAAACTGGCTTTGATATACGAACCCGGCCAGTAAAGAATAGCCTCATCGGGAATTGACCGGTCTATCCGTCCGGTATACTGAAAATTGGGGTGATCCGGTTTTATCGTTTCGATTGCTGCGGATTCCAAAACCAGAGCGAAGAAAATAAAAATCAGACGTATGGTAAAATTTTGCCATGCAGAACTCACCTTTTGACTCCTCATTAATTCCCATAACTTCATGCACTACCGGTAAATCTGACCGCGCGCAGAGCTAAAGTTTTTTTATAAAATAAGCTTTTCAGCCTTACTTTAAAATCCCTCTTTCGTGGTAATTTCAGAGGCAACGCCTGGAAGAAACATATGATCCTGCCGGGGGTCACCTGCCCGGCAGGATCAAAAAATTATAGACGTAAGGTTTTGCGTATCAGGGCCAAATCCATTACCGATACATTCCCATCATCATGAACCGCAAGAAAAACACCTTCCGGAAATGCCTCAAGCGGTGTAATATCGAGCCAGATACCATCCGTATTGGTAGTATTTGGTCCGCTAAAAGCTGATTTCCACTCAAAGGTTCGTCGATCAAAGAGATGGAATATATTGGCTGTATGTGATTGATCGGTAACAATCCAATAGCCGCTGCTGTCGGAGGTCGCCCACAATGCAATGCCTTCAACCTGACCTTTAAAAAGGTTCTGTCCAAAACTTTTCCCGGTAAATCTGCCATCAAAATCATAAACTTTAACAGCTGGATGTTCGGTATTCTCTTCGGCAATCAGAAGATTGTTAAAATGTGGATCCCCAAATATAGATTCAACAATTTCAAGATGGCCAGCTACGGTTGTATCACCAAACTCACTCATCAAAGTAGGAATGATTCTTTGCCGATTGATAACCAATTTATATTTCTTTATCCTGCGATTTAATTCGGAATCGGGCGGGATCTCCTCACCTTCAGTTTCATAATTATCTGTAACATAAACCTGGAACAAGGTATCATCCACCGACTGCACATATAAGCCGTATGGTTTGATTAAATGCTCCCGTCCGAAGGAACCCAAATAGCGGAAGCCTGGAATGGTTAAAATCTGAACCCGATGGTTGTCTCTCTCCACAACAAATAACAAACTGTCGTGGATTGAAATCCCGTTTGGCCGGTCAAATTGACCTTCCTCATTCCCTGCACGACCAATCCGGTGCAATGTTTCCCCAGTTTTAAGATCACTGACAACGAGTTCATGCGTCCCTTTAGCTGTGGCAATTATCCAGTGCTGACCATGCGAACCATTCCACAATCCCGGTGAATCAATATTGGCTGCTGTATCGCGTACTGTCTGGATAAATTCAGGAATCTCAGTGACTGCAGGTTGTTCTTTATGGCAGGCAGTGAGCAGCATCAGCAGAAATAAAAAAATAATGGAAGTCACTTTTAGCATACTCTGTCCTTTTGATAGTGGAGACTGTTTATACAATATTCCAATGGCCAGATATCTGGTCACAAGATTTAAAAACAGCCTCCATAAAAGTCATATTCTGGTTTACAGATCGTATTTCACACCGAGCGTAAAACGACTCCGGTAATATTCAGCCTGATAAGTTCTGTTCTGATCGCCAGCATAATAGCGCAAGGGCTGATTGAGAAGGTTATTCGCTTCAAAAAATACACGGAATTGTTTTGTGATGGCATAGGATCCATTCAGATCAAGAAAGGTAACCTGATCATAATAGCGTTCGAGTCCTGGTGTCAGATCCATCTCATCAGGATCAATATATGGGCTTGTGAAATTAAAACTCAGACCGACTACCAGGCGACCATCGTCATAAGTCAGATTAGTATTGAACGTATGGGGTGCGGTGCCCGGCAATTCGATGGTTTTCTCATCCTCAATCTGGTCATTTAAAACCGGGTTATCTGCTTCTGAAGAAGTGTAAGTATAATTGGCATAAACACTGAAGTATTTTATCATGCCCGGCAGAAAATCAAGACGACGCTGATAGGCAAATTCCAACCCCCAGAGTGATGCGGTCGCACCATTCCGCGGTTGCAGAAAATCTTCATAGGTATTTCCGGAAACAGGATCTAGATAGTCACTTTCATTATGCACGTAGATAAAATCATTAATATCCTTGTAAAAGAAACCCGTTGAGAAAATACCGACGTTCTTATAAAAATGCTCAGCCATCACATCAAAATTCATAGAGGTAGTTGGCTCAAGGGCAGGGTTGCCGACAGCGAGTTCTTCATCTCCGCCAGATATCTGACGGTATGGTACCAGGTCGTAATAACCGGGCCTGGCAATCGTATTGGTGTATGCAAATCTTAAATTGGTTTGGTCTGTAAGCCGATAGTTAACATGTATGCCAGGCAAAATATTAATGTAGTCTTCCTTGCCTACAGTTGGGTTTATTTCTTCTTCACCATTTTCATTCTCTTCAATATACTCGTTCCCTGTATAATCGATATGGGTCTGCTCCATGCGTATCCCGGCGATTATTTGCCATTTATCGCTGATTTTCTGGTTGATTTCAAGATACCCAGCAGAAATTTTTTCGGTGGCGGTGAAATTATTTGCGGCAAATTCCCCTGGTACACTTTCCTTCTCAAAGAGCACCGGATTGTTCAGATCAAGTTGACCCAAAGTATAGGCGGAAGTGAACTCACCTATTTTATAATCACCGGCCTGAAAATCACCCTTTGAGTAATCTTTAATTACACCAAAACCCAAATCACCCGTTGGTTCATATTCATAAAATTCGTTTGCCCGTTCTTTATCTTTTTGTTTGTATTTAACACCAGCCTGGATTTTGTTCTTGAAATCCCCGGATTTAATCAAAGGCCATTCAAAATCCACTTTAATTTTTTGATCAACTTCTTCGGTATACTTGTATTCTTCTGTTAGTTCATCTAATTCATAATTTTGAAAAGCCACTTCAGAAGAATTTACTGGAGTAAAATAGGGCGTATTCTCATCAGACAGGTCAACATTATAATCGAATTCACCTTCAAGATGCCAGGCAAGATACCGTTCATTCGGACGTTCTTCAGAAGCTTTGGCATACGAGCCGGACCAGTTCACCTTTAGATCTCCAATCACATGATCTCCGTTTAAAGTAAAACTACTTGTCCGTTGGTCCTCCAGGCGGGCATTATCATTATCCGAAATACCGCCTTTAACTTCTCTAACCAGTTCTTCGACAGTGGACATCCCGTTCTCAGGTTTGCTGATATCTTTCGTTCTCAAGCGGTAACGGTTTTCCCAATCATTTCTATGATTATAAATTCCTTTAAAAGTCAGAGTATGAGAAGGTGAAAACTTATAATCCAAACCCAGTGAATAGCTCTGGCGTTCACGATGTACCTGGTACTGACGCACTTGCCACTCTTCAGGATAAATGACATTATCATCCATTGTCCAGGCACCTTCCGCATTATCGGAGCCATACTTATAATTATAGTAAGAGACACTGGCTATGATGCCAAAACGATTGTCAAGAAAGCGGTTACCAAACACCAGAGAGGACATCGGCCTGCTTTCACCGGATAATTGACTGTATACACCACCAATCGTTCCGGAGAGACGCATTTCATAAGGTGCGCCACGAGTGATCAGGTTTACTGCACCACCAATTGCATCGGCATCCATATCTGGTGTGACAGCCTTGCTGACTTCGATGGTTTGAATAGCTTCTGCAGGAATCAGATCAACCTGAACACTACGAATTTCCGCTTCGGCGGAAGGTACACGGTCGCCGTTGATCATCACCGAATTCAAGCGAGGTTCTGTGCCGCGAATGTTAACGAAACGTGCTTCACCCTGATCGTAATTAACATGAATACCGGGAATCCTTTTTAAAGCGTCACCGATATTCGAATCAGGAAAGCGACCAATCTGATCGGCCGATACGATATTAGTAATATTTGGGTTGGTTTTTTGGATATTCAGGCTCTGCGCCTGGCCTTTTAACCGTTCACTTTCAACAACAATAATGTCACCCTGCAAGGCAGCACTTTTCAGTTCGAAGATCACACCGGATACTTCTCCGCTATGGACTTCAACATTCAGAACAGTCTTCTGGTACCCAATGTAATCCGCAGTGACTTCCTGCAGACCTTCCGGTACGGCCAACAGACTGAACTCTCCTGACAGGTCGGTTGCTGCACCAAGTCCCAAAGACTGGATATATACATTGGCCCCAGCCAGCGGTTTGTTTTGTTCATCAAAAACCTGACCGTGAATCGCCCCATTCTGGGCCATTGCCAAACTCGCGCCCAGAAGCAGTGCCAGAATTACTGTGGCAGTTTTTCTCATGGAATCCTCCGATTTGAATTAGATTGTTAGCCAGGTAATATTTCAATTCAGAATTAGCATAGTATGAGAATAAGGTTACTTAACCGTAATATTTCTAATCATTTTTAAACAATAAGCCGTAAGGACGCGGCTTGACATGTTTTTTGACCTCTTCTAAATTGCTGATTGGTAGTATGGGGTGTGGTCTTCTATGGCTGAAGCCGGGCATTATCTGATACCTGCCGCTTCCTGTCAGGCAGAAATCAAAATAAAAGGTTCGCGATTTATCGCCGCTATTGAGCATAGCCCGGGGCGCACAGAGGCAGAAAGAATGTACCTGAGCTATAAAAAAAAATATTTTAATGCCACCCACAATTGCCTGGCTTATTATATCCGGCCTGATGATTTCCGGTTTAGTGACGATGGAGAACCTTCCGGAACCGCCGGGAAACCGATTCTCCAGGTACTGGAAAAAAGTGGTGTGCAGGAAATATTTTGCGTGGTTACCCGCTATTTCGGAGGTGTAAAACTCGGCACCGGCGGACTGATAAAAGCTTACACCGAAGCTGCCCAGGCAGCCCTCGGCCAATTGCAGACAATAAAAGTTACCCTGTTCTCCATCTTTGAAACCAAAGCCGATTATCTTTGGGAAAGTAAAATCCGCCATGTGGTGGCCTTGTTTGGCGGTGAAATATCCAGGGCCGATTATGCCAGCGGTTTAATAATGGAAGCACGGATTCCCACCGCCTGCGACGAGGAGTTTTTGCAGCAGCTTACTGAACAAAGCAATGGACAAATTATATGCAGACTGAAAAAGTGACCACCGAAAACGGTCTGATCGCCGAAAACCTGTGCAAGAATTACGGGTCTGAGGCCACGGTTGATAACATTTCCTTCCGTGTCAAACCAGGACAGATTCTTGGCTTACTTGGTCCAAACGGCTCGGGTAAAACCACGATTATGCGCATTCTGGTTAAAATTCTGCAACCCGATTCGGGCAGTGTTACCCTGAATGAAGTGCCTCTGGAACAGATTCCGGCTAACCAATTTGGTTATTTGCCGGAAGAACGCGGACTTTATCCCAGGGCCAGAGTACTCGAATCGCTGGTCTACTTTGGAACCCTGAACCAGATGCCGGCCCGCAAAGCCCAGGTTGAGGCGATCCGGTTTCTCGACCGGCTGGGTCTGGTGGAATTTACTGAAGCGCGGATAAATCAGCTCTCCCGCGGTATGCAGCAGAAAATTCAACTGGTCGCTTCGTTTCTGCATAACCCGCCGGTTGTTGTACTGGACGAGCCTTTCAGCGGGATGGACGCCATCAATATGGTTGTGCTGGAGGAGCTGCTGGCTGAATTCCGCAGTAACGGGAAAATGGTTATCCTGGCCACCCACCAGATGGATCGGGCCGAGAAACTATGCGATGACCTGATTATGATGAATCAGGGTCGTGTTTTGATTGAAGGCGCGCCGGCCGAAATAAAAAAACAATTCCGGGAAAGTGCCTTTTATATCGAAGCCGATGAACCTCTGCCGGCCCTGAAATCTTTGAAGAATATCGAAATTCTTGAGGAAAATAATAATGCCTACAAATTCATCTCAAAAAATCAGACCCGTGATATTTCCCTCATTCTGAGCCAGATTGATAAACGGGAACGCATCCGCAAAGTGGAAGTATTCGAACCTTCTCTGCACGATATTTTTATCCGTCTGATCCGTCAAAACAGCGGGGTGAAATAGTATGAAAAATCTGTGGCGCATTGCTGGCTGGGAATTCCGCAACCGTTTCCGTTCACGTTCCTTTTATTTTAACACCTTTGTCTCGCCTCTGCTGTTCACGGTTCTGCTCACTCTGCCTATTTTTATTTTCCGCTATGAACCCGAAATTTCTGCCCGCCTGATCGGCGTGATTGATCTCTCTGGCAAAAATATGAGCAATAGCCTGCAAACCGATCTGAACCAGTTCTATCGTCTGAAAAACCAGAACCCTGAATATATGATAATGAAAGTCAACCTGAACAACAATCCCTTCTACAGTCAGCTTCAGGCAGAGTATGATGAAATCCGGAAAGCCAGAGATTCAATCACCACGCTGTTCGAGGCTATCCGCCACGAACGGACCAGTTACTATCAGCAGACTGCTATCCCCAACCGGGAATTCCTGATGCAATCCTCTTATGAAAAATTGCAGTCAACTCGTGAAGAAAAGGAATTGATTGAAGTAGAGCTGGAAAGATTCCGGGCCAATATGGATTCGGTCTACGGAACCGATGCCCGACAAACAGCCGATTCGCTGCTGATGGCCCGGGTGCTGGATGCTTATCTTGTTTTCCCGCCCAGTTTTGTAAACAGCGGGGATATGGAATACCATTCGCATAAATCAGCTGCTTTTCTGGAAACTACCCGGCTTGAAAAAATTTTACAGAATATCATTATCGACCGGCGCATGGCCAACGACAATATCGAGCGGATCAAAATCCGGCGCTGGCTGAAACCGATCAATATCCGGCGCTACCAACTGGAAGCGGGAACAACCCGGGAATGGAATTTTTATGCCCAGTTTTATGGCCCGCTAATCGCCGTATTTTTGTTATTTATCGCCATTTTCACCTCGGGCGGCTACCTGTTCAGCAGCGTTCTGCTCGAGAAATCCAACAAAATTCTCGAGCAGCTCCTATCCAGTACCCGTTCCGGTATTCTGCTGGCCGGTAAATTTATCGGTTTCGGCTGCCTCGGCCTGGTGCAGATATTACTCTGGCTGATCCTTCTTTTCCTGGTTCAGTACAGCGGATATTTACCGGCCGACCAGGTCTCTTACCTGACCCTGAACAATCTGGCCCTGTTTATTTTGTATTTTGTTTTAGGCTACCTGCTATTCGGTGGCTTTTTTATTCTGCTCGGCACCATCTCGCCGACCGTTTACGATGCCCAACAATACAATCAATCCCTGCGTACCATTGCCATAATGCCGGCGCTGCTTTCCCTGTTGGTTTTCTCCAATCCCGAAGGGCAGTTGATCAGCATCCTGTCCTATATTCCGCCGCTCAGCCCATCTTTTATGATTATGCGTATTCCGCTCTCACCGCAATCTCTTTCATCCGACATCATAATAACCATAGCCTTACTTTTGGTCTCGGGTATAATCATTATGCTCCTGGCGGCCAGCTCTTTCAAAAACCTGGTTCTGCTTCAGGGCAGAAAACCAACCCTGAGCGAGTGGTGGAATGCCGTCAAATTCTTTTAGAGCGGACCGGACTTTGTGAATTGAACTAAGTGGTGATTTAATAAATCAAAACCCGGCTTAAAGCTGGAAGTGATTTTTTCCGATTATAACAACCATGAGAAAAAGTTTTAGCGGTATATTTCTTTTTATACTGCTGTCCGGTCTGCTGCCGGCACAGGATTTCCGGCACCAGATTTATACCTTCGACCATGGTCTGCCGACCAACCTGACCAAAGATGCCCTGCAGGACTCCCTCGGATTTATCTGGATCGCCACCGATTTAGGTCTTTCCCGGTTTGACGGTAAAATATTTCAGAATTTTAAAAAAGGCTTACCAAGCTATTATGTCAAAAAACTGCGACCGGAATCGGATGTTTCCTTTTTTGCCATAACTGATTTGGGTATTGTCCGGGTAATTACCCGGGAACAGGGTGTAGAAATCAAGCCGTTTCTGAGCGGTGCTTCCGTAAAAACGGATTCCACCCTTTTTTATCCGAAAGACCTGTACCGCGATCAAAGCGGCACTTTCTGGATCAGCGAACCGGATGGCGTTGTCCGCTTTAACGGGCTTAAGCCGGAACGATTCAATTTCCCAAGAGAAGAAGAGACTTCCGGTTATCTTACTTCGTTTCAGTTCTTTGAACCAGATTCCGGTGTTCTGCTGGTCTTCTCCCAACAGGGCAGTGTCTTTAGATTTGATCAGGAAACGCAGCAATTTGTACGGATTACAACGACACAACCCCAGCTCAGGCTGCAGGCAAACGCCCTCCACATGCTCAACCAATACACCTGGCTGATTGGAACAACTCAGGGTTTGCAGATGCTCAGTTTTACCGGAAATTATGAGACCTATTTTTCCAGATCAATCGCTCCGGGTCTGAATATCAGCACCATCGCCCGGCTTAGAGACAAACAGTTTCTGGTCGGGACAACAGGCCAGGGTTTATATACTTTTGATCTCCGTTCAAAACAACTGCAGCTTTTTAGTGAAATTAAGTTTCGGGTCATCAATCAACTGGTCACCATCGGCGGTAAGACCTGGGTTTGCGCGGATGAGGGTCTGGCCCTGATTTATCCGCCTCAGTTTGAGAAAGTACTTTCCTATACCCATCTCATTGTTCAGTCCCTGGCTCCCGATCGCGAACAGGACAAATTTCTGGTCAGTGATGGTCAGCGGGTTTATCTGGTCGATCAAATCCGGGGTCCTTCAGACCAGCCTGAATTTCTTTTTGCTAATCCCTACTCGATGATTTCCTGTATGGCTTATGGCAATAACACCGTGTACCTCGGACACATCGATGGCTCGGTTACAATTATTAAAGACAGAGTGCAACAGCATATCGAATTGCCCGGCCATTATACGGTGTTCACCATGCTGGCCGATAAATCCGGAAATTTGTGGGTCGGTCGCAGCGGAATTGAAGAGCTGATAAAAATAGGCGCTAATGGTAAAGTAACCCGCTTCGGAAAAGAGGATGGTCTGCGGTCGCCTGTAAATGTTCTGCGCGCCGCTTCTGCGGATAAAATTCTGATCGGCGGCTCCGGCGCAGACAGTTACCTGCTGGAATATGACCAACGTTCAGGTGAATTCTATAATCTTTCGGTGGCCCCGGTTGGAGCAGATCATTCACTTCTGGTAAACGATTTGTTACTTGATCAGCTTGGAAATTACTGGATTGCCAGCGCTTCCGGGTTGTTCGTCATTCAGAACGGCGCCATCCGCCAAATCCAATTGGATAAGGAACCGCAGATAAAGGCACTGGCCGCAGACCGCAATGGAAATATCTGGATAGCTACGGATTACGGTCTATATTTTTACTTCGATAATCAGTTGTTAAGATTTGGCAAAAGCAATGGATTTGATAATCAGACCTTTGCTATCCGTTCTGCTTATGTTGACCAGCACCAGGTTTTATGGCTGGGTTCATTCGATGGTTTATACCGCCAAATTTCCGGCATGAACACCGTGCCGCAAACCCGGCAGCCGGAATTATTATCCCTGAAAGTTAATCAGCATCCTCTGAGTGGTTTTTTAAATGAAGCGTTCACTATGCCTTACCAGTCCGTTCTTGAGGTTGAATCCACTGCCCTGGTTTATCCCGGCGATGACGTATTTTATCAGTGCCGTCTCAATTCCGGAAACAGCGAGGCAAAATGGGAAGCTTCCCGGTTCTCCGGAGATTTTATCAAACCCGCCCTGCGTCCCGGCTCCTATAAATTTCAGATCCGGGCCCAACAACTGGGAGCAGCCTGGAGTAAACCGGCAGAAGTAAATTTCTCGGTTGAAAAACCGCTTTATCTGACCAATTTTGCTTTTCTGCTTTATCTCACCGTGCTGGGTATAATAATATTTCTGGCCCGGCTCGGACTTGTTGAAAAACGCCGCAAGCATCAGGCTGAAAGCGCTTTAAAGGAGAAAGAAAAACACCTTAGCTCGGTCCTGGACAGCGCTCCTATTTTTCTTTTTGTGTACGAAGCCAATGGTCTGATCAATTTATTGCAGGGTCGGCAGCAGGAGTTATTCGGGCTTGATCCCGATGCGGTCGGTAAGAATATCTACAATTACCTTGCTGAATTTCCCGCGCTGGGCGAGGCTTCAAGACAGGTCTTGAACGGTGAACGGCTGGTCATTTTTGAAGAAGTTGGTGACAATCATTTTAAAATAATTTTCCAACCCATTTACAGCGCCGGAAATAATATCAGCGAGGTAGTGGTGGTGGCCTATGATATTACCGAAACAAAAAGGGCGGAAATTTCACAGAAAGAAGCAAAAGAAGCCGCCGTTGCCGCAAATCAGGCTAAATCTGATTTTCTGGCCAATATGAGCCACGAAATACGCACACCAATGAATGCGATCATCGGTCTGACCGAGCTGACGCTGGAATCTGAACTGACCAAAGAACAAACTGAGAATCTGGGCAATGTCCGCGACTCAGCCGAAAATCTTCTGGGCATCATAAATGAAATTCTTGATTTCTCTAAAATTGAGTCGCACGCATTTTATATTGAACGCATTGCCTTCAGGTTAACTGATCTCGTTCGTAAAGTGGCCCGGCTGATGAAAATAAAGGCCGAACAGAAATCCGTCGCCCTGCATCTCGAACTTGATCCGGCCATCCCGGAGAATCTTGTTGGTGATCCGACCCGCCTGCGCCAGATTCTGATAAATCTGATCGGCAACGCTATAAAATTTACCATGGAAGGCTATGTTCACATCCGTATTAATGTACTCGGGGGTAATGGAAATTCAGTCCGGCTGCGTTTCAGCATTGAGGATACCGGTATTGGAATCGCAGAAGAAAAACTACAGACCATCTTTGATGCCTTCAGCCAGGCAGATACCTCGGTCACCCGGCGCTTTGGCGGAACAGGTCTCGGCTTAACCATCTCCAAAAATCTGGTCGATCGTATGGGTGGTCAGTTAAAAGTGGACAGTAAAATCAATCAGGGCAGCACCTTTTATTTTGATTTGGAATTTGAAGTTCTGCACACCCCGGAAGCTGAAACCGACCTGACCCAATCCGGAGAAAAAACGCTGCGCGAAAATTTTGAAAACATCCGCATACTTGTAGCCGAAGACAACCCGGTCAACCAGAAACTGGTTCAGAAAATACTCTCTAAAAAAGGTATCATCCCAACTTTGGTTTCCACTGGCCGGGAGGCCGTTAAAGCGGTTAAAACCGAGGTTTTCGATGCCGTGCTGATGGATATTCAGATGCCGGAAATGGACGGACTTGAGGCCACCCGGCAGATCCGGCTCGAGCTGAACTCAAATATTCCCATTATTGCCCTGACCGCTCATGCTTATCAGAATGAAATAAACAAATGCTTTGAAGCCGGCATGAATGGCTATGTCTCAAAACCAATCAATCAAGCCGAATTATTTAAAACCATATCCGAATGCCTTGAAGAATAATATTCCGGGAATTTTATAAGGCCATTATGAATTAGTCAGATAAAATAATTTATGGAGGCCTTATGCGATTTTTGAAGATGACCCTGATTTTAATATTTTTTTCTGCCATGCTTTATGCCGCAGATTCCTACAAAGTCAACCCTGCCGAAAGCCGTGTTCAATGGAACGGCAAGAAACTGACCGGGGAACACACCGGCACAATAAACCTGAAGTCTGGTCTGGTTATGCTCGAAAATAACCGGATCAGCGGCGGTGAATTTGTCCTGGATATGTCTACTATCGTTGATCTGGATTTGCAGGACCCCAAATGGAACAACAAGCTGGTCACGCACCTGAAATCGGATGATTTCTTTTATGTTGAAAAATTTCCCACCGCTTCGATGGTCATCCGCAGCGTGAAAGCCGGAGAAAAGGCCGGGGAAGTTATGGTCAGCGGCGATTTTACCATAAAAGGAATTACCCATAGTCTCAATTTTACCGCCACCTCATCGGTTAAAGACAACCAGCTGACAGCGCTGGCAACCATTGTCATCGACCGCTCAAAATTTGATGTCCGCTATGGTTCAAAAACCTTTTTCGAAAATATCGGCGACAAAATTATCTATGACGAGTTCACGCTGCAGGTCAGTTTGAAGGCCGAAAAAATTAAATAAGTTATAGTTTCTCACGGTAAAAAAAGTGGTGTGGATACTGAAAGGTGTGGCAACACACCTTTCATATTGGTTCGATTAAATTTAACCCGGTCTTTTGATGAAATCTTTTTGGGATGAACGCTACAACCAGCCGGATTATGTTTATGGAACGGAACCCAACGCCTTTTTAGCGGCAGAGCTTCAGGGCCGGAAACCGGGTACGCTGTATTTGCCGGGAGAAGGTGAAGGCCGGAATGCGGTGTATGCTGCCCGCCTCGGTTGGCAGGTGGAAGCGCTCGATCAGAGTATAACCGGATATAAAAAAGCCATGCTTCTGGCTGAAAAACACAATGTAAATTTTAACTATCAGGTTTGCGACTGGAAGGATTACCACCCGGCCACCCGTTTCGACCTGATCGGTATTTTCTATCTCCATTTGCCTCCCTCTGAACGAAAGCATTTTCATACTGCCTGTGCTGCTCTACTCGTACCCGGCGGCAAATTGATTGCGGAATATTACTCAAAAGCTCAATTGGACTTTGCCAGCGGCGGTCCGCAGGATAAAGCAATGCTTTATGATCCCGGTGAACTGCTTCCTGATTTTACCGGTTTGAAAATAAAAAAACTGGAAGAGCTGGTTATAAATGTTTCCGAAGGACGCGGTCATCGCGGCCCGGCCAGTGTGATCCGCCTGATTGCAGAACGGGCTGAAGTTTGATAGAGGCCTGGCTATTTATAGATTTTTTTTCATATCC
>DYOS01000031.1:9160-15308 GCA_020720405.1 Caldithrix sp. | reverse complement strand
GGAAAAAGCAGGAAGGCAACTGCAGGCTGGATATTCCAACACACAGTTGCCTGAAATTTAATTTTGAATTTTCTGAAGCATCTCCGGAATCATTTCTTTAACTACCTTATCAGCCGCATTTTTTAATGCTTTTAAACTGCCTTTTTCATAGTTCAGGTCAATCCCTTTGACGTTTTGCAGCGATCCTTTATAAACCTCGTTCCCGCTGCTCAGATCAATAACCGATAGATTTAAATCGACAAAGGCCGAAAACATACCATAGACTTCCTGACCCTGATGCGACTCCGCCTTTATCCGGATCAGCAGATCGGCATTGGCGGGTGTTTCAACAAACGAAAAGCCTTTGGATGACAGATGATTTTTAACGATCGGTTCGACATGGAGCAGTCTGGATTTTTGTCCGAGACTGATTTCTTCCGCTTCGATGACAGCCATTACCCCGGCAATAGTCAGCGTAAATTTCGCCGCCGGCAGCGGCAGGCTTTTGATAATATTGGCGGTGATTGGTGAACTATCTGTTGAGTAACTGCTCATATCCAGTTCAGCCTTGATCAGTTGCAGGTTATCCGTGGCTGTAATTTTACTGACCGTACTGGAGGCCAGGCCGTTCCGGTTACTCCGCGACTGTGTGATCATCTGGCCGTTGCCGCGGATAAAGGAAAACACGAGCGGCAGGTTGCTTATCGCCGTGGACTGGCCATTTGTCTGACGGAATTGGGCCGAGACCTCCAGCGGAGATGACAAAGCTTTGCCTACTTTCCCATTCCGTGCTGCATTTTGCGGAACCAGTTCGATGCGGGTCAGCAGATCCTGCAGGTGTCCGTACAATTCATTCATCAGGTAAACCCGGCGGCCGTCGATTTCGGTTTCGAGCGGTTCAGTCAGATATTTTTCAATCGGGTACAAGGCCTTGATGGCCATGATCAGCGCTTTATCGATATCATTGGCAGCGGTGGCATTGAGCGAATTCTGGAACAGATCGCGGGACAAACTGGCGGCCTGTCTTAATTTCTGTTCCTTGTTTTTCTGATAGGTCTGTTTGGATAAACGGTAATAAACCCAATACTGACCTGAGTTTTCCCAGGAATCAATCAATTCATAACCTTCCAGTTCGGCTTTGGTTGAAGATTGAATCTGCGATTTAAATTCCTCGGCGACCACACCGGCTTTCTCCACAACCTGGTGAAAAACCTCATTGGAAATATTAATGGTTATCTCCGAAGCCAGATCGGACAGGGCGGTTTCTTTGGCCGCCTGAATATAATCACTGCTGTTGCCCGATTTTACAGACATGCCGATACCGATATAATGCTCAGCAGAAATCGGGCGGTTTTTAACCCAGGACGGCTGGGCCAGCAACGGCTGAACGCTGGATACAAGCAGCAGGAACAGGCAGAATAAGGATATAAATCTAATGCTGTTCATTTTTTCCTCATCGGGTAACGGTGAAAATAAAAAAGACTGCCCGCTGAAGGAACAGTCTTTTTAAGTACGGACTCTTGCTGGATTAGAATACAATCCCGGCGCTCAGGCCAAGAAAATTGGTGCTTTCGTCCTCAGTAAGAATACTGCGGAAAACACCCTGAATGATCATATTAAAACTATCGCCGGCCGGAATTTCCATACCGACTCCGCCGCCAAAACCTGGTTCGCTGGTATCATCAGTGATTTTTTCATCAACGAGACCAAAACTTTCCCAGTAACTATCATAATCAATTTCTGATTCTTGACTGAGCAGATTATATGTTCCCATAGCATACAGGAAAATCTGGGTTGAAGCTTCCGGATCGGTTATGTATGGCCTGATACCTATCGAGAATTCAACGTTGCTGGCACCACCAGTAATATCAACACCGGTTATTCCTAAATCATCGAAATCACTCTTAATTTTACCATCATCAAAAGTGAAATACTCATAATCGACGCCAAAGCTGATACCCAATTTCTGGGTCGGGAACATGACATACTGGAAATGCGGGCTAAAACCCATTTTGAAATAATCCTTAAACCCTTCCGGTGCCAGCGGAATGGCCACGCCGCCAAAAATCTCCATTTGCGGTGCCCGTGCCTGGCCAAAGGAAGTCGACACAAAACATCCAGCCACCAATACCATAATCAACAACAATTTCTTCATAAGCCCTCCAATTGGTTAATAAAAATCGGGATCCATTATTTAGTGATAACTTTATCCAGCTTCTGCGGTGAGCCCCGTTTAACCTGTTTGATCTCGGCTAAACTGTAGGCATCAAAAACATCGGTGATCTGAACAATGCATATTTCATTGATCATTTTCCCGATCACCTTGCCGCTTACCGGATGGATGATCTTCTCACCTTCATTGTAAACCGTGCATTTCATTCCTTTCAGAATACCATTATTGCGGCCGATATCCAGGGTGACTTTTGCCTCGCTCAGATTGATAACATAACCATGGACAATGGGCAGCTCCGTACGGAATTTCTGACCCAGATCGAGAATCATGCTGGATAAACTTTGCAGGTTGATCCGGTCGGTATAGGCATCCTTGGCGGCAATAATAGCCGCAGTTTCAGTATCGATGATCCGGGCATCCACGCTGACCGCATTATTGGCCCGGGTTACACTGCCTAAAACTACCGCATCCACCCCAATGCCTTTACCTATTTCGGCAGCGGTCGATGCATCGATAATGCCGGTTAAACCTAATTTTTGCTCAGCCAGAATTTTTTCCAGCTGTGCCCTTTCGATAACCTTAAATCGACCGCTATTAACCAGACCGGTAATCAGTTTATCAACCAGGTCAATCCCGCCAATTTCCCCGCTCAGACCCTGACTGTCAAAGGGCAGAACAGCGATACTCATCCGCTCGCCAACCATTTCGGTCGAACTTTCCGCGGCCGGGGACCCTGAATTTACTGCCGGCAGCGGTGCTGACTGCAGCGGCGGCCGCTCTAAAGTAATCTCCTGTTTTTCTTTCGGAACATCACCACCGGATATTTTTTTAAGATAGCTTCGGGCCCGGTCGGTTTGCACTGCTTTCATCGAGGCCGCAAGATATTCCCGGGCTTTGTCAATATCACCCAGATGATAATAGCAGATGCCCAGTTCCCGGTTACCATAATACTCAATAAAAATGGTGCCCTGCAGCCTGGTTTTTTTCTGATCACTGCCCTTGGCTGTAACCGATGCATAAAAATACTGCGCCGCAGTCTGGTAATCACCCCGGGCCATGTGGGTCAAACCCATTTCATAATCCTGATACCACTGCGGTGTGTCCGCGGCAACCGGGCTGATAAATAATAAAATTAGAATCAGAGCGGCAGCGGCTTTCATAAAGTGCTGTGTTTTCATTCCTGGTTCCCCATTATTTTCTATTGCTGGTGATAAATCATATAAAGGCAAATCCGGGTGAATAGCAAACCATGATATTTCTACCCAAAAAGCAGTTACAATTTTACACTGATGGTATTAAAAGTCAATTCAATCTTGAAATTGTCTTTTTCAATTTAAACTGCTCAATCAGCTTGATTAGTGATATACATCCCCGGTCAGACCGGGTGAATTCAATGAGACTTATTTAGCCTGAATTATTCATAATTATTTTTTTGGGTGGCTAAAGTCCAAAAAATCCGGGAATTCGAAATAGCCCCATCCCGCACCTGCGGGACTGGGGTTAATGAGAACCTGCTCCTGCGGTCATTAGCCCAAATTTATGAGGTAATCAGATTAAATACCGCATCCTGGTCAGATGAAAATTTTAAAGGTAGTCAATCGATACCTACAGTAGTAAGATTCTCTGCCATATGATCATTAGTTTATTTATATTGAACCGCAGCAGGAACCTGACCAGTTTTTTCCCGTACTCAGGTGGTGTTTTTCTGCCATACATCCGGCAAATAAATTTTTAGGTTAATTTAGGAGTCTTAATGATGAAATATTTAAGAACAATTCTTGCTATCTCTATTGTTTTTTCTTTCCGCCTCTTTGCCCAAAACAGCGATCCCGGAGTGTTGACCATGGACCGGATTTTCGGCGGCATGGAATTTATGGGCGAACGGGTCGGCCAGCTCCATTGGCATGAGAACGGTAAATACTATATTAAATCCGAGCCATCGGAATCAGTAAAGGGCGGCCAGAATTTAATTCGCTATGTCACTGCCAGCGGTAAATCAACAGTTCTGGTCAGAGCCGAAGACCTGATTCCGGCCGGGGCAGAAAAACCGCTGACCATGGAAAGTTTCAGTTTTTCTGATGACCACAGCAGGATGCTCATTTTTACAAACAGTCAGAGGGTCTGGCGGCAAAACACCCGTGGCGATTATTGGCTGCTTGACCTGAATTCAAAAAAATTGTCACCGCTTGGCGGAAACGGCCCGGCATCATCGATGATGTTTGCCACCTTTTCACCGGATGGTAATATGATTGCCTTTGTCCGCAGCAATAACCTGTTTGTTGAAGACCTGCACAGCGGATCAATTTCAGCTTTAACCGGAGATGGCAGCGAGACTATTATCAATGGCACTTTCGACTGGGTCTACGAAGAGGAACTTGATCTGCGCCATGGCTTCCGCTGGAGTCCGGACAGCAAATCCATCGCCTTCTGGCAACTCGATGCTTCCGGGATTGGCGTTTTCTATATGATGAATATGACCGACTCCCTTTATTCGTACACCATCCCGGTTCAATATCCGAAGGCCGGCACCACCAATTCCGCAGCCCGGATCGGCTGTGTCAGTCTTTCATCCGGGCAAATTACCTGGATGCAGTTACCGGGCGACCCGCGTCAGCATTATCCAGCCCGGATGGAATGGGCCGAAAATTCCGAAGAATTGCTGATTCAGCAGTTGAACCGCCTGCAGAATACCAACCGTGTTTTTTTGGCTAATGCCGGGAATGGTACGGTTAATAATATTTTTACCGATCAGGACCCGGCCTGGGTTGAAACCAATGATAATATCACCTGGCTGGATAAAGGCCGGTCTTTCACCTGGCTATCCGAGCGCAGCGGCTGGAAACACCTGCACCGGGTCAGCCGGGACGGCAGTCAGATTACCGAACTGACCCCGGGGAATTACGACATTATGGATTTGCTGACCATCGATGAAAAAGGCGGCTGGATTTATTTTACTGCTTCTCCGGAAAATGCTGCCCAGCGTTATCTGTATAAAGCCCGCCTCAACGGAAAAGGTCAACCGCAACGAGTCACCCCGGCCGGTCAATCCGGTACCCATACTTACCGTTTCAGTCCAAATGGGAAATATGCCATTCATTCCAGATCCAGCATCGATCTGCCAGGACCAACCGAAATCATTTCCCTGCCGGAACACAAAACTATTCGCGTATTGGCGGAGAATAAGACGTTGATTGAAAAGCTGAATACGCTGAACCGGACACCAACCGAGTTTATCAAAATCCCGCTGGAGAACGGTCAATATCTGGATGCTTTTGTCATGAAGCCCTGGCCGTTCGATCCTTCAAAAAAATATCCTGTATTGTTTTATGTTTATGGCGAAGCAGCCGGAACAACGGTCAACGATGCCTGGCGGGGCAGCCAGCATTTATGGCATACCATGTTCAATCAGCAGGGCTACATTGTAATGAGTGTTGACAACCGCGGTACACCGGCACCCAAGGGTCGGGATTGGCGCAAAGTAATTTACGGCGATATCGGCACCATTGCCTCCGCCGATCAGGCCGCTGCCGTAGAATTTGCCCGCACCTGGAATTATGTGGATTCAACCCGGATTGCCATCTGGGGCTGGAGCGGCGGCGGATCGAGCAGCCTGAATGCCATTTTCCGCTACCCTGATTTGTACCAGACGGCGATGGCTGTGGCTGCCGTTTCAGATCAGCGTTTGTATGATACCATTTATCAGGAACGCTATCTCGGTTTGCCTCAGGATAATGCCGAGGGTTACGCCAAAAGTTCACCAATCACCTATGCCAAAAATCTTAAAGGTAATTTGTTGATGGTACATGGCACCAATGATGACAATGTTCATTACCAGAACGTTGAAAAGCTGATCAACGAGCTGGTTAATCATAACAAAATGTTTACGGTTATGCCCTATCCCAACCGCTCACATGGCATCCATGAAGGGGGACGGAACACCCGGCGCCACGTTTTTGAGGTGCTGACCTGGTACCTGCATAACCATTGTCCGGCCGG
>DYOS01000031.1:0-9060 GCA_020720405.1 Caldithrix sp. | reverse complement strand
GACCGACTAAGAAAAGCGGTGACCCGGAGTTGCCGCTTTATTAATCCTGGTCACCGGAATAATGACCTGTTTACATTCTTTAGTAAAAAATAAATAAGGCCGGAGAGTCCATGCCGAGTGCTGAGATAACCACAACATTTCCTTTATTAACCAAAACTAAATCCGCCCGCCGGACTTTTCTTAAACAAATAACATCAGCCGCACTGGTTGGTCTTATCCCTTTTCCCGGCTGTCGGAATAACCCGTCACTTCCAGCCGGACGTCAGCCCGAAATTCTGAGTGCCCTGGAATGGGAAAATCTGGTTGCCGTTCAGGATATTTTACTACCTTCTGAAGAAAACATTCCTGGTGCCCGGGAATTGAATGCCGCCGGCTATGTGCAATGGGTTATCGGTGATACCAATCCCGATCCGGCAGATACCCGCTTTTTGAAAAACGGCCTGACCTGGATTGAAGAAGAAGCGCAAAAATCCATGGGCAGCTCGTTCGCCAAACTCAGTACTCAAAACCAAAATGATCTGCTGCAGGAAATATCCGCTCTGAACTGGGGCGAACGCTGGCTGAGCATGATGCTGCTTTACCTGTTTGAAGCCCTGTTCAGTGATCCGGTTTACGGCGCCAACCCGGATGGAAGCGGTTGGAAATGGCTGAATTATTTTCCCGGGCAGCCCCGGCCGACAGAGAAGAATAAATACAAAAGTAGTTAGAAATTTCACTTAAGGATAAATAACAATGCCGGATTTTGATGTTTGCATTATCGGCAGCGGGGCGGGCGGCGGGCCGGTTGCCTATGCTCTGTCTATGGCCGGGTATAAAGTACTGGTGCTGGAAAAAGGTCCCTGGTTTAAAACAGAAGATTTTTCCAAGGATGAACTGGCCTGCTGCCGGCGCAGTGTTTACACTCCAAATCTGCGCGATGAAGCCCATGTTATCGAAGAAGAAAGCGATGGAGAATGGCAGGCCGAATCTACCTTTAAATCGGGCTGGGATTTCTGGAACGGCAATATGGTTGGGGGCTCCAGCAACCTGATGAGCGGCTTTTTCCATCGCCTGAAACCGGTTGATTTCAGACTGCTCTCCGAGTTCGGTCCCATCGCCGGTGCCAATATCACCGACTGGCCAATCACTTATGATGATCTCGAACCCTATTATACCCGGGTTGAACAGATCGTCGGTGTTTCGGGAAAAGTAGTTGCGCACCGTTTTCTTGAACCACGTTCCACTGCGGATTTCCCCTACCCACCGCTGCTCGAAAATACAGTCTGCAGCGAAATAGACCAGGCCTGTCAAACGCTTGGTTACCAGGTTTTCCCGACACCGCGGGCCATTCTTTCCCGTCCCGAAGGAAACCGCCGTTCCTGTTATTATTCCGATTTCTGCGGCAGTTACGGTTGTTCCAGCGATGCCAAAAGCAGCTCCCGCGTCGCCCTGCTCGATAAGGCCCTGGCCACCGGAAACTGTGAAATCCGCCCAAATGCCAAAGTCTTTCATCTGGGCAGCGATTCCTCCGGAAAAGTTACTGCAGCCCATTATTACGATGCGGCCGGTCAAAGACAGACCGTCGATGCCCGGATATTCGTGGTCGCCTGCCAGGCCATCGAAACCTCCCGCCTGCTGCTAAATTCAACCGGACCAAAATATCCCCGCGGTCTGGCCAACGGTTCGGGTCAGGTCGGAAAAAACCTGCTCTTCTCCGGCGGCGGATCGGGACAGGGTACATTATTTTATAAAGACTTTCCGGCAAACACTGCCGAAGCACTGCGTCAGCCTGGTGTATTTGTCAACCGCGCTCTGCAGGATTGGTACGAAATATACGATCCGTCTTTTGGAGAACGGGCCAAAGGCGGTACCATCGACTTTCTGTGGAAACATTCCAACGCCATTTCCCGGGCCAATAGCCTGAAATGGGATGAAGACGACCAACTGATCTGGGGTAAAAAACTAAAGCGTAAGCTGGAAACCCATTTCAACGAAGCGCGCTACCTGCGTTTCGAAATTTTTAATGACTGGCTGCCCAATGATAATTGTTTCGTCAGTCTTGACCCGAACGAAAAAGACAAATGGGGTGATCCGCAGGCCCGGTTCCGGATCGGCTATCACCGGCACGATCTAAAGGTCGGACAATTTCTGGCGGAAAAGGCTGAAAATGTGCTGCGACAGATGGGTGCCGAAGACATTTATTCCAGTATCAGCGGATCGCCATCAGCCAACCTGCAGGCCGGCGGCTGCCGCTTTGGCCATAACCCGGAAACATCAGTCTTAGATGCCGACTGCCGCTCCCACGAAGCCGAAAATCTGTATATCACCGATGGCAGTTTTATGCCGACCGGCGGCAGTGTAACCTATACATTTACCATTTATGCCAACGCTTTCCGTGTGGCGGATAAGATTATCGCCGCCCTGTAATTTTACAGATTGAAACTGATATTAAATTCAGCGGCACAGTCTTTTACAAATTGGTTAAACGGAGTTGAGCAGAGGCGGCAAAACTAATTTGCTGCGCCAGCGGTTAAAACAGACCAGTGAAAAATAGTTTTATAGAAAAGATTTGATTCTGCCCCGGCAACCCGGGGCAGAATCAAAAAGACCTTTAGCGGACGTAGATCATCTTGCGGGTGTAGCTTTTGCCACCGGTTTGCAGGTTATACAAATAAAGCCCCGAAGCGACCGGCCAACCCCGGTCATCATTACCAACCCAGTAAGCCGGCTGTTCCGAGGCTGGGGTATCAAAATTCTTATCGACCAGCGTTTTTACCTTTCTGCCCTGCAGATCGTAAATAATCAATTTTACCGATCCGGCTTCTTCCACATTATAATAAATTGTGGTTTCACCATTGAAGGGATTGGGCCGGTTCTGGGCCAGGATAAATTCGCCTGGCGTTACCGGAGTCGGATCATCCACCGGCAGGGTGGCCGAGAAAACCCCGCCGCCGTGACTGGCTGCCACCAGAACGCGGTCAGCCGAACGGTAAGCCAGCATATCGACCACAACATTGCCAATCAGATCGGCACTCTCCTGCTGCCAGACGGTGTTCATTCCGTCCAGTTTGGTAGAGGAATAGACACCGGTACTCGTGCTGATAAAATATTGAGTGTTATGAACATTTTTGGCATAAACCGCCCAGCGTAGCGAGGGCCCGGCACCGCTGCCGTCGCTCACAGCCTCGAGATTTCCGCCGGCCGTTTCCCAACTGCTGCCGCCATCCGTGGAATGGAACAGACTGTGCACAAGGTAATTGGAAAAGACGACCAGCAGGTCATTGGCATTATCCGGGTTGACGGCGATACAGTTGATAAAACCGGATGGGAAAGCCGTCCCGGTCAGTTCGACCGACGCTGGATCACCGCTGGCAGCATTATCCAGCTTGAACAGCCGTCCGTCAGTTGTGCCGTAATAAACCCGGTTGGAACTGGAACGGGCCACGGCCACAGCGCTGATATAAACATCTGTGCCGACATTTGTATGGGTTAGCATAGCCCAGTTTGTGGTGGGCGGATCATAGTTTCCGCCGGTTGGCAGCTGGGTAAGATCGCTGTTCCGCCACAGAAAATTACCGGAAGCCATAAACATGCGCGTCCATTTGTTCGGATCAAGAGTGAACGGATTGATAAACAGATAATCGCCGCCACCGGAGGGATCAACCCGGGCCCAGGCGCCATTCGATGCCCGCCACTGGTAAGTTTGACCTTCCTGGGCGGAGACATAAATATAGGACATGCCCGGAGATATGGCGCAGAAAGCACCATCCCCGCTCAGAATCTGCGACCAGTCCACCGTGGAAGTAGTATCCTCGGCGATGTATGAGCCATTATCCTGCATACCTCCAATGACACTGGCATCGCCGGAAACGGTCGGCTCGATGGTTATTGTATAAAACTGCGTGGTATAATAGCCGCGGTTCAGAATGGCCCAGTTCACTGCTGCTGAGCGCAGGTTTGTGGTCAGACTGATTCCGCCGTCATGACCGGAAAGCGCCTTATCCTGATTCGAAGGATAAAAAACCAGAGCATGCTGATCGGGATGATGATTGGTGTACTCGGCATAGGAATCATTGGATTTTGTGTAGCCGCCAATCCAGGTCGTCTGAAGACTGGAGGCAAATCCGTTATTTGAGCGGAAAAGATTTGTCCCGCCCAGAAAAACATAATCGGCATTAGCCGGATGAATTTTTACAAACAGGTCATAACCGGTCTGCGAGTCAAAATTGCCCGTAGAACCGCCCAGGGCAGGCAAACTGTTCGTCAGGTCCTGCCAGGTGCCCTTACTGTTGACCGGGTTAAAATCGTAGCGCCATAATTCATGTTCCAGCGCACCATTATCCGGTGTGTAACCAACCAGGTAAAGCAGATTGGGATTGCTTTGCGACACTTCAAGATCGATGCGGTCATATTCCGATGGAAAACCAGGCGGGGTTATTTTTGTCCAGCTCAACCCATCGGTTGAGCGGTAAATACCGGCCTGTGAACCGCCGTCGCTGCTCAGCGAAGCATAAACCACACCTTGGGTGGTTACTTCAACATCCGTATATCTGGAATAATTCGGATCAACGGTTTCCAATACTTTTGTCCAGTTATCGCCGCCATTGGTACTGCGGTAAATGCTGCCATAGGTTGCGGCATATATTTCGATATCCGCTGTAGCGGTCGGATCAATGGCCAGGTTCCAGATATAATCAAAATCATTATCAAAGGTATGCGGTTTTCCCGTGGAAGTAGCCGGCAGCAGGTTCCAGGTCAGACCATTATCTACCGATTTAAAAACACCATCACCGCGGAAGGGCGCGCTGCCCGACTTATTGGCCGAATTCCCGATCAGCTCACCGCTGCCATAAAACCAGGTACTGCCCTGTCCGCTGCGCTTATCCTGAACCAGGCAGGTCACGCTGTGCAGCTGTTCGGATGCGGTCACCTTGCTCCATTTCACCCCGCCATCCGTTGTCCGCCACATGCCGCCAGAAACACCCCCGGCCAGAATAATACTCTCATTATTCCGGTCAAGAGCCAGAGCACGTGTTCTCCCACCGACATTATAAGGACCGCGTCTTTTAAACTGAGCGGCGGTAACATCAGCAACAGCACCGTTTTTTAAAAAAACCGGACGGTTATTCCGCACCGGTAATTCGGCGGCATAGGCCAGTTCCTTTTGCCGTATATCCTGAGGAATCTGCCCGGAAACCGGGTCGGCCAGACGCAGGGTTTCATAATTGACCCGGGCCAGGGGGTTATCTTTTCCACCCAGGGCGGAACGCGATTTAGCTAACTTAGTAATGCCGGCCGGCTGATTGTCTTTGTATATCCAGACGATGCTTAAAATCAACAAAGTAAAAATTAATGCGGTTAAAAAACGCTTCATAATAATTTTCCTGTACTTTTCTGTCCGTTCAACGCCAATATAGTTTCGGCGTTTCCAAAGTGGAAATAAGGTTTTCTTAAGCTGGTTCGTTTTTTAAAATTTCATCCCGGAGTGATCCGCGTAGCGGGGAATAATTTTTATCTATCAAAAATGTAGAAACCTAACCTGTTCCGGGGAGGATTCCGTTTATTAAAAAAGGAGCAATGCCTAATAGCACTGCTCCTTTTCACAGGGGAAATCAGCCGTTTCGCTTTTCGAAGTCAGCCATAAAATCAACCAGAGCCTGAACTGTTTCCAGCGGTACTGCATTATAAATCGAGGCCCGGATACCGCCGACCGAGCGGTGACCTTTCAGCCCAATCATCTCGGCGGCTTTGGCTTCAGCTACAAATTTTTTCTCCAGTTCTTCCGAACCCAGGCGGAAGGGCACATTCATCATGCTGCGGCTGTCTTTGCGCACGGTGCCGCGGTAAAAGCCGCTGCGGTCGATTTCACGATACAGAATATCCGCTTTTTTATTATTTACTGCTTCCAGCTTTTCCAGACCGCCATTTTTCTGAATCCATTCCAGCACCAGTTTGATGATATAAATGCCAAAGGTCGGCGGGGTATTGTACAGAGAATCCTTTTTACCAATGATTTTATAACTCATCATGGTCGGGATATTGGCCGGGCTGCGTTCGAGCAGCGCTTCTTTGATAATGACCATGGTAACACCGGAAGGACCCATATTTTTCTGGGCCCCGGCATAAACCAGATCGAACTGGCTCATATCCAGTTTGCAGCAGTTGATATCGGATGACATATCGACAACAAGTGGAACTTCACCCGTCTTTGGAAATGATTTCCATTGTGTGCCGTAAATGGTATTATTGGAGGTTACATGCAGGTAGGCCGCATCTGAATTTATCTTGAAATCCGTCGGGATATAGGAAAAGGTCTGATCCTGCGAGCTGGCGATTACCCGGACAGACTTACCAAGCTTCTGCGCTTCATCGATAGCTTTGGTTGACCATTCCCCGGTATTTATATAATCACAGTTCTTCCCGTCTGCGGCCAGGTTGAGTGGAACCGCGGCAAACTGCAAGGTGGCGCCGCCCTGGAAGAAAAGTACTTTATAACCGTCGGGGATACCCATTACTTCTTTGGTCAGCCGTTCGGCATCCTTGATAATTTTATCAAAAACATCCGAGCGGTGGCTCATTTCCATCACCGAAAGACCCTGCCCGTTGTAATCAATCAATTCGTCGCGCACCTGTTCCAGCACCGACAAAGGCAGAGCGGCCGGGCCGGCATTAAAATTATGAACACGTTTCATATATCATTCCTCCATAGCCTTTTTAAAAAAATTGATGTCACAAATATAAAGATTTTGTGCTTTAAATTGAACTACTTTTTAAGATTCTTTAAGATAAGTCTTTATTTGAAACGGAGCTTTTATGCATTGGCTAACATTTATTTTTTTGTTGTTTACGCTGACCGGCGCCCAAACCCCGCACACAGTTAAACTGATCAGTAACAACGGCAGTTTAGCAGCGCTGACCGGTTATCATCATATCCCCATGCGCACGGTTAGTGTCTCACCGCAGGAATTTTTACCGGGTGCCGTTCTATTCATTCCGGAGTTGCAAGGTATGCCGCAGGCGGATGGTTCTTTGCACGACGGTTATGTGCTGGCTGCCGGGACACATACGGGCAATCCGGGCACTGTGCATATTTCCGGTGAGGTCAGCCACTGGCTGAAAAAACCACTGACCAGAGTCGAGCCCGTTTACGGCACCATGGCCAAAGTTTTTAGAATGCGCTTTGAAGATCAGTATCACCCGGTTCGGCCCAAATATACATGGGAGATGGTCGCCTCCGATTTTGATACGCTGCTGGGTAAACCAAAAGTTAAGAAAATGAGCCGGGCCGAACGGATCCAGTTCTATTCGGAGCGGGCCAAAGGTACGCCCTACCTGATTTACAGTATGGGCGAAGGTGCAGAAAAAGGCCCCGATCGGGATCCGCTGATCGATTTCGCCCGCACCGATTGTATGCTGTTTTGCGAACACATCTTAGCCATGTCTATTTCGGAAACCTATGAACAGCTTTTCAACAATCTGCAGAAAATCCGTTACAATAACGGCGTTATCGATTACACCAGCCGCAACCATTACACCATCGCTGACTGGCTGCCCAATAATCAATGGCTATTAGAAGATGTAACCCAAAAAGTCGCTGCCGGCAAAACCAAAACCATGACTAAATCCATCAACCACAGAAAATTTTTTATCGACAACGGGGTAGAACCGGAGCGGGCTAATCAATTTTCTGCGGCGCAGGAAGGCCGCATTGACTATGTGCCAGTTGATCAACTGCCCGGGATTGCCCCGAATCTGCAGGGCGGAGAAATTGTTTCGATTTTAACAACCTATCCCGGGGTGTTTTCGGCGCATATGGGTCTGATTATCCGTGATGCCTGGGGCAATTTGATTTTCCGCCATGCCAGCAGCAGCCGCGAAACGCACGAGGTGATGGATGTGCCCTTTGCCGAATATGTCGAAATGCTGAAACAGTCAAAAACCCGCGTCGGCATGGTTTTTATGCGGGTCAGGGAAGAGTAAACGGGATATTTTTGTATTTGTTTTCAGCGTCGACCACAGTATCCATGATTTATTTAATCTCTCGCCGTGCATTGACGATATGTCAAATGTGACATATATTCGAACATATGGCATATCAGGATAAACCACTGGTCTGGTTTCAGTCAGAAATCAAAACACCACCATTTTCATCTTCAGCCAGGCTCGAAGCCGGATTTCTTCTCAGACATCTTCAGACTGGAGAAAAACTTGGTATGCCACATTCAAGACCTATGCCGGCGATTGGGGTCGATTGTCATGAACTTCGTATAAACGATCAAAATAGTATCTGGCGAATTATTTATAAAATCGATGAGGAAGCCATTGTAATTTTAGCTGTTTTTAAAAAGAAAACACAACAAACACCAAAACAGGTGATTGATATTTGCATACATAGACTTAAGGATTATGAAAATGTCTAAACAAAAATTAGAATATTTGGAGAAGAAGGGTTGGAAAGTTGGTTCAACCCAGGAATTTCTGGGACTTTCTGAGGAAGAGTCGTCATATATTGAATTAAAGCTGAAGCTGAGTTCCAATATCAGACAATTAAGAACACAGAAAAATCTAACCCAGGAACAACTGGCCAAGCTGCTAAAGTCAAGCCAGTCACGTGTTGCCAAGCTCGAAGCCGGGGATCCTTCTGTGTCCATTGATCTGATCATTCGATCACTGCTGGCCATGGGAACCTCAAACCAGGACATCGCCCGTACAATTCTATCTTAAACATCGTCATAAGGACAATCAGATCCAGTCTGAGTCCCAATTTATTTGTAAAATACTTCTGATTTTATAAACCGGGGAAATTTCTAATAACTTACGTTTATCATTTTATTATTGTGAATTTACACATGATAATACCAACGAGGTGTCTCGAACACTGATTGAAATGACATATATCCCCGAATCAACCGTTGACTTTTGTGTTCCGCACCAAAACCCACGATAATGATTTGATAATAATCGTCCATTTATTACTGCACTGGCGTTTTCATCCGGATAACCGGTATCAAAGGTAAATTCTTCAAAAATAAGATAGGATGATTTATGAGCAGCTTCTATGTCACCAATTTCTTTATCTGC
>DYOS01000156.1 GCA_020720405.1 Caldithrix sp. | reverse complement strand
GCCGCAAATGGTAAGAGGAACAGGAAAAACAGGACCGATTTAAGTCTGATTCTCATGCTGAATTCCTTTATGAATGATTTACTTTTGTAGGTATTTGTGCCTTTAGAGAATAATCGCCGAAATATTTGATGTCAATAGGTTATTGTCATATTAGCAAATATTTTATTTCAATAATATGCATTATCTATATTTATGTAAATAGTGAGTCTTATTAGCTGCATGATATGTATTATTTTTAATTCAGATGTTTTTATTGATTGGTCCGGTAGGGATAGAAATTTCGCAGGAATATTAATAGGCCGGCACTCGCATTTAATAATGCGGTTGTCTCATCGCTCCGTCTTCATCGCTAAGCACTTTGTATAAAATAGGATCCTTCAGTATTTCGCTCATCCTGCATATTTTCCCATCCAGCAGAAATTGGTCATTCAAAAACCGGATGCCATGGCTGTAATCCACATACCAGTCGATATGAATATTGGTCAGTGCTTGAATCGCCTTGCCGTCCAACCGGTGCCAGCCATAAATAACTACATGATGCGGCCGATTCGGGTCGGCGATTCGCTTGCTGAGTACAACATCCTTCTTTATTCCACTGATCAATTGCCCGGTTTTGCCTCCGGCTTTATCCATTAGTGAATCAATGGCCGCATTGTGTTTTACAAATTTAGAAACCCGTTCATTCTGATTGGCTACCGGGTAATAGGTCACCGGTTCAAGTTTTATGGTTGCATGTTTATGAATATCATCGACCAGTTGCCGCGTTGGCAGAATGGCGCCAAACAGATCAGCTAAACGCTGGGCGGTGATGGGTCCGGTTGGAACGCGGCAGAAATCCTCATCCGAACCAAGGCACAGGTAATCGGGCATAACCTGGTATTGAACCGTGTGCATTATTCCATCGGCATCGGCAAATTGTGAATTAATGGTAATGAATTGACGCATAAAATCCGGGATATTACCGCGGGATGCTTCACTAAATATCTGTGCTTCGCGCTCTTCAAAACTCAGGTTTTCGACATCACGCATAAATTGCGATCCGCTGCGGGCACCCACCGCCCGCGGTGGAATTTTAAGTGTGCCGATTATCAAGCCTGAGTTTGTTGGCTGTAAAATCCTGCTCTGTGGCGGGGTATTCCGGGCAGGTGCGGTGCCGCCGGTAAAACAGGATGTGCAAAGCAATACAACCAAAAAGGAAATGGCGGTAATTTTCATTTATTCTCCCTACGTTTTAATACTATGTTTTTAGCAAACGGCGATGCACGGAGAAAGGCTCGGCCTGAAGAATCCGAACCTGACTGAAATCGGTATGCCGGGGGTTTATTAAAACATTCCACTCGTGGCAGAGGCCGGTCGATGGCAGGCCTGATTATTACCTTTGTTCAGCCGGGATAGCCGGTGCAGTCCAGATCCGCCAGTCGCGGGCAGGATTTCGGAATCAATAGCAACCAGAAGGAGAATGCTATTCGTACCATGGAATTTGGACACAACAATTACCTGTTTGCCAGACGTAGCGCAGGGGAGATTTAGTTGCAATTTATCGGGACATCAAAACGGCGCACCCAATAAGCGCCTGTTTTTTATACCCTGATTTCCACAGCCAAACTGCAGGGATCTGAGCCTTATGAATATCTGCAAGACCTGTTTAGCCGTATTGCCGGTACTCCGCAGCCATGGCTGGAAGAATTACTCCCCGCCAATTGGCAGAAAAAACCCGGTCGCAATAGGTACTTCACCGGACGGATACGATATATTAAATAAATTTAAAGCATCCTGATAGATATGAAAAGTATAGAAACTATGCTGGTCATTTTTGGCGGGTAATTATTATCAAAAATTCTGTTTAACCGTTGTGGTTTACTTTTATAAAAAAAGGCCGGCCGGAGAGGAGAAAGCCGGCCTTTTTCTCGTGAAGCGTTTACTTAGTTGATGGCGTAAGTAACACCGAAAGCAATGCTATACCAGGCAATGGCCAGGGTATTACTATCTGTTTTGAAAGAAGCAAAACGGTATTTCCCTTCTCCAAAAACCGATAATTTTTCACTGAAATAGTACCGGCTGCCGGCACCGCCGCCAAAGGCAAAACTGGAGGCTGTCTCAGCATCAGTACCAGGACTCTCGGCACCAAAGCTGACAAAGGAAACACCGGCCATACCGTAGCTGTCCATCTTCTCCGGATCAAAAAAACTGACTTTCGGTCTGAAATGGTATGTCCCGTACACATCAATCACATTAAAGTACCAATCCGTTGTGCCGGCGCTGTAATTGTGCATGATAAATGCAGGCTGTATGCCGATTTTATCGGTAATGCCATATTCAAAATTGGCACCGAAACCAAAACCCAATCCGGAAATACCGGCCTGACCACCGGCTACCATTTTCCCGGCATTGAAATACTTATTGTCCTGAGCGAAAGCCAGTTGGGAAAGACTGAGCAGAACAATGGCGACTGTTAATAATTTCTTCATCTGAAGACCTCCTTGATTGTGGAATGTTTTGAAAAGCCGACTATTTAAGAATTCCAGGCGCTATTTAAGCGACCATAAAGTTGTGTAGTCCATTGATTTTTCCCTCTCGGCCATGGCTTTAAAGCCGCGGTTTAAGGCACTCATCAGGTCCTTCTGGCGGATGACATTGGGTAGAAGATTCATCAGATATTTTGCATCCATCTTTGCCTCATCCAGAGGCAGACCGTTGCCGGAAACCAAACCCTGCAGATAAATGGTCGGGCCGGCTTTGTAACCATTCGGTGCACCGGAAATGCGGATACTCAGGCGCGGGCTGAGCGAGAATTCTTCCCAGGGCATTTCCAGGTCGATGGTCACGGCAATCAAACCGTCGACATCGAGTTCACGAAGCAGCCGGGCATCTATCCGGTCGGAAGCAAAGGTTGATGAAATATTTTTAACGATTGCCGAGAACGTTGTCGGAATCAGGTTTTTGGTATTTTTGTAGCTCTTCTCAACTTCAACCATGGAAATCTGATCAGTAATCGGCTCCAGACTGGCATAGCTCGGTGCCTGAACCACCTGCTCCACAGGGATCAGCGTGATGTTGTAATTTTCCCGCAGTATAGATTCAAAATCTTTGTACAGCCGGGCGACCAGTTCATCCCAATAAGCATCGGGCAGGGTGGGAAAAGTTCTGGTCGTGGTGGTTGTGGTAGTGGTGGTAATTTTATGTGTGGAAGTATAGGTTGTATTGCTGCTGGAAGAAGTACGTGATTGCTGAAGGCGGGTCGCCCGCACGGTAAACGAGGCCATGGCGAATTTTTTACCGCTGCTCATCGGCCGGCCGAGAAATGCATTGGGTTTTGAAAACTCAATATTCATCTCGCCCGTTTTGTTTTTGATGGTCTCGGAAACCGTCAAGCCCTGCTCATCAACGGTGCCGAAGCGAGTTTCTTCAAGTTCGCCGGTTACCCGAACCGGAACGCAGTCAATGGCGGTACCCACAACCTGGGTTGCTCCAACACCTTTGATGATGGCGGTATTAACATTAAACCGCTCGATGCGCAGCCAGCTCTCTCCGCCAACCGGCGGGACGGGCGACATGGAATTTTTCCACAGGGCCGCCGGTATAATTATTTTATTTTTGTATTTAAATATGCCGCTCTCAATAAACGTACGGATATTCATGATATTGCTAAGCAGTGAAACCGAAAACTCAGTCCTGCTATCCGCCTGCGGACTTTCCAGTTCCAGAGTCAGGGGTGAATTCAGATTGACATCGGCCGTATCTTTTTGCCCGTTGACCGATACAATGCGGATTGGCGGCGGCGGGGTAACCAAAAACTCCGCCTCCTGTCCGCTGCTGGTTACCACACGAATCATCTTCGGGGTGAAATCCTCACGCCCTGTCCACTTGCCGTAGAAACCATTAGCCAGGTGCGGCACCTCGCTGCCATCGATAAAAACCTGGCCGTCGATGGCGTACATACCGATGCCTTCTCTTTTCAGGAAATTGATGGTGACCATATTGCCGCCATCCTGCCAGTCTTTTCCCAGGTATTCCACCTCAATCGAATTGACCGCGGCCGGATAAACATTGCGTACAAACTGAACCTGAACCGAGGCTTTGGACAGATCAGCTGTTTTCTGGGTCAGCAGCTTGCCGGCCAGAGTACCGGTTGTTTTCATCACAGCACCGCAGCCGCTGAGCAGGATGATCACTGCCAGAGAAATCATCCCTTTTAATGATAACTTTTTCATGCCAACTCCTTTTCTTTTTCACCGCTTGACATGGACTGATTACAAAGCACAGTGCAGCCTCTCAATAAGGCATTTGGCGTATAATGATTCACCGGATTTATATTGATGCCCGGGGCAGAATAAATGAGCCGGGATATTTGTTTGTATGTCACTAATCAGCCTGCGATTGACCGTCAAAGCAGGCGGATCAAACCCGTTTCGTAACATCCGGAAGGCATTTAATAAGCCGGATAATGAATTTTGATAAACACCCAAAAGGAGGGGATATGGATAAAGCAGAACAAACCATGATCGAAAACCTGCACAAAAATACCGGCAAAACTCTGCCGGAATGGATGGCTGTGGTTCAATCAAAAAACTTTGCCAAACACGGGGACATCCTGAAATTCTTAAAGGAAGAGCACGGATTTACCCATGGTTTTGCCAACCTCGTGGCGCATAAAGCCAAAGGCTCCGATGCCGGATCAGCCGCAGACAACAATGTCCTGATTGATAAACAATATCAGGGAAAAGAACCTCTGCGCCCGGTCTATGAAAAGCTGGTTGCGGTCATTCAAAATCTGGGCGGCGATGTAGAACTGGCTCCGAAGAATGCTTATGTTTCTGTCCGCCGGAAAAAACAATTTGCCATGCTTACCCCGGCCACAAAAACCCGTTTTGAGCTGGGTTTAAATCTGAAAGGTCAGACCGCTGAAGGTATGCTTGAAGCCATAAATTCAGCCAATGCCATGTGTTCACATAAAATTAATCTGACCGCCGAAAGCGAAGTTAGTAATGAGATAGTTGAATGGATTAAAACTGCCTACAACCAGGCCGTATAAGGAGTGAATATGAAACAATACGCTATTGAAATTAAATGGGCTTTGTATTTTACCGGAATGATGCTGCTCTGGATGCTGCTGGAAAAACTAAGCGGTTTGCACAGTACCTATATTCACCTGCACCCGATTTATACCAACTTCGTGGCCATACCGGCCATTGCTTTTTATGTGCTGGCCCTGCTCGAAAAACGGAAAAATTTCTATTCCGGTACGATGAGTTACAAACAGGGTTTATTCAGCGGTGTAATGATTACCATACTTGTTACCCTGCTCAGTCCGCTGGTCCAGTTGATCACCTCGCTGCTGATTACACCGGAATATTTCCCGAATGCCATACAATATGCAGTCAGCTCCGGAAAAATGAACCAGACCGACGCCGAAGCTTTTTTTAACCTGAAAAGTTATTTGGTTCAGGTGGTAATCGCCACACCGCTGATGGGCTTGGTGACCACCCTGATTGTGGCGTTTTTTACCCGCAGCAAAAAAGCTGAATAAGATGAAGCTGAGAAATATTTACCTGTTGCTGGCCGTGGCCGGATATGTTTTGCCCAATATTTTTACGGCAAAGATCGCGCTGGAAACAGGAAATT
>DYOS01000155.1 GCA_020720405.1 Caldithrix sp. | reverse complement strand
TTTATCATCGGGTTGAAGTGGTTTAGCTTTATTAAGTCGGTGCTGAAAAAGATGATTTCTCAATATCCAAATGAAAAAGTCGGAGTGAATTGTCCCGGAAAACTTCCAGAAATCTTCTGACCTAAAATATTCTTAAACAAATTTTTAATGGACTAAAGTCCATAAAAATCAAGGGTTTCTATAGCCCCGGCCTTAAGGCCGGGGCTATAAAAAAACCAATTCTCCCGGGCTTTAGCCCAAATTTATGAATTGATCAGGCTAAAAAATCCATTCCTGAAAATGGACAACTGGAGTTCTTTCATTTTAAAACCACAGTCACATAATGACGATGGATTGTGCCAAATGAACCAGCGCCTGTTTCATGTAGATCATTTGGTCTAAACGATTCTTTAATAGATTGGAAGAGTTTTGAGACGCACAAAACCTCCGGGAAATGAAGGGTTATTTTCTTGTTCTGGTGGGAATAAACGTCTTATTAACAAACTTAAGTACTTAATATACAGCATTTAAATACTTTTTCAGCGGCGACTATTTATCCTGATTGAAATCAGGGGGTATTATTACGATGAGTACAAAATGAAAACGGCCGGGCGTTCAGTAATGTCGTTATACATCGCGCTGCCCCCGGCCGATCTGAATGATACGGTCTGTTCTTTGACTGCCTGCCTGTAATTTTAAGGGAAGTAGTCAACAATGCCTAAAAATGAAGACCGGATTAATACACCTCCGGTGCCATTATCTGAATAAACTTAACAGCCGCCGAGAACCCGTTTGGTTTTATTTTTCACCGGGGCAGAATTCTTACTTTGTTCAATAAGTACTGGCAAAACGGAACTGGCCTTTGTCCGGAAGCGGATGGTATCGGTAGTTTCCCCACCGGCCAGGGCTTTTGCCCGGTCAAATCCGATTATAGTCGTTTTAAATTCGGCCAGTCCGCCCTTTAATAAAACAATGTTTTTAAACCCCAGGCGGGTGGCCGCCAATCCGATTTTCCTCTCGCTGGCCTCATCTTCAGCTACAATCAGGTTTATCTGATGGTGGTAAGCCAGAACTTTACCGCCGTCCTTTCCAAACAGGTTGTCCACGGTGTAGGAATAAGAACCCGGCAGTCGAAACTGGCTATATTCATCCGCACTGCGGAAATCAAAAATTTTAAGTTTTGGGTCCTTATCGATCAGAAGGAAGGCCAGTTCATCCGAAGACATGATTTTAATGCCGGCTTCTTCGATGGCATTGGTTTCGACCGGATGGTTTAACACCGCTTCCTTGCGCTGCGGTAGAAAACTGATACTGACAATCAAAATCAATCCGGCAATGGTTAATCCTCCATGATGGGGGCGGAAGGAAAAAGGTTGTTCCGGCTGGCCGTTCACTCTTTGTTCAATTTTTCCCGCCAGCCAGAAGGCCAGCACAGCGGTAGCGGTCAGCAGCAAGGCAAAAGCGGCCTGAGAAATACCAAGCGAATCAAAAATGCGCAGACTGCCCAGGAAAGAGCTCTTATATATTCCTTCGAACAATGGATAGCCTTCCATAAAAATGAGTACACCCAGTGCTGAGCCAAGAATAAACAGCATGGCATCTATTTTACCAATAGCCGCGGCACAGATACTTGTACCCGGGCAAAAGCCGCCAACCACAAAACCCAGACCCATTATCAATCCGCCGACAATGGCCGACCAGAGAAAAGTCGGATTAATGTAAATCAGGCTCATGTCCAGCAAGCCGTAGTGATCAAAGGCGATCACCCCAAGCATGGCCACGATACCGGCAGTAAAAAATACCCGCAGTACGGTAAAATCATAGCCGTAAAAAAGTCCAACCAGTTTTTTTGAGGTGGAGAATCCGGCCTGTTCCAGGATCAGGCCAAACAGCAGCCCGATAAAGAGGGCCGTAATCAGGTTAAGTTCATTTCCGATAATATCCGGAACTAATGGTCCCATATTCGGCCTCCTTATATCCAAAATTTTCTAAAAAACCAGGCAAAGGCGTAAGCTCCGCCAAAGATGCCCAGCATGGTAATAATACCGCCGGTGGAAAGCACAGCCATGCCGCTCAGGGCAGCGCCGCTGGTACAGCCGCGTCCAAGCTGGGCGCCAAAGCCAAAAATCAATCCCCCGGCCAGAGCCGAAACCACCCGGATTTTTGTTGTGCTGTGCGGGCCGTGTTCAAAACTCAGCCCGAGACGGTTTGAAATAAGACCGGACAGAAAAGCGCCGATAACGGCGCCGAGTACTTCAAAGACCAGCCAGGTTTTTAAGGGATTCTCGGCATGGTCGTGGTTGTATTCCTGATAATAGGCCGTGGTTTTGGCGTGTTCAGGTACAATTCCCTGGACGGTGGCCAGGGTAAAACTCTTTATGGCACCGCTGGCTCCAAGCCCGCGTCCGGTGATATAAATGGTGGCCAGGAGCAGAAGTCCAAGTAAGACGCCGGCCAGGTAAGAGTTCATATATTTCGTATTGTCCATAAATACCTCGGGTTAAATGCTTAATTTTTATTTTCCGGCTGCTGATGATCATGACCCAGTTCTTCATAACCGGTCAGCATCGCTTTCAGATTGGAAGTCGGGGTTTCGCCGGTGGTCATCAGGTATAAATGGGCGATAAGAAAAGTGACCAGCATAAAGGCACCGACTGTATGAAGCAGGGCAATAGTGCGTAACGATTCAATATTAAGGGCGGCGATTTCAGAGCTATGCGGGTAACGGTAAAAAATATAGAACAGCCCGGAGGCGACGGTGAGCGGGATAATCATAATTTTAAGAGCGAAATAAACCAGTTTCTGCAAAGGATTGAGTTTGCTGAGCACATCCTTCTTTGTGGGATGAGGTGCATTGCGGAAAATGCCAAACAGGTAATAATTGAGCTGAGCCAGGATAAGTTCTTTGGTCGGAATATATTGTTTCCACTCACCGGTCGTAAAATGCCAGAAGATGGCAAATACAATCAGGACTAACAACAGATAAGCGGCAAAGTTGTGGTAATTCACTGCATTTTCGAATCCAAAAAAGTTCAGCGAACCATGAATTTCAAATCCGCTAAGACCCAGGAATATGATCAAAATGGCCTGAGTCCAGTGCCAGAAGCGTTCGAAGGAACGGTAAACATATATTTTAGCTTTCACTTTTCACCTCTTTTTTTACGGTTCATGGTCATAATGATACGCAGGGAACCGTGACCGATAACCCCCAACAGAGTTGAGATCAGCAGTAGTTTTCCGCCGAGTTCGATAGGTTCTGAATAATCACGGCCGGGCATATAGAAATCGTTTAAACCGGCCATGCGGCTGTTGTCACGCTGATGGCAATCGGCACAGGCAACGGTATTTCCGGCAGCGGATACCATATGATTGACCGGCCAGTACATCTCGGTTTTGATAAAGGAAATTTCCCCGCTGTACGGCAGCTGCATATCGTGCATACCGGCCCGGGATGCGGTCTGCCAGTCAAAATCTTTCCAGAAGGCGCTGTCACCAACAGCCTCGGCGTACAATTTGGGCTGAATCAGAATTTGGTTGACCGGGTCAAAAGGCTGAACAGCACGGTGAATTTTAACCGGGATAATTTTTGATTCCTGATCCTGGTAAGAACCATTCAGTGTGTTTAGAATAACCGGTTGGCTGGTATCGGCGATAACATCGCCGGAGAGATAATGTGATGCCGTTCCGTTAAACCAGACATATTCCGGTTCGAGATTGCGGCCCCATTTAAAACTGCCTTTGATTGACATATAGGCATGGTTGCCAAGGCTGTCTTCCTCATGGAATGGTTTGCCATCCTTCAGCCGTCCGGCTGTGGACCAGTCCCAATGGGTTTTGGTTGAATTGACCTTGGCATATTCCGGGATATGGCAGGCCTGGCAGGAGACTTTCAGCGTGTGTTCATTCAGAATTTCGTCTACGTGGGGTGTCTCCGAATGGCACTGTTCGCAGGTTACCCGGTTACGGTTCATGGATGAAAGCGAATACATCTTCCCCGAGATTGTATGTTTCTCGGTCAGGTGGCAGTCCACACAAACCAGGTTCAGGCCATCGGTTCCCATGTGGATATCGGTCTCTTTGGATGGTTCGAACATGGCCATCTCGAGATCACCGTGTTTTACATTGTTTCCGCCGCCGCCGTAAAAATGACAAACGCCGCAATTAGCCCGGCCCGGCCGGCCGATATGCTGGGCTATCAGATTTAAATCCAGGGTGTTTTGGGGATTTCCACCCTGTTCATTGGCTTTGGTGTAGGTATCCGTGTTGTCATGACAGACCAGGCAGTCAATATTACGGGCTTCTTCAATGTTTAAATTGTCATTGGTTGAACCGTATCCGATATGACATTTGGCGCAGCTTTCTTCGTTACCGCGTACACCGATGCAAAAATTATTGAGGATGTTCTTTTTACCGATATAAACGATGCCTCGGCCTTCGATGTATTCTTCTCTTTCCCAGTTCCAATGGTTGGAGTGCATCACCTCGAGATGAGTCTGGTTATGACAGGATAAACAGGCTTCGGTAACCTGCTGGGGCGAAGTAAAAGGCTGCTGCAACTGGCTGAACCGGGAATGATCTGCCGCCGGAGCTTTGTCCTTCTTTAGTTTCTCCCGGATGGAAATCCGCCACGAAGGCTCATGGATCCGGTCCGAGAAGATATTTAAAGCGATCATATATATCACAAGGCCAAAGCCCAGAATTGAAAATATCTTACGCATAATTCCTTCTCTTTTTAGTGTACTTGTCTAAATAGTTTTACTGGGCAATGAGATTTTCCGGTTTGTCTTCACCTACCCAGGTTTTGAAAAGACTGACCAATGTTTCAAGTGATGCCAGAATTTCCCTTGCGGTTTCCGGTCCGATGTCTTTGAATATTTTATAGTTGAGCTGATTGTAATCGGCCAGGAGATTATTGATAAAGGGCTGACCTTTGGGCAGCACAGAGATGGTGATATTCCGTTTATCATTTGCGTCAACGGCGCGCAGCAGGATTTTTTTTTCTTCAAGTGAAGTGACGATCTGGGTAATGCGTCCCGGGGTCAGATTGAGCATGGTGCAGATTTCCCGGACGGTCAGCGAAGGCGAGAAAACGAACAGTTTTATTATTTTCAGCTCAGCCGGGGTCAGATTAAAGGAGGCGGCAAAGTATTCCTCTTTAATATTGCAGTTCCTGGTCAGATCGCAAATTAAAGCGGCGATTGATTGGATATGTTCAGGCTCGGTACTCATCATTAACCCGGTTAATAGTTTAGTCTCTAAATTAAAATACTGTTTCAGTTTCAGCAAGTCCCATTTTGCTTATTATTTTGCATAAGGTATCCATATCCGATTTAAACCCCTGCCAATATTTACTTTATTTAAAGCCACGAATATTCATAGCCTAAATTACAGCGTTCGTTTAATGTATTAATTGGCCAATAATTTAGCAGTTAAAACAAAAAGGAGAAAGTGGTTTGGAATATATCAGGGTGCGGGATCGAAATGCCAGTTTTAAGGGATTATGCAACAGCCTGATGGGTGGGACAGGGAGCCATGGTTCAGCATGTACTTCATAATCGACCTGCAGAAGGCCAGGCTTTGTGGTTATCAGATGCTTATCCCGCCCGGCGATTACGGAATCAAAGATTTCTCAATCGCTTTGCTCTTTCGAAATGACGGTAAATATATGGTCATTGCAACAGCCTGA
>DYOS01000030.1 GCA_020720405.1 Caldithrix sp. | reverse complement strand
TGCTCTAACCAGCTGAGCTAACCACCCTAATTTTGATTATCTTTTAAAAGCAATGCCGCAGGAATAATGACCAGGTAAGCGATGACCAGAATAACCGGGGCCAGTGTGCGCGATATAAATCCGTTTACCGGCGGCTGGGCCATAAAAATAAAACCAACCACAATACTAATCAGACCAAGTATGAATAAATACAGGTTCTTGCGGCCGTAAGAAAGTCCGGTCACCAAAGATTGGGCTGATTGCTTTTTACTCATATCTCTCCTGCATTGAAGGGGCGAATATAAAGGACACATTTTAGTCATGCAACTGTCAATTTAAAAAGACCGGCCCACTTTAATGGCAATTATTTGCCGAAGCAGTTGCAGTATAATGACTGAACTGTTATTTTTTCGTTTGATCATCAGATCTGGAGTTATTTATGATTACCCGGTCTCAGAAAATCCGGCTGGGATTATTTCTGGTCTCTGCCTTCAGTATTTTAATAGTCGCTGTTATTGCTGTTACCCTGGAACGGGTGCTAAAAGCAAAAGATATTTATTATATCGCTTATAACGATGTTTCGGTCGGCGGTCTGGATATCGGCAGCCCGGTCGAATATCTGGGCATCAAAGTCGGTTCAATCGACGCCATTGAAATTGATATCCGTGACATCAACCGGGTTATCGTCACCGTCGGTTTACGTAAAGGCACACCGATCAAGGATGATGTCAAAGCCGAAATCAGCACCATCGGCATAACCGGTCTGAAGCTGATTGAACTGCGCGGCGGATCAAATGAGGCCGCCCTTCTTCCACCCGGCGGTTTTATCCTGCCGGGCAAGTCCCTAACTGAGAACATCACCGGTCGGGCTGAAGATATTGCCGAGAAAATTGAACTTGTATTGAATAACCTGTTGGTTCTTACAGCTGAAGAGAACCAGGTCCGGCTGACCACGCTGGTCGATCAGACCACTGTTACCGCCCGGGAAATTGAACAGGTGATCAGCGATAACAAATCCCGGCTGAACCGGACTATGATCAACCTGGATTCGCTCAGTGCCGAACTTAACCTGGCCAGCCGCTCAGCCGGCCGTTCCATCCGGCAGATTGAAGCCATCGTGACCAGCGATACCATTAAATCTACTCTAAGCAATATATCACGCCTCTCCACCAAAATGGCCGAAGCCGATGTTTATCACCTGATTGAAAATCTTAATGCCACCATTATCAGAACCAATGCCTTGATTGAGCAGGTCGAATCGGTGGTCAACCGTAATCAGCTTAAACTGGTACAAACCGTTGATGACCTGCATGAAGCGGTCGATTATCTGAATAATATCGCCCAGCGTATTGATGAGGACCCATCCATCCTGATTGGCGGCAGCACACCGGATAATCCGCCGGATGAAAACCTGGAGTAAATCATGTTAAAATATTTTTTCCTGCCCGCACTGGCTCTTATTGTGTTCAGTTCCTGCAGCAAAGAAGCTGTTCTGCGCAAATACTACGTGCTTCACCCGGTTGAAATGAAAAGTGGTGCAAAAATAAGTCCTGACTCTGTTTTGCATTTAAAACCTCTTCTGCCGGTTTCCGCCGAAATTATTCCGTTTACGGCCTCCCGCGCCTTCAGCCAAAGCAAAATTGCCCTGCGCACCCGAAGTAATGAAATCAATTACTACTTTTATCACCTTTGGGCGGAGAAGCCGGAAACGGCCATTCGATTTTATTTGTGGAACACATTGAACGAACAAAAAATTTTTAAACGCTGCGAGCTGTCTGCTTTTAAGGAAACACCGGATGTACTGATCAGCGGTGTGATCCGCGAAATTGAACGGGTTGAGCGCAACCGGGATCATGCCGCTCATCTTAATATGGTTTTCCAGGTCTTTAGCTACCAGGATAACCAGCTTTTACTTGAGCACAGCTTCGACCGGTTTATGACCCTCCGCGAGGATGCTCCGATGAACGATTTTGCTGTGGCTGTGGCCAGAATGATCGATGAAGAAATTTTGTTGTTTATTCAGAAACTAAACACGGATTTGTAGGCAAAAAACTATGGCCGAACGGCGCTATTTTCTACCTGAGCAGATCACTATAAGCAGCAGCCATTCACTTTCACGGGAAGTCGAACAGATTCTGGTGCACGACCGGGCCTGCACCGACCTGGTTATCGATGGCAAAAATCTGATCCGGGCTGGTAGTATTCTATCTGTACTGCAGGATGAGTGGAAAGTGTTGGCCGCAAAAAAAAAGATCAACCTTTTATTTGATAACTACCCGGCTGAAATACTGGCCTTTCTAAGCCATTTTGAAAAAAAGGCCGGTCCTTCTTCGCCTGCTGCAGGCAGAACCGGTTTTTTTGAAGATTACGGTGAGCGGATGAACCAGACCCTGGCTTCACTTGGCCAGATTACTATTTTTCTGTCCAATGTCTATTACTGGAGCTTCAAAGCTTTTTTTATCAGGAAAACCAGGCGCAAGGGTGAGATCGTCCGGCAAAGTGTTTTGATCGGCTTAAACGCCATACCCATTATTGCCCTGATCGCCTTTTTAATCGGTTTGATCCTTGCTCTGCAGTCGGCGGCTCAGCTACGCCAGTTCGGTGCAAATATTTTTGTTGCTGATCTGGTTGCTATCGCCATGGTCAGTGAAATGGGGCCGCTAATCACCGCTGTAATGGTTGCCGGCCGGTCTGGTTCGGCCATTGCCGCCGAAATCGCCACAATGGTGGTCAGCGAAGAAATTGACGCTTTGGAAGTAATGGGCATCGATCCTATACCCTATCTGATTGTACCGAGGATTTATGCCATGATTTTAGTGGTACCTCTGCTTACCGTGCTGGCCAATGTTCTGGGAATTTTTGGCGGATTGGTCATCGGACTGACCTACCTCGATCTCAATGTGGCACCGTTTATGAACGAGGTGCTTTCCGTTCTGCGGTTGAAGGAAATTGGCATCGCCATGCTCAAGAGTTTCAGTTTTGCTTCCATCATTGTTCTAACCGCCTCCTATCTTGGGCTTCAGGCCAGAGGCGGATCGGAGGAAGTCGGCCGGGCCACTACCGCTACCGTGGTCGTCTCCATTTTCCTGATCATTGTGATTGACAGTATCATCGGCTTATTGTTCTATTTCGGGTAGATTGTATGGAGCCTATTATCACCGTTTCCGAAATCAGTACATACTATGGTCAGCGCCGGGTGCTGGAGAATCTATCCATGGAAGTTCTGCCCGGTGAAATAATGGTTATTCTGGGCACCAGCGGTTGTGGTAAAACCACACTGCTGAAAAACATGATCGGCCTGCTGGAATACCAAACCGGGCGCATCGAACTTTTAGGCAGTGAATTAAGCACACTCGACGACAGCAGAAAATCTGAATTACTGACCAGGGTTGGTGTACTTTTTCAGAACGGCGCTCTGCTGAATTCACTGACCATTCTGGAAAATCTCTCGATCCCCATTGAGCAGCATACCAAATTGCACCCTTCAATTATTAAAGATGTAGTGCTGCAGAAGCTGGAACTGGTCGGTCTGGCCGGTTCGGCTGACCTTTATCCCAATCAGCTTTCCGGCGGTATGCGCAAGCGGGCCGCTCTGGCCCGGGCTATCGCCCTTGATCCCGAAATCCTTTTCGCCGACGAACCGGGTGCCGGTCTCGATCCGGTGACGGCCAGACAGCTTGATTTGCTGCTCTTAACCCTGCAAAAATATCTGAACATGACTATTGTGGTCGTTTCCCATGAGCTGGCCAGTATTCAACGCATCGCCGGCCGGATTTCCTTTCTCAGTGAAAGCCGGCTGCTTTTCAGCGGTCCGCTGAATGAGGCGCTCCGCCAGGGAGAGCCAGCCATGGACGAATTCTTCAGCAGTCATAAGGAAAAATAACCCCGGGATGCCATGAGAAAAACCAGCCTGTTTTTTCTCATTTATATCCGTCTTCTTTGCGCCCAGAGCGGACAGGAACCGTTGGACTGGTTTTATTCCGATGAATTGAACGAGACCGCCATTGAATATCTGGACGAATTGCTGCGCGAACCGCTCAATCTGAACCGGGCTACCCGCCAGGATTTGCTGCGGCTACCCTTTCTCTCACCCGGTCAAACAGATACCTTGCTGGAATGGCGCAAACTGCACGGTGAATTCACCTCAGCCGGCAAAGTAAAGGCGCTACTCGGATCCGAAACCTACACTTTACTCCTGCCTTTTATTGAGATTTCACCGGCCCGCTATCCCTCATATCTACAGTTCAGGCATTATTTTAAACCACAGGCTTCCGCAACAATTCAGGAAAAAGTCAATCAGCTTGTCCGCTGCCGCTATGACCACGGTAATGGATTGGTGGTTGGATATGTGACCCAAAAGGATTTTGGTGAACCGGAATGGCTGGATTATGCTTCCGGATATATAGCTTATTATTCCACTTCCTGGCAGGGTGGAGCCGGCCGGTTCCGGCTGAGTACAGGACAGGGTCTGCTGTTCAGTAATCCTTTCAGTCGTCAGGTCAGCAGCATGGCAATGCTTCCTTTCGCCCAGCAAAAAAATGAGCTGCGGGAAACCCTGAGCAGCGCTGAAAATGATAATTTATTTGGCCTTTGGATGATCAGAGTGTGGTCAGCGAAATGGCGCAGCGGATTTTTTTATTCCTTCGACGGACGTGATGCGGTGGTCGGGAACGAGTCGGAAATCAGCGGTTTCACAGACCGCTATCATATTTCCGAAACAGATATCGGCTTGAAAAACAAGGTTGACGAACAAATTACCGGAACTTTTCTCGAATGGAAACCATGGCCTGGCTTTCAATCCACCTTCACCACCAGTCAGGTTGTTTACCACCCTGGTTTTAACCGCACTCAACCCAATATTTCTGAGGCTGAACTGAGACGCACCTATTATTCCTGGACAGGTCAGGATCAGCTTCAATTCAGTATTTCTGTTGAGCATCAATCCGCAGCCGGGGTGATTCAGGCCGAGGCTGCCGGCGGTCCGGATATGTCCCCGGCTTTTAATCTGACCTGTTTCCACAAAGCAGCCGGGTTTAGTTCGGGTCTGGAATTATGGCACATTACACGCAATTTTCAATCACCACATGGCCGTTATCTTGGCTCGGCCAGTGATTTTCCACGGGCCAGCCAGGGTATTTATGGCGGCATGTCCTATAGACTGACCCCTGATTTGCAGGCCGATCTCTCCCATTTGTTCAGTCAGGATTTGTGGCGCAGCTATTTTGAAGAACTGCCGTTATCAAGGTACGAGACTTCAATTGCTTTGCTTTACAAAACTGAAGAATTGCAGGTTTCAGGCAAGTTCCGGATTATGATGACTGAAGAATTTAATGAAATATTGACCCAGGAAACGAACCGGGCAAACCAGTATCGACTGGAAATATCACCGGCAGGAGCGAGCAGGTGGCGCTGGAGGTCAAGAATTGAAATGATCCAATTCAACAAACAGAGCGGATTCAACTGGTTTCAGGAAGTGGGCAGAAGAGTGATGCCGGGTCTGGATGTAACCCTGAGGTACAGTTCATTTCATACCTCGGGCTGGCCGACCAGGATTTATGAATATGAACCTGATTTGCCGGGAAGTTTTGCTATTTATCCGGTGTCCGGTGCCGGATCAAAATGGTTGGTTCTGCTGCATTATAAATTGGGTCGGCAATATGATTTTTACTTTAAATGGCGCACACAATTAACAACCGATAGGGAACCGCTATTGACCAGCTTTGAACAACCGGCTGTTCTCCGTGACCAGCAAATGCGTTCGTATTTCCGCTGGAATTTTTAGAGCCAGTCAAAAAGCTTCTTTAAAAATTTAAATTTCACAGCCGTGTACGGTGGATAGCGCAGCGGTAAATCGAACATTCGCCAACGATGAACCACCGCTTTGGCATGAGAAAAAGTCAGAAAACTTTCCTTTCCGTGGTAACGGCCAAACCCGCTCTGGCCAACCCCGCCAAACGGCAGATGATGATTGACATAATGAACCAGAGCATCGTTAACCACACCCCCGCCAAATAACAGGCGCTTGAGAAAATATTCAATTTCCTCTGCCGACTCACTGAAAATATAGGCTGCCAAAGGCTTCTCCATTTGCTGCAGCTTTGCTACGATTTCATCTTTTTCCCGGTAGCGGATGACGGGCAGAACCGGGCCGAATATTTCTTCCGCCATAACCGGGTCGGACCAGTTTGTATCACGCAGTATAGTCGGTGCGATATAAAGCTGCTCCGGGTTGGTTTGTCCGCCGCAACAAACATTTGCCGCTCCGATCAGGTCTTTGATTCTCTGCCAGTGATGTTTATTGATTATCCTTGAATAATCGGGCGATTGCGATGGATCCGGGCCATAGAAGCGGGTTATCACTGCCTTCATTTCCTGCAGCAGATTCTCATAAACAGATTCGTGAGCCAGTACAAAATCCGGAGCGATACAGGTTTGCCCGCCGGTAAAAAATTTAGCCCAGACTATGCGTTTGGCGGCATTTTTAAGGTGAGCCTGAGCGGTAACGATAACCGGAGATTTTCCACCTAATTCAAGGGTGCAGGGGATCAGATTGCGGGCAGCCTGCTGGGCCACAATTTTGCCCACGGCCTTACTACCGGTAAAAAAAATATAATCCCAGCGTTCCTTAAGCAGCATCTGGCTAGTCTCAACACCACCTTCAATCACAAAGACCAGAGATTTATCAAACAAATTATTTATAAAACCAGCGATCACCCGGGAGGTGTTTGCCGAAAGCTCCGAGGGTTTAAGAACCACGCAGTTGCCGGCCGCCAGCGCCCCAATCAACGGCAACATGGCCAGGTGAAACGGCAGGTTCCAGGGCGAAATAATCAGAACCAGACCATATGGCTCGTAGCGGATTTCACTGAATGAAGGAAAATTTAGCAGGATACTGCTTCGTTTTTCAGGCCGGGACCATGAGCGGAGATGGCGGATAAAAAAATCGATTTCCTTTTTAATCTGGCCGAATTCTGAAATGTAGCTTTCAAATTCCGGTTTCCCGAAATCACGTTTGATGGCTTGCAGAACCTGATCTTCCAGCAGCGGGAGATTTTTCTTGAGTATTTTTAGTTGAGCCAGCCGGAATTTTACATCACGGGTCAGTCCCTGGTTAAAGAACCGGCGCTGTTGTTCAAGAATTTTGTCCATAAGCTACCTTCCCGGGCTTTCCGCCCTGGCCGAATTAAAAACTGTCCACTTGCAGCATAATCGAAAATCTAAACTGGCAAAGACCGATATTATTACAGTTTAATATCGTTTCGGAGAAATCTTGCCGACTGCTGATTATAATTTGAATATTCTTCTGTCGAATGGAAATTTTTCACTTTTTATTATCGATATTTTACTAAAGTCATCATGATTGGGATTGATCAGAACATTATAATCACCCCGGGTTACAACGGAAGGCAGAACTAAAAGGCAGTGTTTGTTTTCTAAAACAAAATCATCCCCGATCTTTTGAGTAGAAGCCGGATGAGGAAACTGTTTCCAACCAACAGGCAGATCCTTTTCCGGTATTTGTTTGGCTGTAATGCCATCCGGAATATCAATAGTAAGCATCATGTAGTCGTCCGGTAAAGTGGCCAGAGTAAAATGAACTGCCACTTCAGCCATGGCCAGGGATCTGTTTTTTGCTGTATAAATCAGTTCAACACCTATGGAATTCCAGCGGGCTCCTTTTACTGCTGCTCCTTTTCCGGATAATGGTGTGGCGTATTTTTCTCTGACCAATCGGAAGACTTCCATTTCAGACAAGTATTCCGTGATTAATATGGATTAGTTCACTAATAACTAATTCTTTGCCGTAGGAGTCTTTAAGCAACTCAATCGGTTTCAGATTGCCAAGTGCATAGCTGGGTGTATTCAGCCAGAGTCTGAGTTTATCTATTGTGCCAAAAACATCCAGTCCGACTTTTGTAACCTCAGCCATTTCAATTATTTTTTCAGAATGTATTGGTTTGAAATGATGATCAGCAGAAGATTTATATCTTTGTAATGATTTTGTAGAAATATCAAAAAAATTGGCCCAGTCATTTTCGGTGAATGGTGTATAATCGCGGATTAAATCAAATAGTGAGTATGGAATGCCGGCCCGGATGGCAGCTATGATCAGCATTTTGTTGGCCAGGAATTCTTCATAGGTTATTGTTTTATTCAGCCCGATAAGGTAATTCTGTAATTTAGCCCGGTGCAGAAAAGCAGCAATTTCACTATCAAGTTTACCTTCCAGGTTTAATTTTGGTCTGGCCATATTTTTCTCGGATTGGACATTTGTCTATAATAATAGGACATATATTTTGGGTGGGCAAATTTATTTTATAGCGACTGACTACTTGAATCTGCGAAATAAAAAAAGCATAAAATCAGATTTGTCCTATTGGATAAAACACCAATTTAAGCAATAGCAAAAGTCGAAATTCCCTGCGGATTTGCGATCGGAAGGATTAGCCTATTTCAATTCCCGGAAGATATTGACCACTTTGCCGATCAGCTCGAATCCCGGTGCGTTTTGCTCAATAATGAATGGGGCCGGCCGTTCCGGATCAGATTCCATGCGCAGAAAACGACCGTCAAAATAAACCTTACGCACAAATAACCGGCCGCCTAACTTCAGGGCAACAATATCACCGTTGACCGGCCGGATTTTCAAATCTACAGTCAGGTAATCCCCAGGCAGGATACCGGTAAAAACAAGCCCGTCATCCATAGCCATCAATGTAACAGAACTGGAATTGCGGCGGCGAAAATTTTCTATTACTTCACCAATGCTGTATTTATGCACTAAGGCATGATCAGGGTCAAAACGTACCTGACCGATAAGAGGAATATTATAGAAGTCTTGTTCTTCTGCGGCGTGTTTTGCTTTCCGGGGCATACCAGAGTTTAATGCAGCTCGCGGATCAATCCAACTACTTTTCCCTGGATCGACCAGCCACCCTGGGGATAAATATCCGGATAGGCCGGGTTTTCAGCTTTGAGATAAGGCTGGCCGGCGTCGACAATCAATCTTTTTACCGTAACTTCGTCCTCAATCAGGGCAACCACAATCTCCTTGTTCAGCGCCGAGCTGGAAGATTTTACGACAACCAGATCATCTTCAAAAATGCCGGCATCGATCATACTGTCGCCCTGGACTTTAAGGGCAAAATAGCGGCCTTCGGCTTTGATCAGGGCGCGGGGAATCGGCACATAGCGCTCAACATTTTCACCGGCCAGTATCGGATACCCGGCTGCAACGCGGCCAATCAGCGGAATCTGGGCTTCATTGGCTTCAGCCGGAATAAAGTCAGGATGAATGATACGCAGGCTGCGGGCGGAGGCATCTTTTTCCAGATAACCTTTGCTGACCAGGGCGGTAATATGCTTCATGATGGCATATTTTGATTTTATCTTAAGCCGGTCAGCAATATCCTGGTAACTCGGAGGATAAGATTTTTCTTCAATATAGGTCGCAATAATCTGTAGAATTTCTTCCTGGCGCGGGGTTATATTTTTCATGGCTGCACTCCTGGTATTGCACATTTGTGCACCAATATAAGTGCCGGGTTATCCGCAGGCAACATTTTTTTCAGACATTTTCACGGGCCGCCTCCCAAGCAATCATAGCCTTTTTACGCAACGCACCCCAATGATAATTTCCGGTTTCACCCAGGCTGCGGATCACCCGGTGACAGGGTATAAGCAGACTAACCGGATTGGCGCCAACCGCATTGCCAACTGCCCGGCCTGAGGCCGGATGACCGATCCAGCGGGCCAGATCACCGTAGGTAACCAGGCGGGATGGCGGGATATACAGGAGGGCATCCCAAACTTTAATCTGGAAATTTGTACCCTGCACCAGGAGCGTAATTTTATTTGGACTTTTTTCATTTTTCTTAAAAACAACTTCGGCTGTCTCGCCCACCGCCATGTCATCATTTTCAAATACCGCGCCCGGCCATCGTTCCTGCATTTCCATAAATGCATTGCCCGGCTGCCCTCCATCCTGAAAGGACCACCAGCAAATGCCGCGGCTGGTTTGTCCAATCAGAGCCGTACCAAAGGGCGTGTCCTGATAACCATATTTAATGGTCAGCGGCCATCCTTTTTGTTTATACTCGCCGGGCGTCATGGCTTCGATGTTGATAAAGAGATCATGCAAACGGCCAGGTCCGGAAAGTCCGGCGCTGAAACTGGCCTCGAGAACGCTGCGCGATTCATCAAGCACCTGTTTGGCATAACCAATGGTTAGATATTGTAGAAACCGTTTCGGGCTGATGCCGACCCATTCTTTGAAAACCCGCTGAAAATGATCCGGACTCAGACCAACCGCGCCGGCAATTTCGTCAAGTGAAGGTTGCCGGGTAACCTGGCTGCTGATGAATTCGATGGCCTGGGAAATTCTTTGATAATTTGTTTCCATACTTCCTCCAGTGCCAAAAAATAGGCAAAGCATAAGTATTAGACCACCCGTTTCTTGTGATTTTACAAAAAAAAACCTTCCCCGAATTTCAGGGAAGGTTTAATTGACTAGTCAAAGAGCTTTTTATTTTATAAGCAGCATTTTTCTGGTTTCACTTTTTCCGTCAACGGTAAGGCGGTACCAGTATATACCACTCGACCAACCTTTTCCGTCAACAGTAATCTGATGGCTGCCGGAGGTAAATGCTGCCGGTTTGTCCTTGCGGATGATTTGGCCGGAAATGTCAAATATGGTCAATTGCACCTGAGCGGGGTGGTGCAATTGAAATGGGATAGCCGTAACCGGATTGAATGGATTTGGATAATTCTGATTAAGTGAGAACCCAGCTAAAACCCTTTGCTCCTTTTCCGGCAAAGTTAGTGGCTTGCCTTCCGTAATTTTGAGAATCTGGTCTGCTGCCAGACCGGCAAAACGGTCCACTGTTCCTGAGCCGGGCCAGTAAATAATCAGAGAATCGATTACCACCGCATCACCCAGGCCAAAATGCAGACGCATGCTGTTCTGTCCTCCGGTCCCGGTCTGTCCGGAAACATCCCGGATTTGCCAGACTACCTGCTGATCGATGGTAGCTTTAAGTTTGGCAGTGGCACCAATGGCCGAGCGGTTGGCCTGATCTCCTTCAAGTTCAATTTCCAGATAATGATTTCCGGAGCTTTGATTTACAAAAAAACGATTGGCACCGTCCCGGCCCGTCATCAAATCAAGATCGCCATCATTATCGGCATCGGCAAAAGCACAGGAATAAACAAAGGTCGCACTATCTGCAGCAATACTGCTCAGCGAAGTAAAATTTCCAAAGCCGTCATTCATATACAGCCGGCTCTTATATCCATTGGCCGCCCCACCGTCATTGCCAATAAAAAGATCAAGATCGCCATCATTGTCCACATCACCCCAGGCCGATGTATTGGAGAAATCAGTATCCTGCATAATCGCATTTTCGGTAAGTATGGTCATTACCGGCCGGTTATTCAGATCGATTCCGTCATTGCGCATCAGGTAATTGAACTGAGGTGTTGATTCGTTCAGGCCATAATTGGTAATGAAAAGATCATAATCACCATCATTATCCATATCACCCCAGCTCGCTCCTTTTGAATTGGCAAAATCCAATGCAACGGATACCGTGTCTGGACTAAAAGTACCACCATTGTTTAACCACAAAATTGAAGGAATCGTTGTTGAACCACTGGTTGTTACGATATCCGGATCACCATCACCTTCAAAATCGATCCAGCTGAAGCTGCTCAAACCGGTGGAAGCAGTAGTCAGATCATTCGAGGCAAATGCAAAATTGGCCCCGGCCTCACTCTGAAACAATTTGTTTGGCTTCGGATTGCCATTGAAATCAGCGCCGCTGCCAAAGGCATCCAGATAGCCATCAGCATTATAATCGATCCAGCTTATGGCAACAGCATAACTCTTATTATCACTTTGGGTCAGATTTCCTAAATCCGTTCTTTTACTAAAACTGCCGTCGCCATTATTCCGGTAATATATATTTGGTGTATAAGTATAGCCTGTCGGAGCATTGGTTACCAGCAGATCGGGATCACCGTCATTATCGGCATCGCCCCAGGAACAACCGATCGATATCAGGGAATCGGAGGTAATTTCACCGGCATTTTGTATCCTGCTGAATGTTCCATTGCCATTATTGTGGTAAAGAAAATTCCTGAATTTGTAACTTTTCTGGCCATTGGACAGAAATAGATCTATATGCCCATCATTATCGTAATCAGCCCAGGCTACACCCTGAGTGACATAGCCGCCAAAGTTCATTTCGGATAAATAAAATGGATCCGTTTGAGCTGGCAGAATATGAACAAAGGCTAAAATTAATATTAATATACGGTACATTTGAAGACCTCCTTGTTGCCCTAAACATTAAATTTCCCGTCATAACGCAGGCCATTAGCCGGTCAATTTTAGCGGGTTTGCGAGCTAACCAAGCCACAATTAAATTGTAACCAATGAAGTAGCCCGGCGTAATTGAGACCGTTTCAGTTCAATTCCTTTTATCGGTAAAAATTAACATGGTCTGAAGTTTGGGTATTTGATCTGGTTTACAAAATTGCAAGATTTTTAAGATGAGGCAGTTATGAAAAACAGGAAATTCATTTTCCTTTATGTTCTGATGAGTTTATCTACGGTTTACGCTTCCGGCTTTCGGAATTATGAACACGGAGCCAAGGCAACTTCGCTGGCCGGAGCATTTATCGCCCGGGCTGATGATCCCTCGGCCATATTTTATAATCCGGCCGGAATCAGTTTCGCTACCAGTAACACTTTCAGCGTCGGCACTACCCTGATCAATCCGATGAGTTCTTTCACCGGACCCGCTATTCTTGATAAAAATATCTATTCAGAAACGAAATCCAATATTTACACACCGTCATCCTTTTATATGGTTTTCCCGGTATTTAAAAATATTAATTTTGGATTTGGCTTATATTCGCCTTTCAGCTCAGGGGTAGAATGGTCTGAAAACTGGGTCGGCCGCTTTTTGGCCACCAACAGCGAATTCAAATCACTATCTGTAAATCCTGTTCTGTCCTGGAAGCCTTACGAGTTTATTTCAGTTGGTGCCGGCATAGATCTGATGTATGGTGCCTTCATTTATGAAAAGGCTGTGGTATTTACACCACGCGAATTGAATGGAATCGAAAAACTTTCCGGCGATGCATACGGACTCGGCTTTACTGCCGGAGTGCAAATAGAGCCGTTGAGCGGATTAAAATTAGGTGCCACTTACCGGAGTTCGCGAAAACTTGATTTTAAAGATGCCGAGAGAAGTTTTAATTTTCCAAGAACAGATGATAACTATACAAACGCCGAGATTGCTTCTGTTTATCAGTCCATGAATGCAACCACCAATTTTAGTCTTCCTGCCGAATATGGATTTGGTATTTCCTATAAATTTTTCGACAAACTGACTATCGAAGCCGACCAGGTTTTTACAGACTGGGAAATTTTCGATGTCTATTTAGTTCATTTCGATATTGAGGGCGCAGAAAATGCTCCGTTAACTTTTATGCGCTTTTTTCAAAACACACAAAGCCAGAGATTCGGACTGGAGTATCAGATTTTTTCGAACCTTGCGCTGAGAAGCGGAATGGCTTTTGAGACCAGTGCGGTCAAAGACTTTTATCTTGATCCAACCCTGCCCGAGGCACGACGCAAAATGTACAGTTTTGGTCTGGGCTATAATTTTTCACTGGAAGACCTGATACAGTTCAAACTGGACCTGGCCTATCAATTCACCGATCAGGATAAGCGAAGTGTCCTCGGTACTCAACATAATTTTAACGGCACATATCTAAGTCTTTCAAATTCGTATGCTATCAGCCTGAGCTGGGCATTTTAGGAGATATAATGAAAAGTTTGATATTATTTCCGGGATTCCTTTTTATTGGATTATTGTTCAGTTCATGTCAATTGGAAAAACCAAATCTCTCACCTGATACACATACCGGTCAGGCTGATTTTACCAGATATGTGGCCATTGGCAACAGTATTTCATCCGGCTTTCAATCCGGAGCCTTAACTGCCGAACACCAGGAATACAGTTATCCCAATCTTCTGGCCAGACAGGCTGGTGTAAGCGAATTTACACAACCATTGCTGGGTTACCCGGGTTTAGGCCAGTACACAATCGCCGAGGCCGGTATTCTCGAACTGTTTGCACTTTCACCCTTAACAATTATTCCTGCTCCATACAGTGATTACCCCGGGTTTGATCCGGATAATCCCTATCTGAATTCTGAGATCGCCGTTCAGGATCATCCCTATCATAATCTGGCCATTCCAGGGCTTCTTTTAGCCGATGCCTTCTATAATACAATAAGTGAAAACAGTTTTAGCCAATCCCTGTTTATTAATACTATTCTGCGCAATAAAGACAAACCGGAAGCAGAACAGAAAACCGTATGGCAGCAAGCCCGGCAGCTAGATCCGACTTTTATAACCTGCTGGATTGGGAACAATGACTTTTTGGCTTTTGCCCTGGGTGGCGGAGAAAATGAAGCTGCCCTGACAAGTCATGAGGATTTTGAATTTTTATACGGGCAGCTGATTGATTCGCTTAGTAAAACAGGAGCGCAAATGCTTAATTTTACTTTGCCCGGTCTGCGTTCACTGCCCTATTTCACAACTATTCAGCCTTTCATTCCTGATTCGGTGACCGGACTTCCGCTGGTAGATGAAAATGGAAATAATATTCCACTTCTTGGCGTGGATCCGGAAACCGATCTGCTGCTGCTGACTGCACAATTCGCCGTGGCCAACAAAAAAGGTCTGCCCTCCTGGTATGGCGGAAACGATGAGCCAATGCCCGAAGATGTTGTGCTTGATGCAGCCGAACTGCAGAAAATTGACGCTGCTGTCGAAGCATTTAACCTGGCCATCTATAGTGTAAGCGCCGACCGGAATATTCCTGTCTTCGAAGCCCATGATTTTCTTTTATTCCTGTCCGAAGGCGGATACGATGTGGTCGGTTATACCTTCAATGGAAAATATTTAACCGGCGGTTTTTACAGTCTTGATGGTCTTCATCCGACCGATGCCGGCAATGTATTATTTGCCAACCGGCTGATCAGTTTTATAAATGACGAGTATGAAGCTGCTATTCCTCTGATAAATATTATCGATCATATCGGCCAATAAAATTTAATAATTTCGTCTTTTTCAAAAGCCGGCCCTGACCGGCTTTTTTTTCGTCATATTTTTATCCCTGGCCAGTTTTTTACCAAATAGTGGAATTTTATTTCCAAAATTAAATCTACACCCAGCACGCCGATAATAGAATTAACAATAATGGAGACCATTATGGATTACATCACCATTCATACAAAACTGGAAGAAATTCAGACGGCACTAAGAATTTCTATCCTGCAAAACGCCAGGGAAGTTGAATTCATCGCCGATGAGGCGCTGCATGAATTTTCCGATTTGTGCCAGGAAGTACTGAGACTTAGACGAATAGTCCGGTCACAGTCTCAAAATAGCTGGAGCAAAAACACAAGGGAACTCGCCATACATTCCGCAACTCAAGCCCAATTGTGATTTCAGGGATGAAGCACAGGCAAAGGATTGCAGGAAAACGCGGACAAATGTCCGCGTTTTCTGTTTTAAGACCTCTCCAAAAAACTGACCGTAACTTCAATTTTTTGCAGATTTATTCTACCGGTTCTACCTTTAGGTATGGACAAAGCGCTCATTTTTTATCATAACCATTCGGCCAGTAAAAAATTACTGGATATTTTCAGGAACTGGCCACAAACCCATATTATCCTTAAAGCAGAGAATCAGACTTTTAATTTTCTCGATGCGGCAGATTCGACTATATTTTCGTGGCGGCCGCCGTTTATATATCCACTGACCGACAAAACCGACTTAAGCAAATACCCGGCAGATTTTACTGCTTCACAATTTACCAGTCTGATTCTTCTGATTGAAGCCGGACAGGCCGCTTTAGGGATTTTTAATCCCTCCGGCTGCCGCAGACATAAAGTTATCCGAAAATACATGACCCGAAAAGGTCAGGGTAAAGCACAGATTACTTATCTGAATCAAAAGGGAAAATCAAGAGCCGGCTCAAGGATAAGATTGACAAACACTGTGGAATTTTTTGAGGAAATCTCTGCCTGGATTAATGAACAGGAGCCCGAATTTAATCCTGCTTCTATTTTATATCATACAACGCCCGTGCTCTGGGGCATGATGTTTGAAAAACGTTTCCGGTTAAATCTGGAGAAGTCGGACCGGCGGTTTAGAAAAATACCGGTTTATATTAATCAAAACACCTATAAAACACTTTTCTATGTTTACCGCCAAAGTCATATCGGTCAAATCCAATTTTATAATTCTGAGGCAGCTGTTCTTCCGGATGTGGTCAAACTTTGCCTTCCTCCATTGGGAAATATTCCTGAATCGGAATAACCGGTCAGCAAATTCTCAGGAAATTTTTCCAGCCAGGCGTTGATAACCAGCGCGGCTTACCGGGAGAGACTTATCATTCTTCATGATGACCATCCGCTGATCTTTGGACTGCTTTTCAATTTTCAGTACATAATTCAGATTTATCAGGTAGGAACGGTGAATCCTTAAAAATCCGGATTCCGGCAACTGATTTTCCATGGCCGTCAAGGTTGAGTGCTTTGTAAAAATGCCCTGACGGCTGAAAACCTGCACATAATCAGCCTGTGCTTCAAAATAATAAATATCCTGAACCGGGATAACCGTGATCTTGTTGCCCTCATTTATCAGCAGCCTGGACAGGCCACCGGTCACTTTATTATAAGCCTGCAGCAGGTGACGGTTTCTCTGCCTGTGGTCCTCATTCAAAGTCAGACGATTAAGTGATTTTTGGAGTCTTTCTTTTTCGACCGGTTTCAGCAGGTAATCGAAAACAGCGGCATTAAAAGCCCGGATCGCGTATGAATCATAAGCGGTGATAAAAATTACCGGAGGTGCCTCATCTCCCAGCAGTTCAAGTACATCAAAACCATTCAGACCCGGCATCTGAATATCGAGGAAAAGGACATCCGGATTCAGCTTTTTTACACCGCCAATCACAGATTTTCCATCATAATATACACCCGAAATTTCAACATTCAGGCTTTCCAGAGTTTTCTGAAGATCAATCAGAACAAGGGGTTCATCGTCACAAATAACGGCTCTGATCATTTTGACTGTTCATCCGGATTTATAGCCGGGATAGTAATGAATACCTTATAAAATTTTGCATCCTTCACCGTGTATAATCTCGCTGCACCGTCATAGGATTTTTCGAGCCGCTTTCCAAGATAATGAAGACCGTATCCCTCACCGCTTACTTCTTCTACTCTGGTCGCTAGTGGATTGATAACCTCGATATGAATTAATTCTCCATCCAAATGAACGAGAATCTGTATTTGACCACCCTCCGGCATTTGCTGGATGCCGTGTTTTATAGCATTCTCAATTACAGGAAGAAGCAAAAATGAACTTATCTGGTAATCCATCACCTGTTCATCAATTTCTTCCGTCCACTTTAACCGTGCGCCCAAACGGATTTTTTCTATGCCCAGATAATCATGAATATGACCGAGTTCATCTCTGAACGGCACCCAGGTTTCCTGACTAAAACGCAGGCTGTAGCGAAGAAACCTGGCCAATTGACCGCAGGCTTCCTGAGCTTTTTCCGAATCGACTGAGATAAGGGATTTCATGGCAGTCAGGCTGTTAAACAGAAAATGTGGATGAACTGTTGTACGAAGTGATTGCAGTTCGGCCTGACTGAGTGCCAATTGCTGTTCGGCAATCTGTTTTTGAGCCTGGCTATTTTTCTGAATTCCGGCTATTAAATAATAAACCAGCGCGGTGACGGAATAAAGACCAAAACCCGTGACCATCCAAAAGGACAGCGTTTCTTCAATCAGGTCCGGCCAGTTTGGCTGAGGATTTATCCAGTAGAATAAGCGGGCGAAAAGAACCACTAACTGTAACCAAAACGCGACCAGCACGGCCGCAGTAATAATATGCCGGGCCAGAATCAATACCATTGTGGTCTCGCCCGGAATTGATACTTTGGCCATATACCAGGTCGGCAATAACAGAGCCAGCAGTACCATCATTGGGGCAGCAATAAACTGAATATTTAGAAAATAACTCACCTGATTCAGATAGCTGAGCAGAAGAGCGAATATCAGAACAACAGGCAGCCAAAGCAGCAGTCCGCTGGTCACCGTTTTCCAGTTTTGCAGTAAGGGATGCATATCAGTTCTTTATTTCTATACCGCCCATGATCGCCGTTGCCCGGACACTGAGATTTTTAGCAGCCTGTCCGGAACCGGCCATGGAGTTGACATTTCTGGTCAGGTTGTCTACACCGCCCAGGATGGGCGTACCCTGTACCGAAATAGTCCAGTGCGGTGGTACAATAACCTCAATCCCACCCCATAAGGCAAACAGGTCAAAATCAATTGTATTCGTTGTAAAATCGGCTTCGCGCAGGTCTATTGTGCCACCACCCATTATGGCAGTTATTCTTCCACCCTGCAGATCTTTGTTCTGAAACCGGTAATCTCCTCCACCCATCATAAAGGTCAGATTTATAAAATCGGTCGATGTTTTGCTTGCTCTGGCTTTCCCGCTAAAACCATGACGGAGCAGGCTGATTCCGATTATGATCAGAAAAAGTGGCCAAAGATCCCGGAAATGAAAGGGCATCAAATCGAGATTTCTTAAAAGAAAGAGACTACCAATGATAATAAATATCCATCCACCCCATGAACCACCATGATCTTTTTTCTCAGCCAGATGACTGATACCCATTAAAATGAGGATAACCGGCCAGAAATCCCAGACCCGAAAAGGGATATCTATGCCCATATTATCCAGCAATAAAAGCAAACCGGCAGCCATTACTGCCAAACCAAGCAAAACCTTGAAATCAAAAACACGAAATTTCCGGGTTTCCATATTTACCTCCTAAATTTTCGCAAATGGTGTAAAAAATCGTTCTGACCATATTTACAGAACTTTTCCGGTCAGGTTGAATGAATTTCGTTGAATGGTGCTTTTTATCGTTAATCAGCGTTTATATTTTTTAAAAGACTGCTTTTGGGCGACGAGCCCCGAATTCGACCTCACAGGGCGCATTTTTGGTTACTGTTTTATTAAGCAATTTACAATGCAGCGCAATAAAGGTCCGGCAGGTACCAGAACCATCGAGGGCATCCTGCTTTGGAAATTCTGCATGTTCACAACGCAGATCGCAAAATTTTATTTTACTGCTGGTTACACCGGCATTGTCCTTCATTTCACCCTCCACGCTAAACATATAATGAGATATGCATAACCCATTTGTATTGACTAAAGTTAAACTATTGGCCAAAACAAAGCATTCTTGTTTTTGGCCAGATCAGGATAACTCAGGATTTATTCAATACAATCATGTGATTAGGAATCCTGAATTGATTTTTGTGAGTCGGCAATTTCCCGACAGAATATTCAATATTAAATTACCTCAACAATTGGTCTCTCTCAGCCATTGAAATGGTATTTTAATCTAATAAAGACAAGTATTGTTTGTTAAAAATTCTGGTCTTAAATATATTCAGAACCTTAAAAATATACGCGGAGATAAAATTGGATTTAATAAACGCCATGCTGCTTGGCCTGGTTCAGGGCCTGACCGAGTTTCTTCCTGTTTCAAGTTCGGGACACCTGGTTTTATTTTCTGAACTACTAGGCTTCAGGGAAAGCGGAATCGCTTTTGAAGTATTTGTCCATTTTGGCACTCTGCTTTCGGTTCTGCTGGCTTTCCGGAAAGAGATAGGCGAAATGATCTCTGCTCCCTTTCGTTATCGGGAAGCTGCTCACAACCCACAAATTAAAGAAGCCCTGAACTGGGATTTTTTCATCATTCTTGCTACAATCCCGGCGGTAATCGTAGGTTTGTTTTTTAAGGATCAGATTGAAGCGGCCTTTGATAGTTCGATCCTGGCCATATCAATGCTCAGTATTACCGGAATTCTTATGGTTTCAACCCAATTTCTAAAAAATTCCGATCATCCGTTTACGGCCGGCAGAACATTTCTGATGGGCGTTGCCCAGGCGGTGGCAATTCTGCCCGGAATTTCGAGAAGCGGCAGTACTATTTTTACCGGTATTGCCGGCGGAATGAAACCGGAACGGGTGGCCCGCTTTTCTTTTTTGATGTCCATTCCGGCGATTCTTGGCGCTGTTGTTCTGAAACTGAATGATTTATTACAGACACCTCCAACCAGTGATGAAGTTAGCGGTTTAATTGCCGGTACCCTTGTTGCGTTCGTTTCGGGTTATTTTTCCATTATCTGGCTTCTTGAATATGTTAAGCGCGGCCGGTTACAATGGTTTGGCTATTATTGTCTTATCGTTTCCTGGGTTGGAATTGCCTGGCATCTTTGGGGCTGATTAATGCAAACTGAATCATTCAAAACCAGGTTCGGTCTTCTGGCGGCTACCCTGGGCATGGCCATTGGTGCCGGAAATATCTGGCGTTTCCCCCGTCTAGCCGGGCAATATGGCGGTGCATTCCTTATTCCCTGGATGATTTTTTTATTTCTCTGGTCTGTACCTCTCCTGATTACCGAATTTGCCATTGGCAAAAATTTAAAAAAAGGTGTGATTGCTTCTTTCAACAAAATTCATAATGGACGTTTTACCTGGATGGGATTTTTTGTTGCTGCCTGTACGACTTTTATTATGTTTTATTACTCTGTGGTCACCGGCTGGAGCCTGAAATATTTGGCAATTGCTACAACCATGAGATTAAGTGAAGCAGGGCAGCCGGAATACTGGCAAAATTATTCTCATTCCATCTGGCAGCCTTTACTATTTCATCTGATTGCTATTTTACTGGCCTCTATTATTCTATTCCGGGGCATCGTCCACGGCATTGAAAAGTTTTCCAACTATATTATTCCTTTATTATTTTTGCTGCTTGGAATTGCTGCCTTATATGCGTATCAACTGCCCGGGGCTGAATATGGACTTAAATATTTTTTTTCGATTCAATGGGGACAGCTTCTGAATTATAAAATCTGGTTGGAAGGGTTGTCACAATCAGCCTGGTCTACCGGGGCTGCCTGGGGTCTGATTTTAACATATTCCATCTATGCCAGAAAAGATCAGCCGGTTATGCTTACTTCCCTGTTTACCGGACTTGGCAATAATACGGCTTCCATCTTGGCCGGCCTGGCCATTATCCCGACCGTTTTTGCCCTGAGCGAAACGCAACAGACTGCACTAACCTCCCTTAGCTCAGGGAATCAGGGTCTGGCTTTCATAATCATTCCCCAGCTTTTTTCCAAAATACCTGGTGGAGATTTTCTAGGTATTGTTTTTTTCCTGGCTTTATTTCTTGCTGCCTTTTCCAGCCTTATTTCCATGATCGAACTATCGGTACGGGTGCTTATCGATTTTGGAATTATGCGCACCCGGGCTGTCTGGTATATCGGTGGGATTGCCTTTTTGGCCGGAGCACCTTCGGCTGTTTCCCTTAGTGTTTTTGAAAATCAGGATTGGGTCTGGGGGCTCGGCCTTCTGCTTAGTGGCGCATTTTTCACTTTTACCGTCTGGCGCATCCGTGTATCAGTTTTTATAAAGGACTGGTTGCAGGTACGCAGACATGAGACTCTATTAAAATTCGTTTTCTCCTTCTTGTTTTATTTTCTTATTCCCGTTGAATTTTTCGCCATGCTTGGCTGGTGGAGCATCCAATCCATACAATGGAATCCTGGTAACTGGTGGAACCCGTCCGAAATTTTTGGTTTAGGTACGGCAATTTTACAATGGTCGGTGATTATTGCTCTCGGCCTGATTTTAAATAAACCGATTAACCGCCGGCTGGAGACCAATAATGGCCGCTAAAGAGTACAATTTCAGTGAAGGCAACTCTGAGCTGAGCAAAGGAAAACTTCAGCCATTTTACAGCCTGGCCGGTGAGGAAAATTATTTCCGGGATAAATTGCTCGATAGAATAACATCCAGAGTTTTTCAGAATCCCGGGATGAAAGGATTTAATTTTTACCGCTTTTTTGGTAATGAACACAGCCTGGCCGATGTGGTCTCCGCCAGTTTATCCATGCCCATGCCTGGTTCGGACAAACTTATTATTGTCAAAGATTTTGAAAAGCTCAAAATCCCAAACGAGGCGGATTTTGAGAAATTCCTGAAAAGTCCGGCCCAGGGGAATATTACGGTTTTTTGCTATGATTCTCTTGAGAAAACTGAATTGAACAAGCTACTAAAAGCTCACACCCAGATTATTAACTGTGTATCACCAAAGGACTACCAGATTCCCGGCTGGGCAAAAGAATATTGCTCCGGGATCGGTTATACCATAGATGCGGATGCTGCACAGTTACTGGCCGATCAGGTTGGTGTTCATCTGCTGATTCTGGAACAGGAAATCATCAAGGTCATTTCATTCAAAACTGAGGATAAAAAGATAAGCCTCGATGACATCGCCTTAACCCTGGGGGTATCGAAAGAATTCACACTTTTTAATCTTCAGGATATGCTTGGTCAGAAAAAATTAGGTGAAAGTCTGGTTATTCTGAAAAAACTTCTTGAGAGCGGGCAACAGGAGCCGGCTATCCTGGGCGCATTGATTAGTTTTTATAAACGATTGCATTCCATTAAAGTACTAAACCAGGCCGGACAAAATGCGAAACAGGCTGCTTCAACCCTGAAAATGAATGAATATGCTGTTCAAAAAATATTTCCGCATATCGGCAACTATAATTTTGAAGAAATAGTTAAAATTTATCGTTATTTTCGTGAAGCCGATATTGAATTAAAAACCAGCCAGGGCAATAAAAATTCGGTTATGCACAGGCTTTTTCACCGGATTTGTAACAATTGATAAATTAAAATTTCTACCGGGAACACAATACCGGCGGGAAGGTATAAGAGAACGGTTCGCCAATGACATTTACGGAAGATGATTTCAAACGAAGCCAGGAACCCTCAGACGAAGAGCTGATTGCCAGGTTTCAGAACGAGGATATGTATGCTTTTGACTTGCTGGTTAAGCGTTACAAAGAGCCCTTGCTTGGTTTCGTGTACCGGTTTATTATGGATAGACAAGAATCGGAAGATATAGTGCAGGAAACTTTTTACCGGTTGTTTAAAAACAAACACTACTATAAAGAAGTAGCCCGCTTTTCAACCTGGATTTATACAATCGCCAGTAATTTGGCCAAAACCGAATTGCGAAAAAGAAGACGCAGAAATTTATTTTCCATACATCAGTCCCCAACTAATGAGGAAAAAGATTTTGAAATTCCGGATACCAGCAATGATCCGGAACGGGAAACCAATACGAATATCACCGATAAAATTATTCAGAGTGCTATTAATAAACTTTCTCCAAAATTCAGAGAGGTTATTCTTCTGCGAGACGTTCAGGAATTTTCTTATGAGGAAATTTCAGAAATTGTCGGAATTCCGTTGGGAACAGTAAAATCACGGGTCAACCGGGCCCGGTTAAGACTTCAGGAAGATCTGAAACATTTAATTTAAATTCAGGGAGCTTGCGCCTATGATGCTTTGCGACAAAGTTAAATCTCTTCTGTCAGCTTTTTTGGAAAATGATCTTTCACACGAAGAATCAGAACAGATTTCCCAGCATTTGAGCAACTGTAATGATTGCCGCGAGGTGTTCAATGATGCTCAAATTATTCGTAATCGGCTGCTCCAATTACCCAGCGTCACGCCATCTGCCGATTTCGATCGTTTACTACGCCAGCGGATTCAGAATTCACCCAACGACTCAGGCCTCAAATTTTCAACACGTTCCATAACCTATTCACTCTCCGGAATTGGTCTGATTGCGGCATCCTATTTTATTATCGGCACATTATTCCTGACACCCAAAGCCAAACCGGGTTATGCCCCCGTTCACCAGACCCCGGTCATGAGCAAGCAGGTAAACACCAGTCCCACCGCTCAACCTGATCTGCCCGGGACTTATGTTGCCGAGGATACCGTAAAATCAAAAAAAGCCAATATTGACCAAAGCCGGATTAACCTGGTTAATGAAAACAAATAAAGTATATATTTCTATTAACAGATAGCTGATTAGTTTTTTATTTGTATTCTATTTTAAATGCTGATAGCTTCCCTCGGACAGCGGGAAGCTATTATGCTCTATAAATTCAGTATTATCATCATTTTTAGTATCGGTATATTCATAAACTTTAGTTCAGAATATTTTGTCTTAACCGTTATTCTCCAGCTTATCCTATTGGGTGTCCTGACTTTGCTATTATTTTCCCGGCCCTGGTTTAAAAGCCGGGCGGCCGAGGCAGGTTTTCCCCGGGCCAGCAATGACCAAAATAAAAGTGATGCTCCCGAAGATGGAATTGTCGATTTTGGCACCGTTCGTACACCACGTTTTAACCTGCTCGATTTAATCAGAAGCCAAACTGAACTCTTACGGACCATCTCTTTATCTGCTTACTCTTTTGTATTTTTCCGCGATTCGGATGACAGTCTTCACCTTATTGATGTATTCCCAAAATCCCTGAATGTCAATATGGTCCACACCTATGCCGAATTACCAGTCCTTACCGTGATTGACCAGAATGATGGCTGGATCTTTGAAAACGGACTGCATAGAGAAAACAATCTGCTGGGGGTTCTTAAGACAGAAATGCAATTTCAGTCTATTATCGGTTTCCGGTTAAATCTCGAAGCAGATAAAGCTTTTTATTATCTTCTGGCCGCACCAACACCGGAATTTTTTAATCCGGATGATCAATCCATGATTTCTGATGTTAATAAAATTGTCCTTTCCGCAATATCCGGCAGGATTGAAGCTAATGCCAAGTCCGGCCAGAACCATCTCTTAGCCCGCCAAAACAACTTATATCATGGATTTCTAGAGTTACGGCAACATAATTTTACGGACATTTTGAATTTTTTTGCCAGCCATCTCCGTGAACACAGTCAGGCTGCAAACATCACCATTGCATTACCAAAGAAGAATACTCAGGAAAAACCAGAGGGATTGATCACTCATCGCATTGGTATGGATGACGGTTATAACCCGGATGATCTTTTCCCATTGAACGAAGGCCTGGCCGGTTTAGCTTTACTTAAAAATCAACCTTACCTGATGGATGACATTGAGCAGGGCGAGCTGTTTATTCCAAGATTCAGCCGCAGCGAAAAATCAAATAAAGGTATCCGAACTTTTCTGGCATTGCCCTTCGGAACAGAGGATAAAGCTTTTGGTGTTGTCTGTATTCAGCATACGGAACCTGATTTTTACAATCCCGGGCAAAAAGAGGAATTGATTTCCTGGATTAAAACATTAAATTTGATGCTCAATAAAAATTCAGGTTTGAACGAGGAGTAATAAATGGCAAAGAAACAGGATTTCGCAAGCAAGGCCGCAAAGATGGCAAAACACGGAAAAGCCTGCCCGGTTTGCGGTGAGTTTTTTAGTTATATGAAAACCGTTAATATGGTACCTTCTGATAAAACCAGTGGTTACCGCTTTAGCGAACAGCATGTCGCTGTATGTAAATGTAACGAAAAACAGATTTTTGGTTAGACAAAAGCTGTCGGTTGACAGCTTTTTTTTTGCACCTTCAGTTATATTTTAAAAAAATCCAATCTTAACGGTTTATCCAATTCCAACTCAAGTACTGCCAGAGAACGTGTAAAACCACCCCGGCCCGTGTGTACACTACCCGGATTTATAAAATGCTGATCCTGATAAATTGTATGCACGGGTTCATGGGTATGACCAAAAATAATAAGGTCTGGTTTTTTACCCATTTTTAATAATTGAAACGAGAAATTACGTGGACTTCCTAAAATGTGAACCACACATATTTGCCGATCCAGACAAGTCCGGAATAAGATTCTATCCAGATTTCTGGTCAGCGGCGGAGAATCGATATTGCCAAAAACCGCACTGACCGGGGCAATGGATTCCAGGTCTGATATTACATTCGGCCCGCCGACATCCCCGGCGTGGAAAATATGTTCGACTCCCTGAAAATATTCATACACTTCCGGTGGAACCAGTCCATGGGTATCAGAAATAAGGCCGATTCTCAACGGGTTTAATCCTTCATTCCTTTGGGCAGCTCCAGACCGTGACCATTGGATTTAGTTTCGGTTTTTCTAAGCATGTAAGCGAAAAATAACCCGAAAAATCCCAGAATTGAAAATATCCACATGCCCGGCGCATACCCGGCAGGATTGGCCGGCCCGGCCGCATAAACATCATTTGTTCTGCCAATCAGCCAGTTAAAACCGGCTAAACCGATTTGCTGGATTAAAGTCATCACCGAATAAGCCGTTCCCAGCCTCTTTTCTTCAACAATCAGGGCTACGGAAGGCCACATCACCGCGGGTATCAAAGAAAAAGCCACACCCATCATCATGATTGGTACGAACAGGGAAACATCTGAATAAACCATCAGCAGATAAACCGGTAGGAGGAAGGCTGAGCCGATCATCATCAAAAGGGATCTTTTCCCGATTTTATCAACCAGAATACCAAAGAGCGGTGTGGCCACCATCGCCGAAAGCGGCAGAACACTATTTAAAAATCCGGCATACTCACGGCTGCCTCCGTGGGCTTCCATAAAGAATTTTATGGCAAAACTCCTGAATGGAAATATGGCTGAGTAAAAAGTTATGCACAGTGCTACAATAAACCAGAAAGATGCTGAAAAGCGGAATAAGTCTGAGAGTACAAATTTATCCGTTTGCCCGGCCTGGCCGAGGCTGTATTTTTTTTCGGCTGCCGATTCCAAAACAAAGTATAGGACGGCACCGATAACACAGGCCAGGGAAATTAATACCGCCAGATAAAGCGGATCGGACCAATTTGTATAAAAACGCGCCGCCCATGATGGTGAGTTGTCGGCGGCAACCGAGCCGAGCCGGGCAATAGTCAGATTTATGCCAAAAGCAAAACTTAGTTCTTTACCCTTAAACCATTTAGCCAAAGCTGTAGTTATGGCCACAATCAGCGGCTCAGCGCCAAGACCGAGAAGAACACGACCAGCCAGCATCACATTAATATCAGGTGAGGCAGCGGTAACGATTGCAGCAATAGTACATAATATTCCAAAGGCCAGTGTCGTTTTTTTTGTCCCGAACCGGTCAATTAAAATTCCTCCAGCCAGCAAAATAATTACAGCGGCAATGCTGTACACGGTATACATCAATCCAATTTGTTCATCATTGAATCCCAGTGATGATTTGAGCAGGTCGGCTATCGGAGCAATACTGTCATAGACGTAATAATTACCAAACATAGCGACGCTTATAAATATGAGTACAGACCAGCGCAGCAGGGCCGGAGGAGAAGGTTTCAGAGCAGACGTTTGATTCATACAATCCTCATTTTTATCTCATGCAAAGATCATCAATTTGCAAAATATTTCTTAAAACATAAACTATTATTTGTGTTCGCAGCACATCGGGCTTTGAAAATTTGCATCGATTATCGACCAAATTTAACTTCTGCCCTATTTTTATAAGGAAATTGAATGGAAATCAGAATTGCTCATAGTCCGGATTCAGATGACGCTTTTATGTTTTATGCCCTGGCGAATAATCTTATTGAAACCGGAGATTTAACATTCAGCCATATTTTAAAAGATATTGAATCGCTGAATAAAGATGCCATGCTTGGCAAATATGAAGTCTCTGCCATATCTATTCATGCCTATCCGCAAGTCGCTGATAAATATATCCTTCTGCCGACTGGCTCCAGTATGGGTGACGGATATGGGCCAATCATTGTCGCCAGAGAAATTCTTAACCAGGACAGACTGCATAATATTACCATTGCCGTCCCGGGTGAATTAACGACTGCCCTGCTGGCGATGAGACTTTACAATCCTGCCCTGAAATACAAAATTGTCCCTTTCGATCAGATTATACCGCGTATTAAATCCGGCGAATTTGAGGCCGGTCTGATTATCCACGAAGGTCAGTTAACCTACACTGCGGAAGGTTTACACAAAATTATTGATCTTGGCGAGTGGTGGATGGAAAGTACCGGATTGCCGCTGCCACTGGGTGGAAATGTTATCCGGCGCGATCTGGGTTTGGAGATGATGCAGCGTATCTCCCGCATTATCCGCCAAAGCATTCAGTATTCACTCGATCATCGTCAGCCTGCATTGCAGCATGCCTTGCAATATGCCGGTGATATGGACCCCGAAAAAGCAGATCAATTTGTTGGCATGTATGTCAATAACTGGACCCTTGATTACGGCGACCGGGGCCGTGAAGCTGTACGCCGTCTGATTGAGGCCGGAATCAAAGCTGGTATTATTTTGAATAAAATAAACGTTGAATTTCTCGAAGATTAGGAACCCAAATGAGAACAATTATTGAATTAAATTCTCTGGCCAAAAGTATCCGGCGTGATATAGTCAAAATGATTGCTGCTGCCGGCTCAGGCCATCCGGGCGGCTCGCTTTCTCTGGTCGAAATAATGGTGGCGCTGTATTTTGGCGATATTATGAATCACGATGCCAAAGATCCAAAAGGTAAAAACCGGGATCGTTTTGTTTTAAGCAAAGGACATGCGGCGCCTGTTTTGTATGCCGTGCTGGCCGAAGCCGGCTATATTTCCAAAGACCTGTTGCCAACTTTGCGCAAATTGGGCAGTCCGCTTCAGGGTCATCCTGATTTACGAAAACTTGATATTCTTGAAATTTCCAGCGGTTCTCTGGGTCAGGGTATTTCGGTTGGTATCGGTATGGCGTTGGCTGCCCGCCTCGATCACCTGCCCGGGAAAATCTATATCGCCGTTGGTGACGGCGAAATCAATGAAGGACAAATCTGGGAAGCGGCTTTGTTTGCCGGTCATCATCACCTGAACAATCTGATCGTCATTGTCGATCATAACGGCTTTCAACTCGATGAGGCCAATCGCAAAATACTCGATCTGAATCCGCTGGCCGATAAATGGGCCGCCTTTAACTGGAATGTAATGGTTATCGACGGACATGATATGGCCAGTGTTCACGGCGCCCTGCAAAAAGCCGGGCAATCTGCTGAAAAGCCGACGGTAATTATCGCCAAAACGGTCAAAGGAAAAGGTGTTTCCTTTATGGAAAACAACAACAAATTCCACGGTATGGCGCCGACTGAAACTGAACTAAGCCAGGCTTTAGCTGAGCTTGAATAAATAAAGGGTATTATGAGAGATATAAAATTTAGCAAAGCAACCCGCCAGGCTTACGGTGAGGTGTTAACAGTATTGGGTGAAACGCATCCCGAGATCATTGTACTCGATGCCGATTTATCGAAATCGACCTATTCCAATTATTTTCAGGCCCGATACCCGGAGCGGTTTATCAATGTCGGTATTGCCGAGGGCAATATGGTCGGTATCGCCGCCGGTCTGGCCGCCAGCGGAAAACAACCGTTCGCCTCCAGTTTTGCCACATTTCTGATGAGTAAAGGGTTTGACCAGATGCGTCAATCCATTGCCTATCCAAATTTAAAAGCCCGTTTTTGCGGTTCGCACGCCGGCATCAGCATCGGCGAAGACGGCCCAAGCCAGATGGGCATCGAAGATCTGGCTCTGGCCTGTGCCCTGCCCGGCTTTACGGTTATTGTGCCGGCCGATGAAGCAGCCATGCAAAGCCTCCTGCCCCAGGTTCTGGAAATTAACGGACCCGTTTACATCCGGACCGGCCGGATTAAATCCGCTGTAATTTATGAGGCTGGTACTGTCCTGAAGATTGGTCAGGCTTCGGTTGTCAGGGAAGGCCGACAATTAACAATTGCCACCATGGGTCTGATGATCGGCGAATCATTGATCGCAGCAGATCTGCTTGAACAGGAAGGTTATTCGGTCCGGGTTATGGATTTTCATACCTTGAAACCGATAGATATTCCCGGTATTCGCTATATGGCTGAAAACTCAGAGGCTGTTTTATGCGTTGAGGAGCATCTGCTCGATGGCGGTTTGGGCAGCATTATTGCCCGTGAAGTTGCCAAAATCCGGCCGTTGCCCATGGATTTTGTCGGTTTAACCGATTACGCTGAATCCGGGACCCCGGAAGAGTTGTTAAAACATTACGGGCTGCATGCTGTCAATATAGCCGATACAGCCCGAAAATTATTGAAACGGTTAAGATCCTGATCCGGATCTGGAGCTTAAAAATAAACCCGGTATAATATATTCAGGTTACGGCCGGGTTCGGGCATGATAATTTTCACCCGGTTCAAATGATTATAGTAAGTTTTATTGGTCAGGTTATTGATCTGCATAGTAAGCGTATGAAAATAACCCAACCATTTTAAATTATAATGCCCATCCAGATCAAACAGTAAGTAAGCTGCCGTCGGTTCTTCATATTCAGCCAGATTATTCTGAGCGGAAGCGCCGCGGGCTGTAATTCCTGCTGAAAAAACAGCCTTTTTATAGGAAAGATTCAGTTTGTATTCCAGGGGTGGGATTCTGGGCAAAAACTCATCCTGTTCTGGTAGTCTTCCGGAGACATAACTAAAATTAGCCCGGGTAAACCAATTATTGGTAAAATGCCAGTGCAGGGCAGCTTCTGCGCCGCGCATCAGGGCTGTCTGTCCAACATACTGATACACAATTAAATCGTAGCGCCGTGAACTATGGCGATTGGTATTCTTCGGGTAAATATAGCCGTCAATTAAATTCTGATAGACTGCCAACCGGCCGTTTAGCCGATCGGTTTTAAGCTCAAAAAATAATTCTGTGCCCAAACCTTTTTCAGCTTTCAAACCCGGATTTCCAACCTCATAGGCATAGGCCGCAACATGCGGACCTTCCGAGTACAATTCTTCCACGCCAGGCAAGCGCAATGATTTAAACAAATTCAATCCGCCTTCAAGCTGCCCGAAATTATACTTCAGACCGGCGGCTGCCGAAAACCCGG
>DYOS01000154.1 GCA_020720405.1 Caldithrix sp. | reverse complement strand
ATGACAGTTTTAAGGGAATCTGCAACAGCCGGCCGGTACCGAACCAAATTGAAAAACGGAAGAGATGTTAGAAATGTTAAAGCTTTATGGAAAGACTGATCCGGGTATTTCCCGGTTGACTGGTGATACGCAGTTGGGCATTGATCCGCGTGGCCCGCATCTGCATGTTGCGCAACCCGTTTCCGTAGGTTCTTTGGGTCTCCGGCAAACCACAGCCGTTATCCGAAATTTCCAGCAGCAGCCTGTCGCCACTGTCTTCAATGCGGACTTCAACCGAGGTGGCAGCGGCATGGCGGGCAGCATTGTTCAGCGCCTCCTTACTGATCAGAAAAACATGATGGCGCAGTTCAGCACCGATAACCCGCTGCGGATTGGAAAGCTGCTGGTTGAATCTCAACCCGGTTTCCATTTCCGAAAAAAGGCCGGAGGCAAAATCCCTGATCCGCTCGACCAGGTTGCCCAGTGTATCGTTCCGGGCATCGACCGACCAAACAATATCACTTAGTTTATGGACTACCTCATCGCTTTTCCGGGCCATAGATTCGAGCATTTCGGACACCTTTTTCCTTTGCAGCCCGGCCTGGAGCAACTGCGCATCCATGGAAATTTTGGTCAGAGACGCGCCAATTTCATCATGCAGATCACTGGCGATCCGGGTGCGCAGTTTTTCCACGGCCAAAAGCTGGCGCAGACGGTAACGGTAAAACAGCCCGGTTGCCCAAACCAGCATGGCCACAAATAACAGACGAAACCACCAGGTTTGCCAGAAGGCAGCACGGATTTGAAAATGATAAACAGCCGGTCGCGAACTGCCCACCCCATCCTCGTTTTCGGCCTGCACTTCGAAGGAATATTTTCCGGGCCGGAGCCGGGCAAAGATAACCGACCGGTTCTGACCGGCCGGTTTCCACTCCCGATCCACTGGAGAAAGCCGGTAGTTGTATTTCATCTTGTGGGCACCGGAAAAATCGGCCGCGGCAAAATCGAACCGCAGGGTATTTTCAGCATGGGAAAACCGCGCCTTCGCCGTCTCGCTTACCGGCTGATCAAAAAGGTACACTGCGGTGATATTCACTTCCGGCGGTACAGTCATAGCCGGAATATCCATTGGCTTAAAGAAGAGCAAGCCAGACAGACCGCCAAAGTAAAAGAGTCCCTGTTTATCGGCAAAGGCCGACTGGGGCAGAATTTCGTCGAAGGGCAATCCTTCTGTGCTTTGGTAGGACCGGAAACGGAAACCCTTTGGCCGTGCGGTATCCGGAATGACCCGGGCCAGGCCAAAACGGGTGGCAAACCAGGGCCAGCCCTGCGGATCAACTAAGACTGATTTGCAGAAAATATCTGGCAGACCGTCGCGACGGTCAAAAAGTGTGAATTTATCGCTGTCCGGCTGGAGAAGGGCTACACCCCGGGCTGTGGCTACCCAAAGTCGCTGCTTTTCGTCAAAAGCCAGACCTTCCACCGCCCGGAAAGGCAGACTGCCCGGATTGCCTTCATCGGGCTGGTAAGATTTTTCCAGTTGAAGCTGCCCGGAAAAACGGTACAGGCCGCGCATGGTAGCTACCCAAACCTGCCCATTGGCAGATTGTACGATCTGTACAATCATCGTTCCCGACGGCAGTACTCCGCTTGGGAAAACCCGGGTTATACTTTTGCCGGCGGTGTCTATCACCATCAGCCCGGAATCGGCGGTGCCAATCCATAACCGGCCAAGGTGGTCGCGAAACAGGTCAGTAACTTTCAAGCCGCTCAGGAAACCAGGCTGACTAAAAGGAAATTCGAGCCGGGTCGCCTGGAGGCGGTTCGAATCACTACTTCCTTTAAGTACCGCCCGGATTATTCCGCCCGAATTAAAACCCAGCAGCATTTCACCCTGGCCAAGCGGCAGCAGGGCATTGATTCCTTTGAGCGGCAGCCCGGAAATTTGTTTAAAATGCCGGGCTTTGGCTGGTGAAAAATCCACAATACTCAATCCCTGAGCGGTACCAACCCAAATCCGCCCGGCCTCATCAACCGCCACAGAATGCACCAGATTATCAATCAGACCAAACCCGTTTTCCTGGCGCAAATGACCGAAAACAGCGGATAAACGGGGTACCTGGTTCAAACCGCTGCCTGTACCGATCCACATCTGACGGTCCCGGTCCTGAAACATAGTCTGAATAAAATCATCACTCAGACTAAGCTGGTTTTCTGGTTGGTGAACTGCCCGGATAATTTGACCTGTTGATAATGTTTGGCGGAACAATCCGTAACCCTGGCTGCCGATCCACAACTGTTGTTCACGATCCACATAAACTTTACGGATCATGCTCCTGAGCAGAATGGGAAAATCATTTAATCCAACCGGCTGAATAATTTCCCCTGCCGTTGGAGTATAAACGGCCAGACCCGATGCGCTGCCAAGCCATACCTGGCCCAGACTGTCGGTTGCAGCCGAAAAAATTTGTCTGATTTCTGCTGACTTTTTCAGAAGTCCGGACTGAAACGGAATCGCTCTTAGCTCTCTGCTTTTCAAATTCATCTCATACAATCCGGAGAGACTGCAGATCCATAAATGCCCGGCTTTTCCCGGCAAAATCGTGGTCACAATGCCATCCGGATTTTTCCCAAATCTCCATTGTTGTATATTTTTTGTTAATGGATTCCAGGCCAGCAGCCCCTGATTCCAGGCCGCCATCCAGACCACACCGCTGCTATCCTCATAGAACTCTTCAACATCAAACACTGCCGTATCGGGCAGAGCCAGTCTGTGAAATTCAGCCCGGCCGGCATCCAAAATAAAAACCCCGCTGTCCGTGCCGATCCAGATGCGGTTCTCCCGGTCACAGTAAAGCGCATCCAGGTTGCCGGGCATGGCCCGGCCGGCAATTTCCACCCTACGGTAAACATGAAAATTTTTCCCGTCAAAGCGGCTTAATCCATCCCGCGTCGCCATCCATAAAAACCCGTTCTTGTCCTGAGTAATATCATTGATGGTCAAATCCGAAATGCCGCTGTCCAGCAGGTAGCGCTGAAAACGCAGGGTTTGCTGAGGATAAAGCCCGGAAGTCATTAACAATGACAAGATCAGCGCGGATAAATATTTTTTTAACTGCATTTGTTTTTTATGCTTATCATGGTTGGTAAACCTAAACGATTTGTCTTAGCACAGGAATTCCTGTCATGGTTCAGAATAATTAATCATCCTTATTGGTTATCTGCACAACAGAAAGGTCAAATATGCCAAATCCTGAAATTTTTAATCTTAATTTTTTACCGCCGGAACTGATCAGCGAGTTTGATCAGGAACTGGCTACTGCCGAAATCGGTCGAAACGCCGGGAGCAAAAAGCTGTACGTTAATATCGATCGTGTCCAGCCTGGATTCATAAGCTGCAAATTCCATCATCATTCGCGGCAGGAAGAGTTTTTTATCATACTCAACGGCAGCGGCCGGTTACGTTTGAACAATGAGCTGCGCGAAATTAAGAAGGGTGACTTTTTTGCTAAACCGGCCGGATTGGGCATTGCTCATCAGTTTATCAATAGCGGCCATGAGGTTTTGGAAATTTTGGATATCGGCACCATGGAAGATGAGGATATTGTTTTCTACCCGGATGAGAACAGCGAACTTCATAAACCGGGCCGCCGCGTTTTCCGCAACGGACAGGAACTGCAAAACTGGAGCAGTGACCCAAACACAGCCGACGAAAGCCAGATAAAGGTTTAGCAGTTTGAAACTGAAATCTGAAGATAAAACCATCCTGGTTACAGGTCTGTTTATTTACCCGGTGAAATCACTGCAGGGCATTGCCCTAAGCCATTCAGTTCTGCAGCGCAGCGGTTTACCCTTCGACCGGCACTGGGTCATTGGCGATGAGAATTTTCAGTTTATCAGCCAACGCCGTTACCCGGCCATGGCCGGGATTGAAACGGCGCTTGATGAAAATTTTTTGACCTTAAAGCATAAAACCTGTTCTCCCCTTCTGATTCCCCTGCCGCATAAAACCGGTCCGGTACTTAAGGTGAAAATATGGGATGACACCTGTCTGGCCATCGATGAGGGAACGGAAGCTTCAGCCTGGCTAAGTGCCGTGCTGCAGACTGATCAGGCGCTGCATTTATTGCGCTTTGCACCCGCTGCGCTGCGCCCGGTAACTTCAACCTGGCTGCACAACGAAAGCGCTGAAACCCAGTTTGCCGACGCTTTTCCGTACCTGGTCACCGTTGAAGAGTCACTTCATAAACTAAATGAGCGTCTGGTTGAGAATGGGTCAGCAGCCGTACCAATGACCCGTTTCCGGCCCAATATCGTCATCCGTGGTCTGCCGGCCTTTAGCGAAAACAATAGTTTTGACCTGGAAGAAATCTCCGGGCGCTTTCGGCTGGGGTTGAGAAAACCTTGTCAGCGCTGTGTGATAACCACTGTCGACCAGGTTTCCGGTGTGGTGGCTGAACCAAAAGAGCCGCTGCGAACTCTGACCGCAGTGAATCCGCTAAGCGGACAAAATGGTGCCTTTTTCGGCCAGAACACCATTCTGATCCACCCGGCAACGTCCGGTATCAGAGTTGGCGATGGGATGACTTTGAAGAATAATTGAAGCCACAATTTTTGTGAAGAGCCTCATCCTTGTTCTCTATCGATCAGTGAAATTGATTCAAAACACAGGGCAGTGATTTAATTTAAATTAAAATTTTAGTAACAATATTTTGATACGAAGATATCTAAACTTATGTCTGTTTTAAAGGAAGTTTGTATTTATAAAATCGAACATTAAATGGAGGTTGTTTATGTCAAATCGTTTTATATCACTCACCGTACTCGGATTGTTTTTAGTTTTTACGCTGTTCCTGGGCGCCTGCAAGGAAAAGAAATCTTCAGTCGGCGTTGAAGACAACGGATTAACTGAGGCTATTAACGATCTGGTTCCGGATTCCATTCTGACCGAACTGGAGGAACTGGGTATGCCGATCGTCACCGGTGATGATCCACCCAGCATTGAAGGTTTTTTCTGGAATACACCGTTTGTGCTGATCGCCAGCAACCGGCCCTATGATTACATTGGTTCGCAGTATTCCGATTATTATGTCAGCTTCTATGGACAGAACAACAAGAAACTGCAGGTTAATGTGGATTACCGGAACGGCGGTGAAGTTGGGGAAGGATTAGGCGGTTTTGTGGTTGGCGAGGCGGACAGCTTTTCCGTTTTTGCCGAATTAACCGTTGTGGTCGGATCTGACACCGCTTTTGTCTTAGTGCTGTTTACCGGAAGAATGACCGCTGAAGGCATTGAGGATATGTATATCGCCCTGATGATGCTGGATAACCAGGGCAACCCGAGCGGGTACTTTATTGATAACGGCGACGGCCGCATTTTCCAGGATACAGACGGCCTTTCGGACCGGATTGAGAGCTTCCCGACCCGGGCTTTCCTGACCGATGATCTGAAATTATCCATGTCACTGGCCCGCTGATTTTACCAGACCTGAACTTTAAAAAAGCCCCGTGCGGTTATCCGACACGGGGCTTTTTATTAACACACAAATACTCTGCTCAAATGTATCAGGCTAAAGCGCCCGCTAAAAATCCCCTTCCTGCCTCTTGAATGGTATTTTTATACTGTGCATAATCGTCTATAATTTTAATTTTGTTCTTATAACCGTTGGGCAGGAAGCCCGCGGCTCTTGTTTACCACACGGATGTTCTGAACCGAAACCCGAAACTGGAATTACCTGTGCTGGATTTAAGAAACCGATTAATCCTTTTACCAACCAACGGG
>DYOS01000265.1 GCA_020720405.1 Caldithrix sp. | reverse complement strand
TTCGGATTCGGCTGAACGCCGTAGATATATATATATAGTTCCGAACCTTTAAAATTATTCCAGTTGATGACTGGTACGCTGCTGCCGGCATAGCCGGAAGGCGGTATTTCAATCGCTTTTTCCGGATTATTATAAAAATTATTATACTGAATAACCGGATCACTGCCTCTGGTACGGATAGCTGTTTCAGTCTGCCGATAAAATTCGTTATTACGTATCCGCGCATTGCTTTTAAATCGGGCTTCAATGCCAACGGTGTTATAGGCAAAATAAGAATTACGGATGATCAGACTGGCATTGTCCATATCCATACCGAAATCGTTATGGATCAGAACTGAATTTTCCAGAATTATGGTGCTGTCATTATAGAGCGGTGTCAACCCAATAGAGTTTTTAATCAGCAGCAAGCCAGCCATCAGAATATTAGTCTGACTGTTCTGAATATTTACCGCAGTGACGGTACTATTAGCGATATAAAAATTCTCCAGATTCAAACCGGAAGCGCGCAGACTAATGCCGGTTCCGGCATTTTTAATACGAAAATTGCGGTAGCTTTTAGAAGCAGAAGTAAAGCGGAGGCCATTCCAGGTCTGCTGTGGTTCACTACTGCAATAGATCACGGCCTCGGCAGCAGAATAAGAAAAAGTGCCGGCAATTTCGAGACTGCTGCCGGAGGCAGCGAGCAGGTTTACTTTACCTGATACGGTTATTGTACTGGAACCGGGAATCCGCACCGAACCGTTGAGTTTGTAAAAATGATTATCCGGCCAGGTCATGGAAGCCACATCGCCGGTCAGATTGATAACCCGGTAAAGATTGGAATTTTGTTTGGTCTGATGATCGGGATTATAGATTGATTTCCAGCCCCAGCCTTCTTTTTCGGTGACCAGGTTGTATTCGCCATCGGGGGCTTTGATTTCCCAATGGCCGTTGGCATCGGTGGTGGTAGTGTAAAGCGGATCGTGTTCGCGATGGTCGAATTCGGTCTCCTGGGAGATCTGCACGCCGATATTGGGGTACTGCTGATTGATGCGCAGCAGGGCGGTGTCCAGCTCGACCGGGGCATAGAGGGAGACGGTGACACCGGAATAATCGGTGGGGTCTTCCAGAGTTACCGTAC
>DYOS01000153.1 GCA_020720405.1 Caldithrix sp. | reverse complement strand
CTATATATCTTCCGGCGCTCCGCGCCTGAAAACAGAAAATCTTTGCCCACGAATTTTCACGAAAAAACCGGTTAATTCCGAGTTCCCAATTCCGAATTCCGGCTGTATCTTGCTAACTCTGTTTTAAAAATCCGCCATTCTAAGCTGATAATTTGAAAATGGATTGTCCTTTTATTGTGTTTTAGATTGGGCTTACCAAAAGAATGAGTTCATTATTATGAAAATACTTTTTATCGGCGGCAGCGGCCTGATCAGTTCAGCCTGTGCCGAACAGGTCATTAAAAGCGGGCATGATTTATACCTGATGAACCGCGGTCTTTCCCGTCGCGGTAATCCAGCCGGGGCGGTTTTGCTGACCGCAGATATCGAAGAGGACGGACCGGTCACCGGCCAGATAGCCGGGCTGGATTTTGATGTGGTGGTTGACTGGATCGTTTATCACCCGACTCAAATAGAAAGGGACTACCGCTATTTCAGAGGCAAAACCGGGCAGTATATTTTTATCAGTTCAGCCTCCGCCTACGCCAAACCGCCGCGTCTGCCCATCACCGAAGATCATCCACTGGAAAACCCGTTTTGGGAATACTCCCGTAACAAAATCGCCTGCGAGCAAAAGCTTTGGCAACTTCATAACCTGGCCGACTTCCCGGTAACCATTGTCCGGCCCTCCCACACCTATGATGCCTCAAAAATTCCCCTGCCCGGTGGACATACAGCCCTGTACCGGATTTTAAATAATCAGCCCGTCCTCATTCACGATCAGGGCAGCTCCTTATGGACTTTGACCCACCACCGGGATTTTGCCCGTGGTTTTTCAGGTCTGCTGGGAAGGACTAAGGCACTTGGTCAGACTTTCCATATCACTTCGGATGAGGCTTTGAGCTGGAATGAAATTGCCGGTTTGTTATTTGATGCAGCCGGAAAACCGCAGCGGGTTATTCATATACCATCAGAAATTATTGCCGGCTATGACCCGGAAATCGGGGATGGACTTTTAGGTGACAAGCGCTGGAGCCTGCAATTCGATAATACAAAAATAAAGAAACTGGTGCCGGATTTCAGAGCTGAGATTCCCTTCCGGCAGGGCGCGCAGGAGATGGTGGAGTGGTTTCGTTCTCATCCGGAACAGGTGGAGATAAACTGGCAACGGATGAAATGGATGGGTGAACTGGCCTCTGCCGGAAAATGAATGGTTAATGTTTCATCCACCGGGGCAGCGGGAAAACTGCTTTCCGTTTTTGGTGGTAACTCACAGCAGGATGCTGAAGATAAATCCAATATTCAGAGCATTAAGCCGGAAAAGTGTTGAATCGAGATAACCCACTTCCCGGGCCAGCAAAATAATTTCACTTCCATTTTGCATCCGATAGCCAAACCCTAAATCAAGCTGATAAAGAAAATTTGTCGTACGCAGGAAAACCCCTTCATTTACTGTGCTGGTTTCTTCCTTACTTTTAGTCAGCGTGGTGATGCAACCGCCAACTCCCGAGCCAGCTTCAGCAAAGAATTTTCGGCCACTTTTCCCGTGCAGGGTTATAAAATTAAACTGGGTATGAAGCTGGGATTGACCATCTTCCAAGTTTGAAGCGCCGGGGCTGACCGATAAAGAAAAGGTTTCGTTTAGCGGCCACTCAAGAAAAAAGAAAGAGGTATGACCACCCGCTTTCAAATCATCAAACCGGGCATCGATTTCACTTGTCTTCAGCGGGTGAACCGAATAAACCAGTCCATAACCGGCCCGGTATCCGCTCTGATTTTCCTGTGCAGTGGACAGGGAAATCCAGAACATAAAAAGCCAGAGAGCGCGTAAAAAATGATTCATTATTAGTTCCTTTAAAAATTGTATACGCCTGCAACGTCTCTGCATTTTCTGTTTATAATCCTGTTATCCCTGCACAGGTGGGATTGTCCTTCAGCCACGGGTTTCACCCATGGCTATTCATATTTAACCCCTGACGGGGTTTGGTCACTTCGTGATAATTCCAAATTCACAATTCTTCTTTCTTACTTCTTTTTATCTTTTGTCTTAATTCTTATTTCTTAACTCTTTGTACAGTGTTTGCTGATCGAGTATGGGGATAAAATCCTGAAAATCGAGATCGCTGCCAACGATAAAGCGGGTCAGCAGAATTTTGATGGAGTGAATCAGCGCTTCGCTGTCCCACGGTTTGGAAATATAGAAATCAATACTGGCATTGTTGATGGCCCGGATCGTATCCTCATGGGTAGCCAGACCGGTCAGCAGCATTTTTTTCACAGCAACAAAGCGGTTATCAGCGCTGAGCCTGGCCAAAAAGTCAATTCCGGTTTCTCCGGGCATGATATGGTCACAGACAACCAGACTGATATGAGTACCATCCGCATCCAGTTCATTTAATATCTCATCCGCTTCAGCGGTTGACTCGCATTCTTCAATCCGGAAATGCGAGGCAAAAAAATTCAGGTCTTTCTTCAGGGCAGCCAGCACTTCGCGCTGGTCATCCACACAAATGATATAAGGCTTACTCATATCAGACTCCTGTTGGTATTAAGATGGTAAACGTTGTTCCCCCGCTATCGGAATGGGCTTCAATTTTGCCATGATAACTGGTTACAATTCGCTCAACGATCGTCAAGCCCAAACCCAGACCAAAGGATAAACCTTCCTTTTTGGTCGTGACATTGGGTTGAAAAATATTTGGCAGTAGATCCGCCGGAATGCCCGGGCCATTATCGGTTACCGTGATCCGGATGGTGTTGTTTTCCAGAATGGAACTGATTGAAAGATGTGACGGACGAAGCGGGTTGGCCGCCATTGCTTCAAGTGCATTTTTAAACAGGTTGGTCCAAACCTGGACAAAATCACCAATGTTTCCGGTGATGCCGGGCAGTGGATTGAGTTGCAGTTTCGTTTCGATATTTTTAAAGCGGTGATGAAGCAGAGATAGCGCATTTTCGATGGTCTCATTCAGATTGAGGGCAGTGTTACGTTCCTTATGCTGAGCACCCAGAGTTTTAATCGAACGGACAACATGAGCCGACTGCTCGGCAGCCATCAGCATATCTTTGAGGGAAGCACCCATTTCCCAGGCCGAATATATTTCAGCGGCGGACATTTTTAATTTATTGACCGCATTTTCCAGAGTTTCCCGGGGCAGACCGGTTTCAGCCAGCAGGGCAATCTGTTCTTCACTGACTTTAAGGTTCTTTTGTAATTGACGTTTGTTTTCCCGTATATCGCGGGTTGAAAGAAACCGGCCCTGCAGCAGACCAGCTTCAAAAATAGCCAGTTCCTGCGGCTGCTTCCAGCGTCGGGTTACCTGCTCGACCAGCCAGCGCGTGTTGTGATCGAGTACAGCAATGGCATTGTTCAGCTCATGGGCAATACCGGCAGCCATTTGTCCCAGCGAAGCCAGCCGCTGATGCTCAACCAGTTTGCGAAAAGTGCGTTCTTTGTCCTGTGAAATTTCCAGCATGCGCTGCTGGCGGGAAACCAGATCCTGCACTACTACCGGCATAAATTGCTTTTCGATACTCTGCGCCTCTTCCGAGGCAATGGTCGGCTGATTTTTATCGATCCAGGCCAGTTCACAGTCCGTAACTGCCGTGACGGTGTACAGGCTCAGGTAGGTTCGGGAGAAAAAACTATAAACACCGACAAAATTGTCTTTACCGGCGGTGAGCACATATTCCACATCGCCGTCTTCGGTAGTCAGTGAACCCTGCAATCTGCCGCTGCGCACCAGGTAGAGGCGCTGATTTTCACGACCCTGCTCCATAACCACGGAACCAGCCCTGACCTGAATCCAGCGGTTGGGATCAGAAAAATAATTATCAATCAACCATTTCAGGTTGTCCTGCTCGGAACTCATAGAAAATGTACCGCTTTCAAAATAAACATCAGCAGAAATACGCAGCCCAGCCCGATCACGGAAATCACCGTTCCGGCCCGGGCCATATCATTGGATGAAAACTCACCGCTGGCGTAGGCCATAGCATTGGGCGGTGTGCTGATCGGCAGGGCCATAGCCATGGACGAAGTCAGTGTAACAGCCAGAATCAGCATACGGGCACCGCCGAATCCCGCTAATGCGGGAAGATTGACCCCCAATACCGCAACAACCGGTAAAAGCAGGTTGGCCGTAGCCGTATGCGACATAAAGCTGGCCATCAGCAGCGTCAGCACCGAAGCCAGCACAATGATCAGCAAGGGTGACATTTGATCAAAAGGGATGCTGCTGATCAGGTTTCTGGAAAGCCCGCTGCCGTCGATAACCAAACCGAGGGCAATACCGCCCGAAATCAGCCAGAGCACTTCCCAGCTCAGTTTTTTAAGATCATCCACGGTGATAATCCGGGTGACCAGGAAAACGGCAATCGGCAGCATACCGACCACATCCGAATCCATCCCATGCCAGTCGGAGGTGACCCAGGCCAGAATGGTTACGGCAAAGGTGACATAAACAGTGATGGCTTTCCAGTTGGTCAGAAAACTGCTTTTGATGTCCACCCGGATATGTTCGGCCTGCGGTTTATAAAAAAAAAGCAGTACCAGCCAAACGACCAGCAGCATAACCACAACAAAAGGAACGGCAAACATCATCCATTGTGAGAATGTGACACTCAGATCACCGGTCAGGTATTTCATGGCCACGGCGTTGGGCGGTGTACCGATCGGCGTACCCATTCCGCCGATATTGGCGGCGAAAGGTATCGAAATAAGAAAGGCTGTCCGCCCCCGGTCACCAGCCGGAAAGGCGGCGATAATCGGGCTCATGATGGCCAGCATCATGGCCGTAGTAGCGGTATTGCTCATAAACATAGACAGGACACCGGAGATGATCATTGTGCCCAGCATAACATTCGCCGGCCTGGTGCCGAACGGTTTGAGAATGACGCGGGCCAGGTTGACATCGAGACGATATTTGGTGGCAGCCAGGGCCAGGAAGAATCCGCCCAGGAATAAAACGATGATGGGTGAAGCCAGGGTGGCCATAATTTCTTTGCTGTTCTGCAGCTGACCGAGCGTTTCAGGTGCAGCCTGGCGGAACCAGATAAAACCTTTATTGGAGAGCGTAGCCAGTTCGAGAAAAATAATCAGCATGGAAGTGGCAAAGATTGGTATTGGTTCCAGAATCCACATCAGAGCAGCCAGAAAAAACAGGGCAATGACCCGCTGTTCAATCAGCGTTATGGTGTTTAGAGGTAACCAGTTTGCCGGCATCAGCCAGATCAGGAGAGGAATACCGACCGAGATGACCAGCCTGAGGAATTTATTCATATAATCTCCATAGTCTTAAAATCGTCAAGGCTGACAAAGTACAAAATAAAACCAAATCCTGAAAAATTTAACACCCGGTTCACAGCACATATTATAAAAGAAAATTCAAAACGGAGTTGGCAGAGATAAGAAAGAAGACAGAAGAGAAATCCAAATCCATTCCTGATGAGACAGTGAATAGTAATTGGTGAATAGTAATTGGTGAATAGTAATTAGTGCAACAGAAAAAACCCGGTGTTCTTTGCATCACTGTGGCAAATTTCTTCGGTGTTCCCGGCGGCTAATTTTTCTTTTAAAAGATTTCTTGTCGCAGGCTCCTCGAAATGACAAATTCCCGCAGGAGCGGGACAAGTTATGGATTTTTTAATTCCGAATTCTTATCGGTGTTCAGCGGTGGCTATCAGTGGCTAAAAAATACGGACAGGATAACAGGATAGGCAGGATGAAAACAAAACCCGTCATTCCGAACGGCGAAGCCGGAGGAATCTTTGCTATACATAAGCTTTAAGATTTCTC
>DYOS01000264.1 GCA_020720405.1 Caldithrix sp. | reverse complement strand
TGGAATCACTGGCCGGAATGGTGTGGAATTCGCAATTACAACAACCAAATTTGATAGATTTATCATCTTCATTATTTTTTACCTCTTGGAAAAAGGGACAGATTTTTTTATTCCAACTGAATTTTGTGATCATAGCTCTTTTTGCTAACGACGGGCTTTTTTCAAGCCAAGGCCGGCCAAGCTGCTTAACAATAAAAGCAGAGAGGAAGGCAGCGGTACGTATTGCACCTCCCAGGCCTCGGCGCCAACGCTCACCTCAGCCTTGTCAAGCAGGGCGCCGATGGCGGTGACATTTGAAAAAGGGCTAAGATACGTGGCGCCTCCATCAAGGCTAAACGTGGTGGCAAACTGGTTTAAGTCGTCTAGGAAATTTAGTTGCAGTAAGATATTGCCGGTGATGTCGGAAGGGGAGATAGAAAAGCCCTGAATGGCAAATTCTCCGTGCTCCACATCCCTGGCCCAGCCGAAAAAAATTGCCGGGCCGGCAGACGTTCCAAGCAGGCTGGCAAAAGTTGCATCAAAGTTGGCGACGCCGAGCATGACGTTTTCATTGGGCTCCGCATCCATTGAACTCATGTTCATAACGTAGAACTGATTCAAAGCCGGAATGGAAGAAGCCCAGCTTGAAGTCAATTGATAATCACCATCACCGTCATGTAGATACCACCCTTCGCCGTTAAGGTAACTCATCTCGGAAAGGGACGTGCCACCGAGGGGGATGGAAGCAATGCTGCCCGGGGTGTGAAAATTGGCAAAGCCGCCGGAGGCGGTGACGGTGGGGTCGTCAATGTCCCAGATCGCGGAATCAATGGCAGTGCCGTTGAACTCGTCCGTAAAGCCGCCGCTGTTATTGCCGGATATTTCGAACCGATCCAAATTATACGAATAGGTTGCCGCCGTGGCAGTGGTGGCAAGCAGCAAGCCGACCGCAGGGATGAGAGGCATCGCTTTCAGGAATTTTTTTTTCAGCATTTTTTCACCTTTGCAAAAAAACTGATTTATTTTTTTCTATGTGGTTCCAGCTGTGGTGCCGGCTGAAACTCCAAACTCCAGATCTTCATTATTTACCTCTTGGAACAACCTCTATAAAAATCGATAATCGAATAGTAGAGTATTTCAGCAACCGTCT
>DYOS01000152.1 GCA_020720405.1 Caldithrix sp. | reverse complement strand
ACAGGATGAAAAACAAAACTGTTATCTCCGATTTATCAGAGCCCGGGTTTCCGGGATGCGAAGAATCTTTAAAGCGGAGATCACCTCATACATGATAAAAAAAGCCCCCGGTTTCGGGGGCTTTTTTTTGTTTAATCAAGCCATTTAATCTGCCGTGTTTCCTGCGGGTGAAACAGGTCGCCATGGGTTGGCATCACCCGGCAGTTAAAGCGGTAACTGCCATCGGTGTTTGCCCGGACCAGGGCCTTGTACTCGTATTTCTGTCCTTCGTACTGCCCAATCAATCCCATCGGGTAAATTTCCATGTGACGGTGTTTTTGGATCGAATCCTGCCGTTCCAATATCAGCTCAACCCGCAATTCTTCAGGTTTTAGACTGGAGATATCGACCAGCACACTGATTTCTTTCCGCTCACCGGGACTAAAAATACGGTAATCAACTGCCCGGTAACTTTCTTCCTTCAGCGACAGGCGAACGCTTTTCCAGTGTCGGTTAATGCGGTTCTTCCAGCGCAGGAAACTGTACAGACTGGTGTTTTCATCTTCAATATAGTGTAAACCGCGGCGCATGCCCGGCACATAGTATTTTTCAACATAGTTCCAGACCATGGTATGAGTACTGAATTCGGTCAGCAATGAACGAAGCGATTCTTTGGCCATGGCAATCCAGCCTGATGGCAGCCCATCGGCATCTTTTTGATAGAACAACGGTACCACATCCCGTTCGAGACGTTCATACAGGGATTTACTGTCGATTTCGTCCTGCAGGGCGTGATCCTGGTAATCAATTTCATGACCAATGGTCCAGCCGTTCTGCCCGTTAAAGCCTTCCGGCCACCAGCCGTCCAATACTGAAAGATTAATACCGCCGTTGATTGGCACTTTCTGGCCGCTTGTTCCGCTGGCTTCCAAGGGCCGCCGCGGAGTGTTCAGCCAAACATCCACTCCCGCAACCAATGCTTTGGAAACATCAATGCCGTAATCTTCGATAAAAATAATTTTACCCCGGTATCCGCCTTCTTTGGCGAAATGATTGATGGTCCGAACCAGATCTTTTCCGGCGTCATTATGCGGGTGAGCTTTACCGGAGAAGATAATTTGCACCGGGCGGTCGGTATTGTTGAGAATATGCTTTAGCCGTTCGCTCTCGCGGAAAAGAAGTGTTGCCCGTTTGTAGGGGGCAAAGCGCCGGGCAAAACCGATAGTCAGCATATCCGGAGAAAGAATTTCTTCCGCTGCCGGGTAACCGTGGGCTTGTCCATCGTAGCGACTGAGCTGCTTTCTGTACAATTCCCGGAGGTGGATCATGGTTTTCTTTTTGATGCTCTGCACGGTATCCCAGAATACCTGATCGGGAATCTCAAGTACCCGGTCCCAGTAGGTCTTGTTCTGGATATTCTGGCGCCAATCGGGACCAAGGTATTCATCAAACAGGGCGATCATATCCTCGTGCAACCAGGTTTCGGTGTGGATTCCATTGGTTACGTAACCGATTGGAATTTCATCGGTCGGCACGCCGGGATAAATACCCTGCCACATGCGGCGGGAAACCTCACCATGCAGTTTGCTGACGCCATTGGCCATAGAGCAAAGATTCAGGGCTAAAATAGTCAGTGAAAAATTTTCATGCTGGTGCACATTAGTATTGCGGCCCAGGTCAAAGAAGAATCTTTCAGACATTTCGAGTTCCGGCCAGAAATTCCGGAAATAGCGTTCCATCATATCAAACTCGAAGGCCTCATTACCTTCGGGAATGGGGGTGTGTGTCGTAAAAAGTGAGGTTGCCCGCACCAGTTCCAGCGCGGCCGGGAAATTCATACCATCGTTCATGTATTCGAAAAGCCGCTCCAGGCCGAGAAAAGCCGAATGCCCCTCATTCATGTGGAAAACACGCGGATTGATGCCCATCAGCCGCAGAGCACGTAAACCGCCGATGCCCAAAATAATTTCCTGACGGATACGCGTATCGCGTGAACCGCCATACAGAGAGTGGATGATCTCCCGGTCTTCCTGTTGATTCTGATCGACATCTGTATCAAGAAGGTACAGCGAAATGCGTCCGACCTTCGCTTCCCAGATCTGGAAATAAACGTTGTGATCGATGATCGGTACACTGGCCAGAAGCGGTTGGTCATTCTCATCCCTAACCAGCCGGATCGGCAGTTCGTTTAGATCCAGCGCCTTGTAATACTCAGTCTGATTGCCTTCGGTATCGATGGCTTGTGTAAAATAAGCATGTTTGTACATCAGCCCGATCGCCACAAACGGCAAACCCAGATCACTTGCGGTTTTGCAATGGTCGCCGGAAAGAATACCAAGACCCCCGGCATAATTGGGCAAGGCTTCGTTAATACCGTATTCCGCTGAAAAATAGGCGATAACTTCATTTTTCAGATGTGGAAAACTTTTATGGAAGCGGGTTTGATTCTGGTTAACATAATTCTGGAACCGGTCATAGACTTTGTGCAGCCGATCGGTAAAGTCCGCATTTGCTGAAAGTTCCTGCAGCCGTTCCGGTTTGATGTGCCTGAGCATGGCCACTGGATTTTTCCCCTTGGTCCGCCAAAGCTCAGTATCCATTTCGCCGAAAAGTCTGCGGGCATCCGGATTCCAACTAAACCAAAGGTTGAGGGCCAGTTCGCCCAACGGTTTCAGGTTGTCTGGTAGATTGAAACGATTTTCCATAGGTTGTCCTTACTTTATTATACACTCAGATATGAGTTACGAAATTAAAATTAGTGAATCGGTTAATATGGTGCAATTCCAAATCCCTGATCCAATCAGTTTGAGTTTCAGGTTGGATTCTTTTTGAACAGAAGGAGTGGGTTTTGTGAGACGATTAGTGCGGCAAGAATTATCAGGATGCAGCTTTAAAAATTTCCGCTTTGCGGAAGATATACCTGCCGGTCTGCATATCGGAACCAGCTTATTTTGCTGTTGAAAATCGCAGTATTTTCGCATTTAATAAAACCGGATTTGTGAAAAGCGAACACGGATCATTTGGATTGAACTTTTTTAACGGCACTTTCCGCAGTTGGTTTTCTGCCAACCTGACCAGCACCAGTGACAAAAGCCGGCCAGGATTTTCATTTTCGATTAAAAATGTTTAAAGATTAACCTGATTCGTACTTAAATTTTACCGAAACTTTATTTATGAATCAGCGCTTTTCCGGCCTCAGCAATATCTGCCAGTGAGTCTTAAAAAAATGGCAGAAAAATTTAGCCTTGGTGAATCCGTGAATTTTGGCTTTATCATCATTATTTTTAATTAGTTAATGGGCGTTGCCCGGTTTTGGCAGTATATTTGCCCCGGTCGGCTGCATTATCATTTACAAGGAGATGTTTTGTGCATTTAAATAAAGAAAACCGAAACAGGGTACTTGAATCACTGCCGGTGATGCCGCTGCGTAACACGGTGGTTTTTCCACACCAGGTTATTCCCCTGGCGGTTGGCCGGGAAAGATCGCTGAGCCTGCTGCAGGGTCTGGATGAAGGAACAAAAATACTTGGTCTGATCGCCCAGCGCGATGGCCGGATTGAAGATCCCTCACCCAATGATTTGTATGGTTGGGGCACCGCGGCCATGATTTTAAAAAAATTCAAGATGCCTGATGGTACGCAACAACTGATTGTTCAGGGCTTGTACCGTTTCAAAGTTCAAAAAATAACCCAAACCGCGCCATATTTTATCGCCGAGGTCGAGGAGCAGGAATCAGACGATGACCTGACCGTTGAGATCGCTGCGCTCTCCAATAATATTAAAGCGCTTTTTCAAAAAATTGTGGATCACATACCGTACCTGACCAATGAACACCGGGTGATGATTTTAAATACCGAGGAACCTTCCAAACTGGTTGACCTGGTGGCAGCCCATATCAATTTTAATGTCCAGGAAAAACAGCAGGTGCTGGAAACACCCTTACTGCTGACCCGGCTGGAAAAGGTGCATTACCTGCTAAACAAAGAGCTGCAGATATTGGAATTGGGTACAAAAATCCAGAATGATGTACAGGGTGAGCTGAATAAAACACAACGCCAGTACTATCTGCGTGAGCAGCTCAAAGCCATTAAAAAAGAGCTGGGTGAGTACGAAGACGAGAGTTCGGACCTGGAAGACCTGCGGGAAAAATTGGCCGGAATGGAGATGCCCGACGAGGTGCGGAAAGTGGCCGAAAAGGAAATGAACCGGCTCAGCCGTATGTCGCCGATGGCCAGTGAATTTACGGTTACCCGAACTTATCTGGACTGGTTGCTGGAGATGCCGTGGAAAATCAGTACGGAAGACCAGCTTGATGTAAACCAGGCCGAGAAAATTTTAAATAATGACCATTACGGGCTGGAAAAAGTAAAAAAAAGAATTTTGGAATACCTGGCTGTACGTCAGCTAAAAGCCGACATGAAAGGTCCTATTCTTTGTTTTGTCGGACCACCCGGGGTTGGAAAAACCAGTCTGGGCAGATCCATCGCCCGGGCATTGAACCGTAAATTTTCGCGTCTTTCACTGGGCGGGGTGCGTGATGAAGCCGAAATCCGCGGTCACCGCAGGACTTATGTCGGGGCCTTACCTGGACGTATCATCCAGGAAATTAAAAAAGTCGGATCAAATAATCCGGTTATTATGCTTGATGAAATTGATAAACTCGGTATGGATTTCCGTGGTGATCCCTCCTCTGCCCTGCTCGAGGTACTTGATCCCGAACAGAATTTCAGCTTCGCCGATCATTATCTCGAGGTGCCCTTCGACCTGTCAAAGGTGATGTTTATTGCCACGGCCAACATAATCGATCCGATTCCGCCGGCGCTGAAAGACCGCATGGAAATCATTGAAATCAATGGTTATATCGAGGAAGAAAAACTGCATATCGCCAACCGATATCTGATACCCAAGCAGTTGGAAAATCACGGTCTTAATAAAGAGACGGTCAATTTCACCCAGCCGGGTGTGCGGGAGATTATCGGCCGCTATACCCGCGAAGCCGGAGTGCGTAATCTGGAAAGGGAAATTGCCAATATTATCCGCGGTATCGCTCGTGAAGTGGTTGATAAAAAGGTCTCATCCAGGAAAATTACACCGGGGAAGGTTGCCGAATATCTTGGACCGGAGCGTTTCTATTCGGAAGTCAGCGAACGGGTTTCACAACCGGGCGTGGCCACCGGTCTGGCCTGGACACCGGTCGGCGGCGATATCCTGTTTATTGAAGCAACAAAAATGAAAGGCAAGGGCAGCCTGACCCTGACCGGTAAATTAGGCGAGGTAATGAAGGAATCGGCCACAGCCGCACTCAGTTTTTTACGGTCAAATGCCACACGATTCGGGTTGGATGATTCTTTCCGGGATGAATCGGATATTCACATCCATGTCCCGGCCGGAGCTATTCCGAAGGACGGGCCAAGCGCCGGAATTACCATGTTTTCAGCGCTTTATTCATTGCTCAGCGGACGGCGCTTACGGCAAAAGCTGGCTATGACTGGTGAAATCACCTTGCGCGGTATGGTTATGCCGGTCGGTGGTATCCGTGAAAAGGTGATTGCTGCCCGGCGGGCGGGCATCGATACGGTAATCCTGCCCTTTAAAAATAAAAAAGATTTGGAAGATATCCCGAAGAATAATATTGCCCACATGAATTTTCACTATATCAAAGAAGTGGATGAACTGCTCGATCTGGCCTTTGAAAAACCGGACGCGTAAGGAGAACGATACACTATCCAGGCCGCAGAGATCATTATTTCTGCGGCTTTTTTTATCTTTAAGACCTGAGTTCAAAGTTATATCATTTCAATTTTTGCCATCCATAGACAAAAAATTTTGACAGGATACTTTGTCCCGCTC
>DYOS01000151.1 GCA_020720405.1 Caldithrix sp. | reverse complement strand
CCGGTCCAGAAAATCAAGCCCAGCCAGCTTAAAATGCGCATTCCAATCCGTGGTTTGGCAAAATCGGGTACGGTTGGCCCGGTAATCACTTTGTAATTCATCCAGGCCAGTACCGGCGTCGTAAGAAATGACAGCGTGGTAGCCAGATCAATCATCCCTTTAATGCCGCGGCCCAAAAACTGAATAATGACCATGGCCACCAGCGCCAGAATTAGAATCAGGTAACGGTATAAGTTTTCATGTCCCTGTTTTCTGGTCCATTTTGGAATCATTATTTCGGCCATGTGCCGGACTACCCGGGGATAGGCATCGGTTACGGTCAGGGTGGTACTGAACATCGTTGTAAATGCGGATATTTTTATGATTGGCGCCGCCCATTCACCTAAACTGCGGGTGTACAGGGCGACAATCTGATCGGCAAAGGCCACACTGCTATTCGAAAAGGATTCGCCGCTGCCAAACATGATCAGTGTGCCAAGAAGCAGAAAGGCGAAGGCCAATACTGCGGTGATAAAATAACCCAGATCAAAATCGAACCGGGCTTCACGGAGCTGGGCGCGGTGACCGGTCTGTTCAGCCCGTTCCAGCGACCACAGCGAATGCCAGACTGAAATATCGACCACCGAGGGCATCCAGCCCATCAGGGCGACGATAAAGGAGATGCCGGCCACAGAAAAAACCGGCAATGACTCAGCCTTCTCCGGCAGGGTAAATCCCTTAAAAAGTAAAGTGATGATGGCGGCAAAAGTGCTGACAGCCAAAACGATGATAATCAGTTTCATCAGTTTGTCCAGCAGCGGATAACGGCCGATCCACAACAAAAAGGCACTTAGAAAAACAACAATCAGGCTAAGCCAGAAAATGGATAGTTTCAGTCCGAGCAACGAACCGATCAGTCCGCCGGTTACAGTGAGCAAAGCGGCCTCGATGATAAACATAGTGCTGAGCGTAAACAGGGCAAAAGTCCAGATCGCCCATCTGCCCAGGCTTTGATAACCCTGAAACAGGCTTTTGCCGGTTGCCGCCACATAACGCGGCCCATATTCAAAAAAAGGATATTTGAACAGAATGGCCAGGAAAATAAACCAGCCCATAACCAAACCGTAATCCGCACCGGCCCGGGTTGATTGTACCAGATGCGATCCACCAATGGCGGCCCCGGCCATCAGCAATCCGGGTCCTATACTTTTCAAAATGCCTGCTGTTTTCTCGGATACTTTCATAACTTTTCTTTTCCTATGCATTCCGGCCAGTTATTTAAATGCCGGGGTAGTAATTCAAATCGGCTTTAACTCCGAACCGTTCATTAACTTTTTAAAGTGAAGAACCCGAAATTCAGATGCTGACCTCCGGGCTGGCCATAAGTTCTGTGATTATATTTTCAGTTCAGACCTGCTTCCGCCAGGCGGGAATTCCGGTTTAGCGGAGAACGCCCTTATCTTTCCAGAATTTTTCAGCACCCGGATGCAGAGGGCTGATAATACCTTTGACACCTGCTTCCAGGCTCATTTCTCTGGCCGATGAATGAACTTCGGCCAGGCGCTCCAGCCCGGATGTGCTGAACGTATTATCCAGAAGCCGGTAGACGACATCTTCGGGAATATCTTCCCGGCAAATCCAGATAACGGTACTCTGAAAGGTCTGAACATCCTGCATCTGTCCATTATATGTTCCGGCCGGAATATTCACCATGGAGAAATAGGGATAGGCGTTCAACAATCCGGCTGTTTCGGCAGCCGGCCAGGTATCGAGTAATTTAATTTCTGTCTGCAGTGCGGTTTCCAAAACAGACGGGTTGGGAAAACCGGCAAAAATCCAGAAAGCATCGAGCTGGCCATTGCGGAAAGCCGTTGCTGCGGAATTATAACCGATATATTCTTTTTGCAGCTTATCCCAGATGCCCAGGGCCCGGAAATAGATTTCGGCATTGACTGCAGCACCGGAACCGGCATTGCCGATAGCAACCCGTTTCGCGCTGAGCGCCAGCGGATCATCGGAGTCCGTTTTTCTGACAATTAACTGAGCCGAAGCGTTATACAGGGCGGCCAGGGTTTTAACCCGGTCATATTTTTTGGTGTCACCGGGCAGTTTGCCGGTACCGGCCATATAAACATCGCCGGAATTGGCAATGGCAAAATCAGCCTGAGCCGTATGAATCAGCCCGATATTTTCAATTGAACCTGCGGAAGATTGGACTTTAAATTCAACTTCAACCTTTTTATTCAGGTCAGCCAAACCTCCGGCATAATACTGAAATGTTCCACCTGCCGGTCCGCCGCTGAAAGTATAATTGTGCGGTGCCTTCTGGCATTGCCAGATCATTGATAATGAAAGAAAGGATAAAACCGCAAGGTTCAGGTAGAATCTTAATGCCTTCATTTCTTTGCTCCCCCTGGAAAATGTGTCAGCCAGTTTTCTTTATTTGAACTTAATATCAATATTAAACTCTACCTTATGCCGTACCCGTATCATTTCACCGCTTGTTTCATAAACCATTATCCGCCATTCGGGTCCATATTCAAAAGAACCATGCTCGCTGCTGAAAGCTGTGAAACTTTAACCGGCCCATAAATCATAAAACACACTACTTACAGCCTCGCCCGGTACTGATAATACAGGTCACTGATCCGGCTGCCATTGGCCATAGTTTTGTCATCGATATCATAGCGCGGACGAATACGGGCATCACCAAAAACCGAAAGTTGGGAATGGGCTGTATCAACTAAAAGGGTGATGAACAGAAGAAGGAGAAACCGGAACATGCTGTTTAACCTGTGCTTACAGTTTTACATTAATCCGGGTAACTAAAATGCTGCCCGGTGAAATATCAGGCAATATAGTTATTTTTTAGCAGGCTGAAAACAGTATGGAAGGCGCTGGAAAGATTTTGAACCAGGTACTGTGCCTGGAGCCGGACAAGTCTCCGAGGAGCGAAGCGACGAGGAATCTCAGAAATCGGGATTGCCACGCCCGAACCTCGCCCGCCATAAATGTCAATCATTTTTCATCCCTGTCGATTGGTTTTTCAGCCAGTCCTGACGCAGGATGCCCATAACGTAAAAATCACTAAACACACCCTGATGAAACATGGCCTGACGCAGGGTGCCTTCAATTTCAAATCCGGCCCGGTGGTAAGATTTTACCGCAGCCTCATTTTCAACGGCCACATGCAATTGAATACGGTTCAGATTGAGAGTCTCAAATGCATAGTGAACCATGAGCCGTGTAGCTTCGCTGCCGTAGCCCTTGGACCAGTTTTCAGCCTCGGCAATGGCGATATAAAAAACCGTCGCCCGGCTGATCCAGTCAATGCGGAAAAACGCTGTTTCACCAATCGCCCGGTCATCCGAATTACGGCAGATAATCAAAATTATAGTGTTTGGATCGTTTAGAAACCGGGTCAGTTTTTCCTGCTGTTGTTCAACGGTCGTTGGCAGCGCATAAAACAAAGTCTGACGCGGATCAGGGTGATTTTCGATGCGGGCGATCATCTGCGCATCGCCGGATTGGTATGGGCGCAGGTAAATTTTTTCGGCGCTCAGAAACATATCTTGCTTCATAAAATGCTCCGTTTCATCCATAGGTATTCAAATTCAATTGGTTGGAAGAAAATGGTCTGTTCTCCCGGCCGGTTTTATTGAAATAACCGGTGCGGCTTAAATTAAGAGCAAATAGTGCCCTGTGCCAGAAACAGGATAAGATAAACGGGGCAATGGTCAATTAAAGCGGATGATAATCTGATGCTGCTGACCGGTATAAGTATAATCAGCCTGAAATTTGTGCAGGGTACAAATTTCTTTAATGATGGCCAGGCCGAGACCGGTCGAATCGGATTCGTTGCTTCCCTTACGGAAGCGGTCGAAAAATTGCGTTGGCGGAACAGCCGGTTCAGGTCCGCTGTTGCGGATGATCAATTGCTCCGGCTGCAGAACAATTTCGATAGTGCCGCCAGTGATATTATGGCGGATGGCATTGGAAAGCAGATTTGAGATCAGGACTTCGATTAAAAAAGGCCGGGCCTTAATTTTGACGTTGGGTTCGATATTCGTCTGCAAATTTAAATTTTTAATCACAAGCAGCTCACTGATTTGTTCGAGCTGGTTTTCCAGCATGGCCGCGACGGAAATAGACTCCGCCACCGGAAATTCATTATTGCCGATGCGGGTCAGCAGGTTTAGGTCCTGGTGCAAACGGGATAAGCGGTGGGCGGCCTGCCAGGCCGATTTCAGGTTTTTTTGCACCTCTTCAGGCAAATCGGAACGTTGCTGCACCAGCTCCAGTTTGGAGCGGATGATGGCCAGCGGGGTTTGCATCTCGTGCGAGGCGTTTTCGGAGAATTCCTTGAGGGCAAAATAATCATGGCTCAGTTTGGCCGTGAAAGTACTGAGCACACGGTTCAGTTCGGCAAACTCATCAATAGAACCGGGTTCCGGCTGAAAAGCTTTCCTGCTGCGGAAGTCGAACCGGCTGATCTGTTCCAGGGTGGTGTGGAACGGTTGCCACAACCGGCGGTTCAGCCAAAAATAGACAACCTGCTGTCCGGCAATCATCAAGAACAAAACCAGTAGCAGTGAAAGTGAAATGGCAGCCACCAGATCATCGTTGTCGATTCTGGATTTGCGAAGGGAAACCAGCCGGGACTGATTTTGCCATTGAGCCGGAAATGTCAGTTGCCGGAACAGCTCCAGGTCGGAAATGCGCTCTTCATAATCATAAACCGAAATAAGCGTGTCTTTAAAAATGCCTTCCTCTGCTATTTCCGCGGCAGTGGAACGGATGGTCAGATTGCTGTCACAGGTGCTGTGGAAGTGTTCAAAACCGCCGTATTTTTGTAGTTGGTGTAAAAAAATAATGCGCTGCTCATCCAGGTCGGCGTCAACTCCGCCCCGGGCAGCAAGGTGCAGTAAAAAGTATAAGGCAACCCCGCTGAAGACAAAAACAAACAGGCTGGTCACTAAAAAATAGCGGGCCGATTTTTTTTCTAATTTCATACTTCTCCAAAGCGGTAGCCAAGACCGTAAACCGACCGGATATAATCCCCGGCGCCGTTCGTGGTTAGTTTTTTTCGCAGATTTTTGATGTGTGAATAGATAAAATCAAAGGAATCGAGCAGGTCGGCCTGTGAACCCCACAAATGCTCAGCGATGGATTCGTGGTTGAGTACCCGGTTTCGGTTGACAATCAGATAAAGAAGAAGCGCAAATTCTTTGTGCGTCAATTCAACGGGGATATCATTTATAAAGGCCTGGTGCATATCAGGCTGCAAACGAATTTCGTTAAAACGAACATCCTGGTTTCCATCATGTTGACGGCGCCGGACCAAGGCTATGATGCGGGCATTTAATTCAGCCAGGTGAAAGGGTTTGGGCAGGTAATCATCAGCCCCGGTATGTAGGCCGAACAGCTTGTCATCGAGAGCGTTTTTTGCTGAAATAATGATAATTCCGGCTTTGTTCTGCATCGTCTTCAGGCGGCGGACGATGTCCATGCCCGAGCCGTCCGGCAAGGTAATATCGACGAGAATGCAATCATATTCATAGATGTGTATCAACTCGTCGGCGCGGCCGAAGCTGCCGGCAATATCGCAGATGCAATCCTTGTTTCCCAGATAGGCGGCAATCGATTGGGCCAGTTCGGCTTCGTCTTCGATGATCAGCAGTTTCATTTTTCCTCATTTATAAAGCTGTTAACAAAATAAAATAAAATTCTGTATAAATTCTGATTTTTTATCTTTGATTTTAAAAATCGAACAGTTTTTTTTATGGAGGACATGAATGATAAAAGGAATTCGGAATTGAAGAACCCCTCAGTCGTCATCCCGCCGGAGCGGGACAAGTCTTCGAACGATCCCGCCTGGGCGGGA
>DYOS01000263.1 GCA_020720405.1 Caldithrix sp. | reverse complement strand
CCAGCGATTTGGTAATTTCGGGGAGAGTTTAGCCCGGAATATAGGCGGAGTAAATGAGCCTTAAAAGTATAATCCAGCAAAAGGATTCGGTTATTGAATCCGTTATTGACGATTTTAGCCGGGAGTTTAAAACGTTGACATGGGAAACTCAGCGGGTGCTATTGGAATTATATCAGCAGGGTGATTTCAGCGATGCTGCGATCCGGGAAGCGTTCGGATTGTTTTCTGAAGTGCCGGAGAAGTTTCTGGAGCAGCATACCGTTTTTATAAATCTGAATAAAGAGATAGCCGGAGAAATAGGATTTAAGTTTTTATTAACACCTGAGAACATTGCAAACTACGATGCTATACAGATGGCAAATCTTGATTCACTCGGCGGGAGTATTAACCAGTCAATCGCATCGGTCAGAAAAATAATGATCGAATCCAGGCTGCAGGGTGATACAGCAGCACAAATCACGGCTAAGTTGACGGAAGAATTGGAAGGATTATCCAGGAATATTGGCACAGAAATTCAGACAGGGATAAGAACAGCGGATGCGGTGATCAAGGCGGGAATGTATGAAACCGCCGGGATTGATCGCTTTGTTTATATCGGTGCTTTGGACAATAAGACCAGGCCGGCCTGCGAGCATACTTTAAACAGTCCTAATCAGGAAACCGGCTGGACGAAGGAACAGATCGCAGCGTCTGAAGTTAATTACATAACCAGGGGCGGCTGGAATTGCCGACACGATTGGGTTCCGTATGTTGGATAATATTAAAATACTCGATCCGGCTAACATGCTGGCAGTTGCTAAAAAGCACATGGCTGTCTTTATCCGGCGGGTAACCAGGGAAGGAATCGGGGCGAAGGGGAACCGGCTGCCGAAATACTCTAAAAAATATATGGAAATGCTCCAGGCGGATATGCGGAATGATGCCGGGGAACGATTGCCACAATACAGGGGCGTTTCTCTTGAGACCGGGGCCGATAAGATCAGCCGGAGACTATTCGTTCTAACCGGGCGGACGATGAGCAATTTCAGATTCCGGCGGTATACGAAAGATTCTTATGAGTTGGGCTGGGATGGAGAAGCTGCCGGGATTGTTCAAGAAAACTATATGCGGGGCAGGGATGTTATGAGCGATATTCCA
>DYOS01000262.1 GCA_020720405.1 Caldithrix sp. | reverse complement strand
GGGTTGGGTCCGATTCCGTTCCGGATGTGAATAATACAAATAATACTTTTAGACTCTAACAAATGGTCGATTTATGGAATACGCCATCCGCTAAAAACCCGAATGGCGTATTCCAATATTTACCGGATGATTAACATCTGTTTACTGAATTGAAAATTTTCTGTTTCGAGACGATAGATATAAAAACCACTGGCCAGGTTGTCTGCCCTGAATAATAGCGAATGTCTGCCGCTTTCAAAGTAGCCATCAGCCAGCACACGGATCAGCCGGCCATTAAGATCATAAACCACTACACGCGCCATTCCCGGCCGGGATAGAAAAAACGGTATGGTAGTCTGTATGGAATTTTGCCGGGCGTTTGTATTCTTTCCCCCGACCGGGTTTGGATAATTATCAAAAAGTGCTGCTGAACTAATTGGTTGTACATTTTCCGGTATGGCTGTTGTTAAAGAATAGGTTATTTCCAGCTTTGGACGATTGTCGGCAGTACTGTTTTCCCGGCTGCTGATGCGCAGTGCAGTTGCGGTAGTGGATTCATCTCCAAGAATGATCCAGCCGAAATTTTGCTCCGGGCTGCTCAGCCATTGCTGAAGGTCGGCAATCATGTTATCAGACGAAAAAGAATATAAACCGGTATTGGCGGCCTGAAGTTCAGCTGATGCAGCGACACTAAAATCCCCACCCGGTGTGGCCCAGCTCTCTGTGTTAAAAAAATTAAAAAGCCAGGTGGCATCTCCGTTTTGGGCTGCAGCACCACCGCCTTCATTCCCGCCGGCATCTGAACTACTTTCACCCCAGTCCTTGACCAGTCGGTGCAGGGCAATATTTTTTTGGCTGATGTTGTTAACTTTTGATACCGTAAAACTCAACTTTACCTGAGAGATAATTGCCCCTTCCGGGAGTTGTCCGGATAGATCAAATTTCAACAACGCCCGACGTACACCCTTATTGGATGTGGCACCGGCAAACAAGTGTATTCCACTGCCATTACTGGTTCCCCCGGAATTTTCCTCATAGATGGTATTATCTGCCACCGGGTTAAGTGTAATTGTAGTTCCGGTTTGGGCAAAAAGCTGAAGACCTAAAATAAAAACCAGACTGAATAGTATTCTCATGGACTCTCCCTTAATTGTAAAAAGTA
>DYOS01000261.1 GCA_020720405.1 Caldithrix sp. | reverse complement strand
CTTATTTCCCAAATAAAATTATTGCTGTCCGGTGCCTGGGGAATTTGGCATAATGATGGAAAAACCACTTCAGCCGTTTTTCCATCATTATGCCAAATTCCCCAGGCACCGGACAGCAATTCACGCGGATCAAAATCAGCCGGAATCACATACGCTTCACGGGTAATTTCAGCCCGGCGGAGACGTTCTATTTTAAAGGTGCGCATCTTCTCTTCGGGCCAGCTCTTTTCTCCCAACAAGCGGGCCGGACCGATGATATGTGTCGTCTGACCGATGGCGTAGGGTTCAATAAAATAGGGACTTAACTGGTACTCAAAAACCCGGTCGCTGCTTTCATTCCAATGCCAGACATGCACCTTGCGCTCACCGGCCCAGGCCTCAGTCAGTTTTTCCAGCACATCAAGATAGACCGGATCATCCCGTTGGGCAGAGTCATCCATAACATCTGCCGATTGCTGTACGTGGCGGCTGATTCGTTTGGCCCAGCGCTCCATGGCTAAACCAAGTTTACGCAGCGCAGCCGCGGCGTGCCGGTTTTGTCGGTCCATGCGGGTAGCCAGCAGGCGGGAAGCCAGATGTATGGCCATTGCTTCATGCAGATTAAACCGAACATTGATCAGATCAGCCCGCCGATCAATTTTTAACCGGCCATTTTCTTCTTCAGAAATATGACCGGGTAAATCCGGAAGATTACGCAGGATGGTTGAGCGTTGCACCCCAAGCCTCCGGGCCAGCTCAGCCTGACTTAATCCTTCGGGATGGGCCAGCAGTAAATTCTCAATTTGAATCAGGCGGGTGGCTTTGTTCTCTGCCCTATCCATGATCTCTCCAAAATGTATTTAACCCATAATTTGATTTTTAGCTGCCGCTCACTATCCAGCAAACCTGAAGAGTAAGCGAAATGCTATGCCAAACATAGACAAGAACTGTTGCAGGTAACGCAACAAACAACTGTATTTTTAGCTTCCAGATTAAATAATTGCAGAAGTCCAGCTTTCAGCAATGAAGATTTATCGTAGGATAATCATTCAACTTGCCTTGCTGTCCGGGAATCTCTGCAGAACGGTCAAACGAATCACAAAGAAATATAATTGATCAGATAATAAATTAAAACAGAATTTTGGGGATTATGAAAACCGCTTTAGTTCAGC
>DYOS01000150.1 GCA_020720405.1 Caldithrix sp. | reverse complement strand
CCACCGCTGGCTAAAATTGAGCCTAAAGAACTGACCCTGCATGGCGACACCCGGGTAGATAATTATTTCTGGCTGAACAACCGCGAAAACCCTGAGGTAATTACTTACCTCGATGCAGAAAATACCTACACCAACACTATTCTTTCTCATACCGGACGGTTCCAGGAAGTTTTATACATGGAAATGATTGGCCGGATCAAACAAACCGACGAGTCCGTTCCCTACCGGCTAAATGGCTATTATTACTACAACCGGTTCGAGGAAGGCCAGGAATATCCAATTTATGCCCGTAAAAAGGGGTCGTCCGAGGCGGCTGAAGAAATTATGCTGAACGTGAACGAACAGGCCAAATCTTTCGCCTATTATGCGGTTAGTGGTCTGGAGGTCAGCCCGGACAATATGCTGCTGGCTTTCGGAGAGGATACTTTGAGCCGGCGTAAATACACATTGCGTTTTAAAAATCTGGCCAGCGGTGAAATGCTCCCCGACCAGATTCCGCTGATCAGTGGCAGTGTGGCCTGGGCCAATGACAATAAAACCGTTTTTTACACAAAAATGGATGATCAGACCCTGCGCTCCTATAAAATCATGAAGCACATATTGGGTACCGATCCCAACTCGGATGCCACGGTTTTCGAGGAAACCGACGATACTTTCAGTTGTTATGTTTTTACAACCAAATCTCAGGCCTATGTTATGATCGGCTCGTTCAGCACACTGACCACCGAATACCGTTTTATTGACGCCGGTCAGCCGCAGGCCCAATTCAAAACCGTCCAGCCCCGCCAACGCGGACTCGAATATTATGTCGATCATTTTGGCGATCATTTTTACATCCGCACCAATCGCGATGCAAAGAATTTCAAACTGGTTAAAGCACCCGTGGCTAAGCCCGGCATAGAGAGCTGGAGTGATATTCTCCCGCATCGTCCCGATGTGTTACTGGAAGGCACCGAAATCTTCAACCGCTTTCTTGTAGTACAGGAGCGCCAGGCGGGTCTGACCCAGTTGCGCATCATCAACTGGCAAACCGGTGATGATCACTATCTCGATTTTGGCGAACCGGCCTATACCGCCGGAATATCTACCAATCCGGAGTTTGAGAGCGATGTTCTGCGTTATTCCTACAGCTCACTGACCACCCCGAATTCAACCTACGACTACAATATGATCAGCCACGACAAACAACTGATGAAACAGCAGGAAGTGGTCGGCGGTTACGATGCCGGGGAATATGTAACCGAACGTCTGATGGCTCCGGCCCGCGACGGGGTTTCCGTACCCATTTCACTGGTTTACAAAAAGAGTCTGAAAAAAGACGGCAATCCCCTGCTCTTATACGGTTACGGATCCTATGGCAACAGCACCAATCCCTATTTTAGTTCGGTCCGCCTCAGTCTGCTCGACCGCGGTTTTATTTATGCGATTGCCCACATCCGCGGCGGCGAAGAAATGGGCCGCGACTGGTACGAGAATGGTAAACTCCTTAACAAGAATAATACCTTTACCGATTTTATCGACTGTGCAGAATACCTGATAGACCAGGGTTATACCGGGAAGGATCAGCTTTTTGCCATGGGCGGCAGCGCCGGAGGTTTGCTGATGGGCGCCATTATCAATATGCGGCCCGACCTGTGGAAAGGCGTGGTTGCCGCTGTGCCCTTTGTCGATGTGATCACGACCATGCTTGATGAAAGTATCCCGCTGACTACAGCCGAGTATGATGAATGGGGTAATCCCAATGAAAAGGTCTATTACGATTATATGAAATCCTATTCACCTTACGACAATGTTGAAACCAAAGCCTATCCGAACCTGCTGGTCACCACCGGTCTGCACGATTCTCAGGTTCAGTACTGGGAACCAGCCAAATGGGTGGCCAAAATACGAACCATGAATACCGGTCAAAACCGGATTCTGCTGCACACCGATATGGAAACCGGGCATGGCGGCGCCTCCGGCCGTTTTAAACGCTTCCACGAGTATGCACTGGAATATGCCTTTATCCTGGATCTGATGAATATCCGCAAATAGATTTTAAACCTGCAGCGGTCAGAATTATTCATAATCCGAAATTCTGACCGCTTTTTACTTTCTTACCAGACTTGACCTGAACAAACACTCATTTCACTGGCTGCTGCAGCTTATCTGCAACCGGCGGTACGGACGAAAAAGCAACGGTTTATCCTGAGCAACCTGAATCAGGGAATTTAATTCGGAGATCTCACGTTTTTGTAACATTAATTGTTACGATGGTTATTGCAATAAACTGGTAAAAGATGGATAACATGAATATCTCCGGAAAACTGACTGCCATTTCCCGATTTGTTACATCTGACAAAATTCTGCAAATAACCGGTCTGCTCCTGTTTCTTGTTTTAACAACCATCAGGCCTGCTCCGGCTCAACAGGGCCGTATCTACGGACGGGTTTTTATGACGGTCAGCAGCGAAAGTAACCGTACCTTCCGCGGGCGAATTTACCGCAACCGGCTGGCCTCACAGAAAACCGGGAATGAAAAATCCGAAACCAAACGCACCGCCTTTGAAGATGTAATTATTGCCGTCTATCCTTTGTCTTTCTCTGCCCCGCCCACACCTTTGACCAATGCCAGGCTGATTCAGAGAAATGCCGAATTTGTACCTCACGTTCTGCCGGTTACACCCGGAACCGAGATTCAATTCATAAATCTGGACAAATTTTATCACAATGTTTTTAGTATTACCCCGGGGGCTTCATTCAATATCGGGCGCCGGCCAACCGGAACTATTATCACCAGAAAACTGGATAAGCCTGGCGAGGTCAAGCTGTTTTGTGAAATTCATTCGCAGATGAACGCTTCCGTTTATATTTTGAACACACCCTTCTTCACCCAGGCCAACCGTAATGGTGTTTATCTTCTTGACAAATTACCTGCCGGAAAATACCGGGTTGAGGTCAGCCATCCCGATTCTAAAACAGTCATCCAGGAATTTGAGCTTTCTGCAGATCAAAGTCTTGAGCTGAGTTTTAACCTGAACCAATAAATATGACCCACCCTGAAATTAAGCGGGCAAATGCATGAAACTGAATATTCAGACCAAATTATTTGCCGCCCTGGCCGGGCTGACTCTGCTTGTGCTGATCGGTGTTCTGCTTTTAGTGACCAACCTGCTCAGCCGGAAAATCGAACAAAAAATTATCGCCGATTTCAATAACACCCGGCGTGTATTTTCCGAGCGGCAGCGCTTGATCTATGACCGACTGGTCGAATCAAGTTACCTGATAGCCGAGAATTCGACTTTTAAAGCCAATGTTGCCCTGCAGGACCCGCCCTCGGTTTACTTCTCAGTTGAGGAGTTTTCCCTTTTTGCCAAAGTCGATTTGATGGTGGTGACCGATGCCTCGGGTAAAGTACTGGCCCGGCTGCGCGATCCCGAGCGGTTTGGCGATGATTTGTCTTTCCGCTCAACAGTTTTCCGGGCTATAAACGGACAGGAACCGGATACCAGCATCATCTGGCCTGAACTTTGGTCGATGGATGAGCAATTGTTCCAGGTGGTTTCGCTGCCGGTTTATGCTGGCGAATCACTAATCGGGACGCTAACCCTTGGTGCCCGGTTTACCCCGGTCGAAGCCCATCAGCTTAAGGGAGAATCCGGGATTGACATCAGTATTTTTAACAACCAAAGCCTGGTTGGCAGCACCCTCGATTCTCCCGGTGGCTCCGGACTGACCGCTCTTCTCTCAAAAAATCAGTCCGTTATCGATTCGGCGCTCAACCTTACCTTACCCACACCGGCATTTATTGACAGCTTGAATGGCCAACCCCATTATGTTTTTATCAGTCCGCTGGGCAAGGGTGAAGCTGCGTTTTACATCGCCTCCATACCCACCGCAGTAGAACTTTCTATACTTACCAGTCTGCGCAACAATATTCTGTTGACCGGCGGCGGATTTCTGCTTCTGACCATCATTTTAGCCTATTGGCTGGGCCGGAATTTTTCCAGACCAATCCTGGCCCTGGCCGACGGGATGAACCAGGTAAAAAGCGGAAATTTAGAGATTTCTGTCCGACCGTCTTCCGGTGACGAAATCGGTTTATTGACCTCAACCTTCAATGAAATGATTCAGGGCTTGCGCGAACGGCTGCACCTGAGCCGATATGTTGGTTCACATACCCTGGAAATGGTTAAAAAAGTTTCGACCAGCGAAGTCAGCCTTGGCGGAACCCGGCAAAACCTGGCCGTATTGTTTTCCGATGTCCGCGGTTTCACCGCTTATAGCGAAAACCGTCCACCCGAAGCTGTCATCCAGATGCTGAACCGCTATCTTGGATTTCAGGCGGAAATTGTCGCAGAGATGAACGGTTCAGTGGATAAATTTGTCGGTGATGAAATGTTTGCCCTGTTTTCCGGTGAGGATGCTGTAGAACGGGCGCTGGATTGTGCCGTGCGCATTCAGCAGAGGGTTCGGATGGAGCATCAGACAGACCCCCAACCGATCCATATCGGAATTGGTATTAATTACGGGGCGGTGATACTTGGTAATATGGGCGCCCAGGCCCGGATGGATTATACCGCCCTCGGCGCCGTGGTCAATCTCGGGGCACGTCTTTGCAGCGCAGCCGGACCGGGTCAGATTCTGATCCGGTCTGAATTGCTGATCGGTTTGCAGCAAAAATACAATACCGGGCAGCTCATGCCCATGGCCTTCAAGGGATTTTCCAGAGAAATGCAAATCGCGGAGGTGTTAAGTGCTTAACCGTATCAGGCAAATTTTAATTCTTCTCAGCATGCTCAGCGGCAGCGTAGCCGCCCAGATAGAGGTTAATGGCAGTCTGACCTTTGAAGTCGGGGCAGCCGGAAAGCAATCCTCTTTTCTGACCAATGAAACGGTTTGGGATTACCGCCGACCGCATTTAGGTATTCAGCAGTTTAATCTTTTTTTCTTTAGCGATCTGGGCAATTCATTTTTCTTTAATGGCCGGCTGCAATGGGATACCTGGGGCAGCGGCAAATTAAACCAGCCCCGCCTTACCCTGGCTGCTCTCTCCTGGGAACCGGAAGCCAGCCCGTTCAGCCTGACCATCGGCAGGTACATCAGCCCGTTTGGTTTATACCCGCGGCGCCAACTGCCCAGTGAAAATCTTTTTGTAAATGCACCGCTGGCCTATGGATATTTTATCAATATTTCCGACACGCACGGATTATGGCCCAAAGCCGGTGATGCCGGTACTTACGGCAGTGATGATGTCGGTTTAACCACGGTTTATTTTGGCGGATATACCTCCGGCGCCATGCTGAATTGGGTTATTCTGCCCGACCGGCTCGATCTTACCCTTGGGTTCAGCAACCAGGCCCTAAGCTCTCAGCAGAATTACACAAACCTGCAGAATTTTAATGTTCTGACCCGGATCGGTCTACAGCCGGTAATTTTCTGGCAACAGGGATTTTCCTTCAGTTATGGCAGCTTTATGCAGCGTCATCCGATAAATGTCGATTTTGACCAACTGGAAAAATTCCGCCAGTTTCTGGCTGGTACCGATTTTGTTTTAGCCTATGCCTATTTCGAATTATCAGGGGAGTGGATTTATTCGGGCTGGCTGGTACCGGCCCGAGATGAAATTGGTTTCCAGGTTGATGATTCCGGTAATCTGCGCCAATATGAACTGAAAAATCATTCCTGGTATGCTGATTTAAAATTTGAACCGCCGTTTATCAGCGGAACCAGTCTGGCTTTCCGGGCAGAAAATCTGACTTTTGAAAAGATGAAAATTCCGGGCGGTAGCACACTGCTGACCTCTAATCCCTGGGATGAGGATATTTCACGATACACAGTGTCAATTGGTTATAAAATGACCCGCAACATTGTTTTCAGAATTGCAGCCAGTGATCAGTACTATGCAAAAAGCAATCTGAAAAAGGAAGACTGGACCTTGCGCAGTATCCTCAATATTACCATGTAAGCGGCTGTTCTTGCCTGTCATCCCGCAGGAGCGGGACAAGT
>DYOS01000149.1 GCA_020720405.1 Caldithrix sp. | reverse complement strand
CTAGAAAAAGAAATCTTAAGGAATCTGTTTGACCGAGCAAATACCATCTGTGTTCATCAACAGAATGTTCGGAATCATTTTTGACCAACAACGGGACATTAAAGAAAACCTGCTCACATTCATTCTGAGAAACTTTGCGTTTTATCCGGTTCTTGTTTGAATTTCCGTCAACCCATTGAAATCCGCTACAATTATCCAAAATCTCATTCATGGATGTATATTATAAAAGTATACTTGATTTGACACTGCCTATTTTCCCGGGCAACGATAACATATTTATTTACCCGAAATATACTAAAAATCATCAACCCTGCGATCGTCTGCCGGCCAGCAACTTCTCCACAATCTCCGCCGCGGCTTTGGGGATGACCGTGCCCGGACCAAAAATAAAGGCAGCACCGGCTTTGTACAGAAAATCATAATCCTGGCGGGGAATAACACCACCGGCGATAATCAGAATATCATCGCGCCTGTAACCACGCAGAGCTTCAACCAGTTTGGGCAGCAGCGTTTTATGACCCGCGGCTAACGAACTCATGCCGATAACATGCACATCATTTTCCACAGCCTGGCGGGCGGTTTCTTCCGGGGTCTGAAACAGTGCCCCGAGATCAACATCAAATCCCAGATCGGCAAAGGCCGTGGCAATCACTTTCGCCCCGCGGTCGTGACCATCCTGACCCATTTTAGCCACCAAAAGGCGCGGTTGGCGGCCGTCCAGCACGGCGAATTCCCGGCACAGCCGGCGAACTTTTTCAACCTCTTCAGAATGTTCTCCAAAGGCGCTGCTGTACACGCCCGAAATGGTTTGAGCCATGGCTTTATGTCTCCCAAATACGGTTTCCAGTGCCTCCGAAATTTCACCCAGCGAGGCCCGCGCCCGGGCTGCTTCCACGGCCAGTTCGAGCAGGTTGCCGGACTGATCCGCAGCGGCTTTGGTCAGCGCGTGCAGGGCATTTTTTACTTTCTTATCGTCGCGGTTTTGACGCAGTTCTTTCAACCGCCGGATCTGCGCTTCGCGCACTGCGCTGTTATCCACATTCAAAATCTCGATCTCATCCACGGTAGTGGGCCGGTATTTATTGACCCCGATGATGGTTTCCTGTCCGCTGTCGATGCGTGCCTGGCGGCGGGCCGCTGCTTCTTCAATGCGACGCTGGGGCAGACCGTTGCTGATGGCCCGGGTCATGCCGCCCAGATCTTCAATTTCTTTAATATGCGCCCAGCCTTTTTTGAGCAGAGCCGCGGTCAGATATTCCAGATAATAAGCGCCGCCCCAGGGATCGATTACATTGGTGAGGCCGGTTTCTTCCATCAGGTAAAGCTGCGTGTTGCGGGCAATCCGCGCCGAAAAATCGGTTGGCAGAGCAATGGCCTCATCCAGCGAATTGGTGTGCAGCGATTGGGTATGTCCTAGCGCAGCGGCCATCGCTTCAATACAGGTGCGCACCACATTGTTGAACGGATCCTGCTCGGTCAGGCTCCAGCCGGAGGTTTGCGAATGGGCACGCAGGGCCATCGATTTCGGGTTACGCGGCGCGAATTGTTTAATCATCTGCGCCCAGATGACACGGGCCGCCCGCAGCTTGGCAATTTCCATAAAATAATGCATACCCTGAGCCCAGAAAAAGGACAGACGCGGCGCAAAATCGTCGATGGCCAAACCGGCGGCCAGCCCGGTTCGCACATATTCCAACCCATCGGCCAGGGTGTAAGCCATTTCCAGATCGGCCGTGGCCCCGGCTTCCTGCATGTGATAACCGGAAATGCTGATACTGTTGAATTTGGGCATTTCCCGCGCCGCAAAGCGGAAAATATCGGCGATGATGCGCATTGAGGCCCCGGGTGGATAAATATAAGTGTTGCGCACCATATATTCTTTGAGAATGTCGTTTTGGATGGTGCCGGCCAGCCGCGCCCGCGTTACCCCCTGCTCTTCGGCAGTAACGATGTAAAAGGCCAGTATGGGCAGCACGGCGCCGTTCATGGTCATCGAAACCGAAATCTGCTCCAGCGGGATGCGCTCAAATAATATTTTCATATCCAGCACGGAATCGATGGCCACACCGGCTTTGCCCACATCGCCGATGACCCGCGGATGATCGGAATCGTAGCCGCGATGGGTAGCCAGATCGAAGGCCACGGAAAGCCCCTTCTGTCCGGCGGCCAGATTGCGGCGGTAAAAAGCATTGCTTTCCCCGGCGGTTGAAAACCCGGCATACTGGCGGATAGTCCAGGGTTGAGTAACATACATGGTGGCATACGGCCCGCGCAAAAAGGGCGGCAGTCCGGCGGTATAGTGCAGATGTTTGGCAGCGTGTAAATCGTCCGCAGTACGGTCCGCAAGCGGAATCTGTTCGTTGCTTGTTTTTTGTGGTGATTGTTCTGCTTTTTGCGCGGTGGATTGGGGCCAGCGGAAGGGCAGGTTACCGAAATCGGGATGCTTTTTCATGCGCCCACCCCCAATCGTCTTTGTAACTCGCCGATTACCACCACGACATTCACTTTGCGGTGGATAAAAACATCGATGCCCGCGCTGCGGAAGTCCGCCTCGTGCAGCCCGGGATGACCGGCCAAAACCAAAACCGTGCTTATGTTGACGGTACGGAATTGTCGGCAAAAGTCGGCCACGATTTCGGGATAAACCTCATCTGCGGCGCACAATACCACGATTTCGGCCTTACTTTCCCGGGCCGCATGTACCGCATCAACCATCGTTGGAAAAGGGCCAACCGCTTCGCAGGTCATTTCGCCCAGGGCTAAAAAAGCTTCACTAAAATCCGCCCGCGGTTTATATCCGGACAAAGCGCCAAAGTTCAACAGACAAGCTTTTGGAGTACGGCCGGCAAATAGAATATAAGCATTCATCCGGTCGCGCAGTTGCTCAAATTCGATAAAAGGTGAGAAACAGGATTCATCCGCGGCAGCGCCAGGCATTTCACCAGCAATAGGAAAAGCATTGATACCGATGTATTTATCCCGCAGGGTTGCTGCATTGTGCCGCCGCTGTCCGGCGACTTTGGCAATTTCATCCTTCAGCCAGCCGGAATTGATAACGGCTTTTAGTCCACCCTGCTGCTCGATTTGATTGAATAAGACCCAGCTTTTTTCGGCCAACTGACGGGTCAGTTCTTCGACATAACCCGAACCGGCCGCGGCATCACGCAGGTGACTGACCTGGCTCTCTTCAGCAATCACCAATTGGGTGTTGCGGGCCAGGCGCTGGCCCAATTCGGACGGTTGGCCGGTTGGTGCATCAAAAGGCAAAACGGTGATGCTGTCCACCCCGGAAAGAGCAGCGGCAAAGGTTTCACCGGTCGCCCGCAGAATATTGACGTGACGGTCGTAGCGGCTTTTATTGCTGCGGCTGGTTTGAGCGGCGAGAAACAGCGGCATGTTTTCGGCAGAAAGCTGCCAGGCCTCGGCTAAGGCGGCATAAAGTACACGCGCCGCCCGGAACTTAGCGATTTCGGTGAAGAAATTTGCACCAATGGCCATCCGCCAGACGAGACGGGTCAAAGTGGCCTTCGGTTCTATACCCGAATCGGAAAGTTGCTTGACCAACTGCACCGTGGCAGACAAGGCGATGGCCAGTTCCTGCACGGCATTGGCACCGGACTCCTGCCAGTTTATTGTATTGACCGCCCATAGCCGGGCAGCCGGATTTAATGAATCGGGCGAAATGGCGGATAACAAGACCGGATCAACCGTTTCGTTTTGAATCCAGATTTGGGATTGCTGCAATTCAGGCTGGTTTAAGATGGCATCTTGGATGGCGATGGGTAAGCCGCCGGGCAGAGCGACTAAAGTATTTTCAAAGGTGCGACCAATAAAAAAATCCTGCCAATTTTTTTGAGTAAACAGGGCCGCTGGAATCAGGACCCCGGTTTGCCCGTTGGATTTATTCTGCTGCCATTCGCTTTTCAGTTCAGCGACTGTTTTCCCAGACAGCGGCTGGGTAACATACCAGGCCGGACGCGGGTGCATCCCCGGAATAACCGGTGCCGGATGTCCGGCGGACAAGGGATAAATCGGGTTAAGCAAAATGCCTTCATAGGTCAGGGTTTTCAGCGCTTTGTCGAAGTCGGCACCGTTGAGCAGGGCAGCGGCGGCCTGGAGCCATTCATCCGCCGTCGGGGGAGCAAAATCGGCAGCTAAATCGGGAATCTGGAATGAGGTGTTCAATCAAAAATCCTGTAATTTGTTATGTAGAAACATACACCGTGTAGCTGGTATTTTCAACGCAGACACTGGATTTTGAAATGGTCGGCACGTTGCTTCGCGGTGTGGTATATCCGGTAAAGTTGTACAAATTAATGTCAGCCACAAAATGATCTGAACAGTTGATTAATGCGGTGAGATAATTAGTTGGCATAAACACGGGGACAACTTATTTTTGGTTTAAACTATTGTTGGAGAAAATTATGTCAGAGAATTTTAGACATATTTTAGAAAATGTGAAGCAATTAAATTCCCGGGAACGGGCCTTAATGGCTCATATTATCATTGCATCTTTAGAATCTGTTTCCGATGAAGATGTTGATAAAGCCTGGGCCGAAATTGCGGAGAAGAGATTTACCGATCTTATTAATGGTCAGGTAAAACCGGTTCATTGGGAGCAAATTAAGCAGGATATCGTAAAGTAATTTATATGTCTCAATTACTTTTCCATCCGGATGTTACTCACGAGATAAAAGAATCATATATCTGGTATCAGGAGATGGCAGCGGGTTTAGGCGATAATTTTCTTGCTGAATTAGAAGCTGCCTACCAAACTATACTCGAATTACCCGAAACCTGGATGAAATTCACAAAAGACATAAGCGGCACCCCCTCAAAGGAACATTAAAAAATTTTGAATCCATCCACATCAAAAACGATTGGTTATTGATCTTCAAAACAGATGATGAGTTTTTATACTTAGTTATGCCTGGCAAACATTCTCAGGTTTATAAGAAGTTTTCGTAAATACAGCCTTGGTAGAGTATTTTTGGACAATAATTTTTTACTATTTGGAACCCTTTATATTACCACCATAAAAATTTTGTTGATGTTGAAAAAATGATTTTGTTTAATAATTACAATATTAATAAAAATTCAATAATATAATTAGTCCATACAAAAACTCTTTTTTCAAAGGTGGATTTTTAGTTACACATCGGGAAACAGTTAGGCTGAAATCACTTGCTGCTTGTTTTTCGCAGTTTAGTGCAAACTTTAAAATGCACAAATTTTACAACTTGAGGATGATCATGAAGAGTCAAAAAGAAAAATACGGATACAACGAGAGATTATTTTCCGGGGGAATTCGGAGCAAGCTGCATTTTGCCCGGTTCCGGTGGTTCTTATCCGAAGTAACGAGAAGAAACTGCCAAACCGACTCTATACTTGAGCTTGGTTGTTTTGATGGGAAACTAATTGATTTTCTCCCGAACAAGCCATTACGGTATATCGGCTTTGATGCAAATTGGGAGGGTGGTTTGGATTTGGCCAAGGCAAAATGGGCAGATGCACCGAATATTTCTTTTGTGCAGGCTTCTTCACCAGATGAGATGCATTTAAGCAGTAAGGAAGTATTTAACATTTCTGTCGCCATGGAAACGCTCGAGCACATTCCGCCACCAATGGTTGATGGTTATCTCAGAAAAATTGCTCAACATACCAAAGGTTATTTTTTCGTTACCGTTCCAAATGAGAAAGGCATCATTTTCCTGGCCAAATGGCTTACAAAGAAAATATTTAGTAGAGATGCAGAAAAATATACCCTTTCTGAACTGATAAACGCTACTCTTGGCCGATTGGATTTGGTTACCCGGAACGAACACAAAGGTTTTGATTACGAGTCATTGATTAAAGATCTCGAAAAATATTTTGACATAATAAATATCTCTGGCCATCCGTTTGGATTTCTACATCAGTCACTTTGTTTCGGGATTGGAATTGTTGCAAAATCCAAAGAAGACCTATAACAAGTTGTTCAACCGGGTACTGTGCGATAAGGCCGGGCAGCGCTTGTTAGCTATCGTTTTGGGAACTATTCTTTAAAAATGAT
>DYOS01000260.1 GCA_020720405.1 Caldithrix sp. | reverse complement strand
TCATCTTCGCCGCCGTACAAGGCGCGCGGTTCGGTTACCGGAAGACCTTCCACAACCTTCTCAGAAGCCACATTCAGTTTGCCTTTGCCAAGCACAACCACGCCGCCCCACAAGCTGCGGTCAGTCATAAAATCCACACCGTCCATCGGATCATAATCTTTTAAAGCAATACTGTCATATTCTGAAGTGAAGATAATCGGTTGTTCGGCAGTACCTTCCGCATAGATTTTTCCGCCGCGGGCGATAATCAAAGCGGTGGCGATGTCGCCGGTGGTGGTGGTCTGCTTACCTTTAATAACCGTGCCCGGCTCGATGGTCAACGTACAGCCGGATTCTACATAGACGAAGCCATCCATCAGATAAACATTATCTGAGGTCCAGGTAACATTAACATTGCTTACCGGATCAATACTGGCATCGTTTACCGATACAACAGGTTTATTCAGATCGGTTGTTCCGGCTACGACATCATTCCAATCCAGGGCAGTCCATCCTTTGAGCCAGTTTTTCTGACCAAAGGCGCCGGCAAAAGCGACATCCGCCAGAAAATCATCGCCTTCCGGAATGGCTTTGCGTTCCATAGTCCAGGCCAGACTTGCCGCCGAAGGACGGGGATCGAGAGATTTATTTGCTGTCCGGCTTACACCTTCAAGCAGAGGATTCTCAACATGAGCATTGTGGGCGGTAAGATAATCACGGGAAAATTTTTTATCAGTAATATCATTGACACTGGTGGCGCCATCTTTAAACCAGATATTGTTTTCCAGATTCAGTGTGCCATCCATCAGACGGCTGTAGCTGGTCAGACCGGAACCGGAATCAATCGAAACGCCCACGCCGCCGAATTCGGTGATAATACTGTTGTACATGGCGCCGCCGCCGTATTCTTTATATTTAACGCCCTGTTTTGTATTTCCCGTGCCGCGTCCGATAAAAGTCGCATTGTAAATCTGCGGATTGGCCAATGGTTCACTGGACAAAGCGCCGTCATCGCCGCTGTCAAATTCACCGATCCGGTCGCCGGCATTGCTCTGCTGAATGGCAAACCAGAATTGATGTTTGCCGCGGAAACCCTGATCATAATCAAAGGCATCATCATCATTAAAGGCAGAAATCAGATAGCGGGTATTGGCGGTGCCGCCGAAGAATTCAAAGCCATCGTCGCCGCTGTTAAA
>DYOS01000148.1 GCA_020720405.1 Caldithrix sp. | reverse complement strand
TCTTCTTCCTTAATAACCCTGCTCATAAAAAGCGCCTTCATAATGGGTTATTTCTGCTTCACCAGCGCCCAGCGCCACAATAATAACATCAAAGCGCACCCCATAGCCTTCAAATCTGGGATGGGCGGCCAGAAAACCATAGGCACCCTGAATGATCTGCCGCTGCTTGGCCCGGTTGACCCTGTATTCCGGCGCACCCAGGGAGCTGCCGCGGAAACTCTTCACCTCGCTGATTACCAGCAAATCGTCTATTGTTGAGACAATATCCAGTTCGGCATGGTGAAAGCGGTAGTTCCGGGCAATAATACTGTGGCCAAGTTTTTCAAGAAATGCCGCGGCGCTTGCTTCCCCTGAATTTCCGGTTTTTCTGGTCTCCGCTGTGGTCATAACTTTCCTTTCGAACAGAAAAACAAACTTAATTTTTACCGGGTGATACCGAGTGTCAAACAAATATAATAAATCAAAGATAGTATAATGGCATATAAAATATTAGCTGTTGACGACAATTCTATAAATCTGAAATTACTCAGACGCGCCCTGATGAATTCCAGTTACGAGGTTCTGACCGCCGATAACGGACCCGAAGCCATTCAGATTGCCCAGCGTGAAAAACCGGATATTATCCTGCTTGATGTACTTATGCCTGAAATGGATGGCTATGAGGTTTGTTCGCATCTAAAATCGGATATCCGTACCCGGCGCATCCCGATCATCTTTCTCTCAGCAAAAAACGACTCGGTGGATAAAGCCCGCGGCCTCGCCCTCGGTGCCGTCGATTATCTGACCAAGCCCTTTGACCCCGTTGAGATAAATGCCCGTATCCGTAACCACCTGGAAAATAATGATCATTTATTGTTTGATTCCGAAGACTCGGGCAAACCCGGCCATGAGAACTGGTTTGGCAATCTTTTCGGCCGCTACAGCCGGTTGCTGGAAGAAGAAATTACCTCACCCGTGCTCATCCGCAGCGAGCAGAAATTCGTTAACACTCTTGGCACTATTCGGTACCAGGCGCAGCGGCTGAACGAAACTCAGGTCTATCTGATGTTTTTTAATGGCCTGGAAAATACTCCGGAGTCCTTTGCCGTTGAAATGATGGTATCCCATTTCATCCGCGGCTATCTGGCAGCCTGTCCCGGGAAGGACTGGGATTGTCAGGCTCTGGCCCAAATGATAAATGTACTTATGGAAAATTTCTCTCCGGATGAATACCGGACAGCTTTCACTTTTCAGACTGCTCTGATTGATTCGGCCCGTATGGATTTATGCCTTTTTAATTTAAGACAGCCCCACCCAATGATGATTATGAATGGCGCCCGTTTTGAACCAACTCCGGAGAAAATTAAACTGGGTAGTGAATTTGACCGCATCGTCCAGGGCGAACGGATTCACCTCGCTTCCGGTTTGATTCTGGCTTTTTACCTGCGTGGGCTGGAAACCAGGCTGCCGGCTTACTTCACTAATCTTTGTCTTTCCTTACTCAACGAAACCAATAATCATCTGGATGAGAGTGCCCGGCGCATCTTAAATGAGCTCGATACCACGGATGAAGACCAGATGGTACTTTTCCTGCAAATCCCCTGAACCCTTGTCCTGTTTGCTTTTAACAGCCTTCCGGTCTAAATTCCGCACCGCTTTAAGTGAGTGTAAAACAAAAATTTATGATCAAAATTACAGATATAGAACCGGATTCCATTGCTGCTGAGCTGGAAATTCAATCCGGTGATTTGCTCATCTCCATCAATGATAATCCCATTAACGATCGGCTCGATTACCGCTTCTATCTGGCTGAAGAATACATCGAAATGCTCATCCGCCGCGGTGAAGAGGAAATCATTTTTGAAATAGAGAAATTTATTGATGAGGATCCCGGACTTGTTCTGGAAGACATGAAGCTTTTAGCCTGCGGTAATAATTGTGTTTTTTGCTTTGTTTACCAGAATCCCAAAGGCATGCGCAAAACTCTTTATTTCAAAGATGAGGATTACCGGTTCTCTTTTCTTTACGGCCATTATGTCACCATGACCACGCTGCGCCAGAAAGACCTGAAACGCATTGTAAACCAGCGCCTGACACCTTTATATATTTCCGTCCATTCGACCGAAAGCGAGTCGCGCCGGCTCTTGCTTGGTATAAAAAAAGATGACCGTCTGCTGGAGAAAATTGAATACCTGACTGCCAACGGCATCACCCTGCATACTCAGATTGTACTTTGTCCCGGAATTAACGACGGGGCAGTGCTGGAGAAAACGATTGACGATTTAAAAGATTTTTACCCCGGGATTAGTTCTGTGGCCATTGTTCCGCTTGGGCTGACCCAGTTCCGGGAAAAGCTGATGCCGCTGCGCATGCACTCTCCGGCCGAACTGGCGGCGATGATCGATCTGACTGATCAGTACAGGCGCAGCTTAAAGGCCGAACTCGGTATTAATTTTATCTATCTTTCCGATGAGTTTTTTATAAAATCAGGCCGGCCAATTCCGGATGAGGATTATTACGATGGTTTTTACCAGGTTGAAAACGGGGTCGGACTCTTCCGGCTGATGATCAACGAATTCAACGAATGGCAGCCAAACCTGCCGGCTGCGCTGCCGGCCAGGAAAAGAGTTATCTGGGTTACAGCTACCCTGGCTGCCCAAACCCTGCGCCGCCAGATTATTGAACCGCTTAACCAGATCGCCAATCTGCAGATTGAACTGCTGCCGGTGGTTAATAAATTTTACGGTGCCTCAATCGAAGTGGCCGGTTTGCTCACTGCCGGCGATATCTACAACCGGCTGAAAGATTCCGCCCCGGCGGACCTGATCCTTCTTCCACCGCGCGTGATCAATGAAAATGGCCTGTTCCTCGATGACTGGACCGTGGAGCAGCTTGAGCAAAAAATAGGTGTACCCTGTTATGTTTACACCGATGATCTTAACCAGATGATGGATATAATTGAACGGGAATCCTGCCGCAGCCTGCGCCGGGTTTCCTGAAGAAAGAATAAGGTATATACATGCAGGAAGGCATCGTGGCCATCGTCGGCCGGCCGAATGTTGGAAAATCTACGCTTTTCAACCGTCTGATCGGGCAGCGTAAATCCATTGTTGATGATAAACCCGGTATCACCCGCGACCGGATTTATGACCATGTCAGCTGGCGCGGTAAAATGTTTGCTGTAATCGATACCGGCGGTTATCTGCCGGACAGCGCCGACCAGATGGATGAGGCGATCCGCGAGCAGGTTGAAATTGCCATGGATGAAGCCGACCTGATACTGTTTGTGGCCGATGTCCGTACCGGAATAACCGAGATTGACATGGATATTGCCTCCATTCTCCGCAAATCGCAGCGCAACGTGATGCTTGTCGTAAACAAAGTTGATGATGAACGCGACCGCTCCGATGTCGGCCAGTTTTATAACCTCGGTCTGGGTGACCCATTTCCGCTTTCGGCCATGATTGGTCTGGGCAGCGGTGACCTTTTGGATGAAATGCTGAACCGCATGACCGTCCGCGATGAAACAGACACCGATCAGGACTCCATCCGTCTGGCTGTGATCGGCCGGGAAAACGCCGGCAAATCATCGCTGATCAACACCCTGCTGGATCAGAACCGGGCTATCGTCAGCGAGTTTCCCGGAACTACCCGCGACCCGATCGATTCCGCTCTGAAATACAATAAGCGTAATTATCTCCTGATCGATACGGCTGGTCTGCGCAAGAAACGGCGCATTCAGGAGAATGTCCTTTTTTACAGCAATCTGCGCACCATCCGCAGCTTACAGCGCGCCGATGTGGTGCTTTACATGGTCGATATCAATGAAGGTCTGACCCGGCAGGATGTCTCCACCCTGGATGAGGCAGCCAGACAAAACAAGGGCATCGTCCTGGTTCTGAATAAATGGGATCTTATCGAGAAGGATCATAAGACCATCGAGCTGTACCGCAAAGATTACGAAAGCCGCCTGGGCATGCTCAAATATATTCCGCAGATTTATGTTTCCGTGCAGGATAAACAACGGTTGTACAAGGCGCTCGACCTGGCCACCCATGTTTATGACGAACGCCGCAAACGTATACCGACCTCCGAGCTGAACGATTTTATTTTGCCCCTGGTCAAATACAAAACACCACCGGCCATCAAAGGCCGGGAAATCAAAATTAATTATGTGACGCAGGCAAAAAGTGCCCCGCCTGTTTTTGTCTTCTACTCGAACCTGCCTGACCTGATTGCCCCGGCTTACCGGCGTTTTCTGGAAAATAAACTCCGTGAACGGTATGAATTTATTGGCGTACCCATCGTTCTTTCCTTCCGCCAGAAATAGGCCTTTTATGTCCCGAATTATGTTTTTCCTGCTGTTTTTCAGCACACTCCTTCCGGCTCAGGAAACAACGCCCCGGGTCTGCGGATTCAGTCAGCAGTTTACCGGGCAGATCAGCAGGGAAAGCGGCAAGCCGCTCCTCCAAAAAATTGCCGCACCGCTGCGTGATTACCAGGTAACCACACCGCCCGGCCATTTTATTCTGCATTACGATCTTGAAGGATTCCACGCCGTTTCCCCGGTTGATGCCGGCAGCAACGGCATTCCCGATTATATCGATTCAGCCATGGTTATACTCGAGCAGGTCTGGACGGCTGAAATTGATCAGCTTGGCTTTAATCCGCCGCCGGCGATTGATGGTCAACCGGTGGCCGGCTATCCGGTTTATTTTACCCGATTCGACGATAATACGCTTTATGGAGTGACCTGGGTCGACGAGCCGGTGACCGGTTCCGGTGAAACCCGGTTTACCTCTTACCTGGAACTGCGTTATAACTATGACCCGGCCGGATTTTTCACCAAAGGGCTGGATGCCATGCGGGTCACCGCCGCCCATGAATTTCACCATGCTGTGCAGCTTGGCTACTACCTGCGTCTGGAAAATGATTTTCCGGTTGATATTTTTTTAATGGAAATGACCTCGGTCTGGATGGAGGACCAGGTTTACAACCATATCAACGATTACTATCAATACCTGCCCTATCTTTTTCAGCACGCCGGGCAGTATGCGCTGGATAGCTTTGACCAACCGCAGATGGCTTACGGCCATGCGCTATTTCTGAAAATGCTTACGGAAAAATACCAACCCGATCTGATCCGCAGGATTTGGGAGCAGATTCCGGAAAATACCGGATTGAGTGCGGTAAATAAGGCGGTGCAGACCGTAAACTCGTCGTTCTCTACCGAATTCAGGGATTATGCTTCGTGGTTTTTTTTCACCGGACAGAGGACGGTCAACGGTTATTATTTCGAAGATGCGCTGAATTATCCGCTTCTGCCGGAGACGAACAGCTTTAGCTTTGATACGGAGCTCAGTTTGTCCGGAGCATTACCAGCCCGGCAGATGACCCATTATTTTCTAAGTGCTAAAACCGATTCGGTAGTTTTGGCAAAAATAGGGCTGACCTCGGAGCAGAGCGCAATTCTTGGTTCAGTCCTGACCGGTGAGGATCGGGCCGGTTTAGGGTTTAGTCCTGGAGAGCAAAAATCCTTTTTTATCAACCCGCAGGCGGAAATTTATGTGGCCCTGGCCAATGCCGGAGAAACGGATGCAGAGGAATGGCGGATCGATATTCTGACCGCAGAACGCAGTCTGACTGCCAATCCGCTGGTCATCCGGGCCGGCAATGGCCAGCTCAGGTTTTATGGTCTGACCGCGGGTGCCCAGATTGATCTGTACTCTCTGAATGGAGTACATCTCGGAACGGCAAACAGCACGACAGGATCGACGGAGACGGTTATGGATGTTCACGATTTTGCTACCGGAGTTTACCTTTACGCTATTCGCGGTTCAGGTGGCCAGAGTATTGGCAAAGTTGCCATTATCCGCAAATAGAATATTGAAAATTTTAGCCACCGATAGCACCGAAAAAATAACCACCGGGAACACGGAGAACACGAAGAAAAATAGAATTCGGAATTGGGAACCTGGAATTGAAGAACCCACAACCTGTCATCCCGGACATCGAAACTATGCATGTCATCCCGCCGGAGCGGGACAAGTCTTCGAACGATCCCGCCCGGGCGGGTGAGGAGAAATCTTGTTTTAAATATCTGTCTACGAATTACACGAATTAAAACAACCAACGAAATTTACCACTGAGAACATGATGAAAATTAT
>DYOS01000003.1 GCA_020720405.1 Caldithrix sp. | reverse complement strand
GCTTTCAATCCTGGCGGAAATACATCTTTTGGAACCCAGACTTTGGATCTGAATGGTACGGCCAGCTTGAACGGTGGTACGTTTACACCGGCCAGCACAACCACTTTCAGTGGTGCTTCCCTGACCATGGGCGGTGGCAGTCTTTCGGCCGGTAGCGGTTCGTTTACTTTTGATGGTTCTTCTGGTGCCCAGTCAATTTCTACCGGTGCCGGTACGCTGGTTTTTAACAACCTGACCGTGAGCAATACATCTGGTGTTAATTCAAGCCATGCCTTCACCGTAAATGCTACGCTTAGTCTGAGCGGCGGCGGGGTGACCTGCGGAACAAATACGGTAACTCTGGGGACGGCAGGTACACTTAGCAATGCTTCAGCGACCCGTTTTATTGATGGCAACCTGGTCAAAGATTTTGCCAGCGGCGCCTCAGTCGGAACCTATACATTCCATACCGGACGCGGCGGCGAATACCTGCCGGTTTCCGCAAATTTTGCTACGGCAAATAACGGCGCTTATTCCTTAAGTGTTCTGCAGATAAACAGCTCTGCTTATGGTATAGGTACAGTCCAGGCTGGCCAGCTCGATCTGGTTTCCTCTGTCCGTTACTGGATAATTGATGGAACCGGAGGTACTCCATCCGGGCTTTCTGTTACGCTGACCTGGAATGCCGCTGATAATGTGCAGAGCCCGTCAGATTTACGGGTTGCGCAGTTGAATTCCGGCGGTTCAGGTGTATGGTTTAGTGCCGGGAATGGGGGAACCACAGGTGGTGCCTCATCGGGTACTATTACATCGGCTGTTCTTGTAGCCGCAGGAAACCATTTTACGTTCGGTGATGATCCCGATGGAAGTATCGACAACTCGCTGCCTGTTGAGCTTCTTGCCTTTAGCGCTGAGGCCTCATATAACCAGGTAGTTTTGAACTGGTCGACAGCCTCAGAACTGAATAATCAGGGATTTAATATCTATCGCAGTCCTGATGGAGAAGATAATTGGCTGCTGATAAACAGCGGGCTTATCGAAGGTCAGGGAAATTCTTCTGATGAATCATCCTATTCCTTTAGTGATTCCCGGGTTGAGTCGGGCGCTAAATATCAGTACCGGCTTGAATCGGTCAGCGTAAGCGGGCTTAAAAATACTGAATCTGTGATCACGGTTGATGTACCAGTCCCGGATACATACGCCTTGATGAACAATTATCCTAACCCGTTTAACCCGACCACAACCATTCGCTTCCTGATGCCCGAATCAAATGATGTGACCATTAAAGTGTTTGATATACAGGGACAATTGGTAAAAACACTGATTGGTAACAAGACTTATGAAGCCGGAGATCATTCGGTTATCTGGGATGCGACCAATGAAAATGGCCAGCATGTGGCGAGCGGTATGTATATTTATCAAATGCAGGCTGGTTCATTCCGTAAAGTTGGTAAAATGTTGCTGATGAAATAATTCGAACTGCAATTGTCTAATTTATAAATTCAGAAGTTGAAGAATTGGGCAACCATAAATGTGGTTACCCAATTCTTGTTTTATAGCGAATAAAAGCAGGAAAATTTCCGGATAGTATGCGAATAATCCCCATAATTTTAATAATGTTTTTCTTTACTCAGGTTTTTGGACAGAATATCCGGGTGGATATTATTGAAGAAAAAGCAGGTTCGTTAAGAATCAGGATGACCTCCGATCAGCCTGCTCTCGATATTGAGAACGGCCGGGTCTTGCTGCGCTATGACAACAGTCAGATGATCCCTGATGCTGAAGGCCGGGTTGTACCGTTTATAAACAAAATTATCTCCCTGAATTCTGAAGCCATGCCGGTGATCAGTATTTCTGATGAACAATGGGAGTCTATCCGTATCGAACAACCGCCAATCTATATTAACACCAAGCCGGAAAACGGTTTTATCGCCAATCCCGTAGAAATATTTAAAATTGGAAATTACCGATCCGAAGCGCTTTACTCCTTAAATATATACCCGGTATGGTTTTTAGATCAGCTCAGCGTCAAAGTATTGAAATCCTGCATTATAGAACTAAAATATCCGGTTAATGGTAATCTTAATTCTATAAAGCAAAATTCTCTGACCAGGGAGATGAGTCTAAATGCGCAATATTTTGCACAGACCGATTCCAAACTGGTTCCTTCGATGCCGGACCAAAACGCTACCCAGATTCAAAACACAGATGATTGGTATGGCAGCGAGATCAAATACAAAATTCATGTCCGCCAGGCAGGCATTTATAAAGTGACATCTGACGACCTGGATGCCGTTGATTTCCCATTGAATCAGGTGGATCCGCAAAAAATCCGTTTAATTAACCGGGGCAGAGAAATTCCGATTTATTTTAAGGGCGGTCAGGATCATCAGTTTGATGAACAGGATTTTTTTGAATTCGCCGGCGAGCCGAATGAAAAAACATTTATCGATTTAAATCCCGAATTATACAAAGATCCATTTACGGATGTTAATGTTTATTGGCTGATTGTTGGTAGCGATAATGGCCGGAGAATAGTTGAGGAAAGTGGTGGGCTTGTGGAAACACGTCCTGGTACCTTTCTAAAACCGGCCTATTTTAAAGATGTTATTCACTTTGAGGAAGATAAGTACCACGAAAATTTTGGCCATACAAGTTCCAATCTGAATCGTCCGGGTTATGAAATTGATCATTGGTTTTTTGATTCCGGAATAAGCGCCGTAGAAAGCCGGACCTATAATTTTGAACTCCCGCATCCCTACGGTTATGGTTCCCACCTCTTCGTTAAAGCAGCCTTCCGTGGAAAATCGTATTACAAATATCCGACAAATCCATTGACCGGCCATGAGCTTTCCATCTGGTTAAATGATAAAAAAGTTGATGAAATAACCTCCGATGAGCGCTGGGATGGTCAACGCCTTCAATTCCTTGGTAATTACGATGCTTCCGGTTTCTCACAGTCAACGGTCACCGACGGTGTTAATTCATTGCGAATCGATATGGAACAAACCGGGGTGACGGATATAGTTTTGCTGAACTGGTTCGATATTGTTTATGCCCGTAAATATCGGTCAGAGAAGGATTATATCAATTTTTCAATTGATCAGGATTATCTTGATATTCTTTATGAAAACCCGCAATTCAAAACCATCCAATTCGAAATTGACGGCTTTTCCGATAAGAACATACAGATATATAAAAATGGAATCAGCAAAATTGTAAATGCCCAGATAGATTACCATAAGGATGAGCAAAACTATTCTTCTTACCGGATTACATTTCAGGATGAAATATTTGATCCAGATGTGGAATACATTGCGGTCAGCGAGTCGCAGAAGCTGAAACCGGAATCTATTGTCAAATCAAAAAACTGGAACGACGAACAACCCGGTTTGCTTTTGTCTGATTCCGGAAATGAAGCGGATTACCTAATCATCACAAACGGCCTTCTGGTCAATAACTGCAGCGGATTGGCCGAATTAAAGGAAGCCGACGGTCTGAAACCGGCTATTGTGGACGTTGAATTGATATATGACCAGTTTAATCATGGTATAAAATCACCGCTGGCCATTAAAGACTTTATAAGATATGTATTTTCGAATTGGGGTCAAACTTACCCTTTAAAATATGTTGTTCTGATTGGTGATGCCAGTTATGACTACAAGGGTGTGATCAGACAAAGCAATGATCTCGTACCAACGATGTTGTATGAAACCGATACTTTTGGTTCAGCAGCGTCCGATCACTGGTATAGTGTTTTGTTTACTGAAAACGATGCTATCCCTGATGTAATTGTCAGTCGCATTCCGGCCGGCAGCAATGATGATTTGATAAATTATATTGATAAAGTCAAAAACTATTCATCAACTGCCAATAATGGTCCATGGCGCTCAAAGGCCTTATTTATCAGCGGCAACGATGAAAACGATGAGCCGGAAAACCTGACCCAAAAACCTGTTTTCCGGACTCAGAATCTGCGGCTGATGAATATGAAGTCACCGCAAAGTATAATTCCTTACCGCTTGAATACGGTTAAAGACAGTGACCTTTCAGGATTTGATCCTGTCTTTGGAAGTACCACCGACCTAATTGATTATTTTGATGACGGGCTTTCTTTTATAAACTTTTTAGGTCATGGTGGCGGGGCGATCTGGGCGGATGTGCAATTATTAAATTTAGACGATATTGATCGTTTAAATAATGGAGCTAAACTGCCTTTTGTTGCCAGTATGACCTGTTTTACCGGTGCCTTTGAGAATCCGGGTAAACTCGGTCTGGCTGAAAAACTGGTTATCGCTGAAAACCGTGGTGCAATAGCAGCTCTGGCCAGTTCCGGGGTGGGCTGGACTTATAATGATTTTGCTATCGAGTGGAGTTTGTTTGATTTCCTCTGGAACCGGGGTCTCACTTTTGGTGAGGCGGTTAATCTGATGAAAATTAACTATCTGGCAAATCCGGTTTATTACACTGAAGAAGGTAGTTTTTACACCTGGGGTTATACCTCACTGACCAAATCTATGGTTCATCAGTATAACCTGCTCGGTGATCCGGCCCTAAAAATGCAGGAACCGAACAATCATCTCAGTTTGTCGCTCAACAATTATACGCCAACCGGCGGTGAAAATATTGTTGTTAAAATAGCAGCAGCCGTTTCGGGCAAAGACGGCACTGTGCAGGTTTTCAATGCTAAAAAACATGTTATTCTGGAGCAAAGTTTTGAGTTGCTAAACAACTCGGCTCAGGTCCAATTTACTCTGCCATCAGATTTATCTGTGGGTGATTACACCGTTGTGGCCTATCTGAATACCCAGGATTTCAGTGCCTCCGGTAAAACTTCCTTTTCAGCAGAGAATTCAATTATCCGCTCCGTTAAAACAAATCCCGCTGATTTAACAGTTAACCAGCCATTTGGGATATCATTAGCAATATATTCACCTTATCAGATTGAAGCAGTAAAACTGACTGATTTCAAGGATGACGACCGATTATACACTTACAATATTACTTTGCCGATGCAGCAGACCAATGATTCAACCTTCCAGACCATAGATTCTTTCCCTGGATTTCCTTCTGACGGCATTAAATATTTTGATGTTATTGTTACCGAGCAGGGCGGATTCGAACACAGGTACCGCTGGCAAAAATTAACTATTTATGATCCACGGCCAGAATTTAGGGTAATAGAAAACTCGATTGCTTTTAATGGTACCAATGAACTGCAGTTGGATTTTACGATCTCCAATGAATCTGATTCGTCGGCCTCGGGAATTCTGCTTAGGGTTTTTGATGAAAGTGGAATTCAATCCCAAATTGATATTTTCAACGAAACCACAGATTTGTTATCCCATGCGCAAAAAAAATATTCCGTCCCGGTACAAATCGATACGCTTAAATCAGTTTTTACATTTGAAATTCAAATTGACAGCGATGGTCAATTCCAGGAAATCAATGAAAACAATAATACCATCCGCAAGCAAGTCAGCCTTAACCTGGTTCCGGTTGATTTCTCGCTTGGGACAAGCATTAATTTTGTTGAAAATGATACACTTCGAATTGATGATTTATGGAATTTCTATATCGGTCCGGGTAATTTGACTGCCTCAACACTGATTGAGCTCGCTGCACAGGATATCACAGCTTATATAGCGAATCAGGATCAAAAGGACCTGGATTACATCAAAATTAAGAACCAAACGGATGAGTCGGCGCTGTGGATCAATATAAAAAATCCGGTAAGTAAGCTTATTTCCCCGGCTCAATTATCCGCAGACCTTGATGTGCAAAATTATTCTCCGGCCTTGATTTCAAAAGCAGCATTCTTCCGTTTTGATGATTTTCTGGGATTATGGACAAAGGTTCCATCGCAATTGCATGGTGCTCAACTTACGGCCGCACTTACCAAATCCGGGCTGTATGCAGTATTCAGTTTTGATGATTCAAAAATACCCAGGATTGAGATTACCGCAAATGGCCGGCCGATGATACAAAATATGCTCATCACAAGTCAGCCCAACATCGCCATTCTGTTGCAGGATGAAAACGGTGTAAATTTTACTGAAAGTTTTAGCCTGAAAATTAATGATTCTGAACTCGAAACCACTCAGATATCCTATCCTGACACCTTACGCAATCCAAATAGCGTAGCAATTTTAGCTACACCGCAACTGGAAGCCGGTGAGCACAACCTGACAGTAAAAGTGGCTGATATTAATGGAAATGAATCGACCCGTGAAACTTTGTTCAGGGTCAGCGATGGCTTTGATCTAATCGTGTATGGTAATTATCCGAATCCGTTCACGGATAAAACAATTATATCTTTTGATGTGATAAATAATAACATCATTGATGATTTAAAGGTTAAAATTTATACGATCTCCGGCAGATTAATTCGTTCCGGTGTATTGGAACTGGACGAGACTTTTCCGGACGACAATATTTTAGATGTTGGCTATCACGAATTGATTTGGGATGGAACAGACGAGGATGGATTCGAAGTCGCCAATGGTGTGTATTTCGCTACCATAGAAGCAAAGGTCAAGGCCAAAACTATCAAACGCACTTTGAAGATTGCTAAATTAAAATGAAAAATATTAAAAATTATTTAATTTTACTTTTTTTAACAGTCAATATCCTAATGGCAGGAGAAACCCGGTATGCCAATGCTGTTCTTGAAGGAGGCGTTGGGGCCCGGGCGTTAAGTATGGGCGGCGCTTATGTTGCGCTGAGTAATGACCCGGATGGATTTTTCTGGAATCCGGCCGGTCTGGCTTTTATTTCTGAATTTCAGGTTGGGTCAATGTATGCGGATATGCTCGGAAATTTAAGCAGTCAAAGTCAGATCAGTGTGGCCATGCCGGTTTTTGGCGGTGCGACGGTTTCGGTGGCCTGGCTTCGAACCGGTGTTGATAACATTCCCCGCTATTTGTTTGACGATACCCATACCGCCTTTGAAAGAATAAAAAATTTGGCTCTGCCTTTAACTTCAGAACCTACAGATTATTTTAATGCCTATAATGATGCTTATTTTATTACATTTGCCAAACTGAAACGGGTTAATCTTGATTTGGGCTGGCAATATTTTGAAGTACCCGTCGATATCGGCTATGGAATGAATTTCAAAATGTTAAACTATCATCTCGATCAGAACAGCGGAAGCGGGATTGGTGTCGATGGCGGCTTAGCGGCCAGATTCGGCTTGAGTGAAATATTTGAAGAATCCTATTACGGAACGCTTTCCTTTGGCTTAAACGTTCAGGATATTCCCGGTACAAAAATAACATGGGATACCGATTCCAAACATAAGGATACTATTGATAGAAATTTTAAATATGGATTTGCCTACGAACAGCCGCTTCATTTTATGGACTCAAAGGCAACCTTTGTTTATGACATTAATAGTATTTATGGTAATTCAACACATTTGGGAACGGAATTGCTCTATCATTCCATACTGGCCTTAAGAGCAGGTTATAATTCAACTGAATTCTCAGCTGGGGCCGGTTTATATTTGTGGAAATTAGTTTTTGATTATGCTTATCAGGGGCATGAACTCGGAAATACCCATCGTATTTCGATTTCATTTCATTTATGATGAAAAAAATATTAATCATCATCGGATTTGCTTTGTTTTATAACTGCCAGGATCCCAAGCCAAAAGATAATACTCCGCCTGAAATGGTACAGATCGTTGAAAAATCTGCTGAGGATGATACATTACAATTTGAAAAAGGTATCGATGCCTTGCCCGGCTCTGAAGGGGATAACCGCATACAGGTTATGTGGAGAAGTCATCCGCAGTTGAATGAAGTAGAACAATTCAGGGTTTATCGTTCTATCGATCCAATGAGTCAGATCAATTTTAATATTCATTCAACCATTGATATCGATAATCCCTATCTGCAGGATACGGTTTTTATCGATGGCACTCTGGAAGTGGAAAAGCGGTATTCTTATTATATTACCGCAGTAGATAAAAATGGTAACGAGAGTGATCCATCCATAATTGTCTGGTATGAATTGATGTCAAAAGCTCAGTTGATTTATCCGACCAGCAAAGATGCGCAAACATTTACCAGGCCGAAACTGGCCTTTAAATGGCGATTCAATGACAGTATATTACCAAATCAGTACATTCTCAGAATTGAGCGAAATATTGATATCGGGGAAAATTTTTTTCCTCTGATGTATGTAAAATATATCGATACCGATTATAGTAATGACCAGCAGATTGATTCGCTTAGCGGGGACTGGGTAAAGAATGTTTTACCGTATAAAGGTGAATATCGTTGGCGGATAGATTCTGTCGGTAGTATTAAAGATGAGTTTGGCATTTTAAAGAGCGGATCGGAATCAGAGTGGGAGACCTTTTCAGTGAATTGGAGTAATTAATGAGAAGAATTCTGTTTGGTTTGCTTTTACTGATCAGTATTTCCACACTACAGGCTCAGGAATTTGATGCTCTTGGATTGGGCAACAAAGGTGTTTCACAATATTCTGACCGACCGGCCCAGTACATATTAGGCGGTGACGATATCCTTCTGGTAAATGTCAATCTATGGGGGCATGTCCAACGACCGGGAATTTACAGTATTCCGAGCGCTTATACTTTGATTGATTTGATTTCCTCGGCTGGTGGTCCCTTAAACACAGCCCGTCTGAATGATGTTCGTCTGGTCCGTAAAAATCAGGAAGTTATCCGGGTAGATGTGGAAATTTTTTTAAAGTCCGGCGATGTCGAATTGCTTCCGGCCTTGCAGCCCGGTGATACGGTAATTGTATCAGGAAGTGTTCAGGATATTTTTGCCAGATTCGTGGCCATCATGCGGGATATTGCCATCATAATGAATGTTTTCGTATTGGCGAACAGGGTTAATTGAAACAGATAAAAAAATATATTATTTTTATCAAAATTAAAGAAATAATGTTACATTTTAACATAATATTTGAAAACAGGTTGCGTCAGGAGTATTAATATGATAAAAAAGTTATTATTCATTCTCATTAGTACAAATTTGGCTTTCGCCCAGCTCTATAACGCAGATGCCACCTTACTTCATACTCAACCGGCAAGAACCATAAAAAAAGGGCAAATGTCGGTCAGCAGCAACATGAATTTCTATACAAAGGTTGGCGATTTTATTGGTTCGTCAGAACCTGTGGATTTTGAAACGGTTAATTATTGGCTGGTGGCCGGTAATGCAGTTTTTGGTTATGGTATCCATGAGAATTATGATGTTCATGTTGGTTTAAGGGTATATCAGGATACACATCAGAAAAATGAATTCAACCTGCCTGATGACATTTTTTTAACCTTCCGCGCCGGTAATTTCAAATTTGGTCAGAATTATTTCAGACAGGCATTCATGCTCAGTACCAGAATTCCTGTCGGTGAAGTTCATAATTATCCTTTTGCTGAATATGCCAGCGGTGCTTTCGAATATGGATTGATGTATGCTGCATCCTTCTATCTTGATCCCTATTTACCAAACCGCTCCTACAATATGCATCTGAATATGGGTTGGTGGAATCATAACGAACTAGGTCAAAAATATAAATTTTCCGATGGCCAGAACTTAAAAGCAAAAGTCAATTCCAGTGATTTCCGGCTTGCCCTGGCCAGTGTTTTTCCCACTCCGCTTTTTGATTTCAGAGTTGAACTCAGCGGCATATTGTATCTGCAAAGACCGGATGAATTTATTTATAGTGCTGAAGAATTCGCAATATTATCGCCAAGCCTGCGTTTTAAACCACTCAACAATTTATCTATTGACTTAGGCACCGATTTTTTAATTTCTCCGGAGCGGGAATGGACTACTGCAACGATTCCAATTCCATCTACTTCGCTTGATTTGCCGGCCAGTTACCCAAAATGGAAAATTTATATGGGTGCCAATTATGCTCTTAATTTAGCCGGCTTTGGTGGAAAGTCTGAAATTGATTATGAACAAACCGAAGCTCAGCAAAGAATAGATACCTTTGAAACCATTGTCAAAGAACGCGAAAAAGCTGAGACCATTCAGGAAGAATTAGAAAATCTTAAAAAGATTAGAAAAGAAGCCGAAGACGAAATCGAAGAATTGAAGAAAATATTGGATGAATAAAAACTATTCCGGGAGAATAAAATGAGAAAGCTGATTCTACTCACCCTATTTGCTTTTATAGTTCAGCTCTATGGGCAATTGCCCAATGGCAGCCGCAGCCTGATTTTTACCCAAACTGCCAGAACATTTGAAAAAGGCAGGCTTGAAGTTCACAGTAATATGAATTTTTTTACAAAAGTTACTGACTTCGTTGGCCAGGGTACAAAGCCTCTCGATTTTAGCGCAGTTAATTATTGGCTGGTAAACGGAAACCTGGCCATAACTTATGGCATTACAGATCATTTTGATTTTACTGTTGCCCCGCAAATTTACCAGGATACCCATGCCGAAAATGAATATAATCTGCCGGGAGATATATTCCTGCTTTTTAAAGCAGGTTCATTCGCTTTTGGCGATCGCCATATGTATGGCTCGGGATTGATCGGGGTACGACTCCCGACCGGTGAGGAACATAATTATCCATTCACCGAGTATGCCAGCGGTGCCGTTGAATATGGGATTGGTTCGGCTTTATCCTATTATAAAGACCAATACCTGCCGGATCGGTCGTTGAACGCCCATTTAAATCTAAATTGGTGGAATCACAACGAAGCAGGTAGAGTCGTTTATAAGACTTCAACATTCGAAAGCAAAGCAACGAAAAATTCATCTGAACTTCAGGTTGGTCTCGCTGCTGTTTATCCAACCCAGCTCTTTGATTACAGAATGGAGCTTAATGGCGTTTTTTATCTGAATGAACCGGATGAATTCGTTTACAGCCGGGAAAGCTGGATGTATCTTACTCCCAGTCTGCGCTATAATGCACTTTCCTGGATGTCCTTGGATTTTGGTGTCAGTGTCCGCGTTTCACCGGATGAAGAAACAACAAATGTATCCGCAGCAGTTGGCCGGGAAGAACAAGATTTGCCGAATTATGCGGCCTGGAAAGCCCAGATTGGTTTGAATTTTAAAATTTTGCCATTCACCGTATCCCACCAGACCAGTGCCGAAGTACAACGCGATGAATTTAAAAAACGTGTTGATTTCTTCCAGCAAATAGTGGAAGACAGAGAAAAGTCTGCCCAAATCCAGGAAGAACTGGATAAACTGAAGGAAGAACGTGAAACAGCTGAAAAGGAACTTGAAGAACTAAAACAAATTCTTCAGGAAGAAGGCGAATAAAATTTAAAAACCCCGCTCCGGCGGGGTTTTTTATTTCATTACAGGCAAGCGGTTCCTTGAAAACTATCTGGTCTGAATTTATATTTTTCCCAACCTAACAATTAGATTCATTTTGAATGCAAAAATTAAACCTTCCCGAAACCGCTAATAAACTAAAATTTAAAATCTGTCTGTTTAAAGGTCTGCATTCTGTAAATTTCTCCGTTCATGGCGGACATTATGATCTCTTGAGCCATGACAACCATGTTGTGCTGAATCAGACAGAAAGCCCAACCTTGTGGCGCGCTAAGGTTACGGATGGCCAGCAAGCGGTTTATTCTTATTATTTGGTCCTGGCTGAGGCAGATCAGAAAAGTTATTTAATCGATTTTCAACGAACCAGATATCCGGAGCAACAAAACGCTAAAATCCGTGAGTTTGGCGGGAAAATCTGTAATAGCACAGGCATTCTTGGTGATAACCACTATTTTGCCCTTTTGACCGGACCTTATGAATCGGAAGATATTGCCAGAAAAGAAGCCCTGTTATTTGGACTTTTAGAAAATTGCCGTATTCATAAGGAAGAAATAAAAAAGGGAACCGGTTCGGTAGAGTTATTAAACACGGATAATGAGTATCTGTTTGAAGTACAGGATGGATTCAAAATCATTACAGATTCAGAATCAGCTTATATCAAGTTCCATCATATTGAGATAAATAATTGTCAGCGGATCAAAAGTTTTCATGAGAATTTATACTTTTATGGACCAATCACTTTTGAATTTGATGAGACTGCTACGCTCAGGGCTATACTCGAAATAAATCTGGAATCCTATGTTGAAGGGGCGCTTCTTTCCGAAGTCGGCCGTGGTGTTCCCTTTGAATTTGCCAGAACTATGGCCCTGATATTCAGAACCCAGGCCATTTATCGTTATCGAATTGAACATGCCTTGGAACCCTTTGATTATTGCAGCACCGGTCATTGTTTGAGATTTTACGGCAATTTGTATGATGATTCTTTGATATCTGAAGCTGTCAAATCAACGTTTGGTCAAATTCTGATCTCTGACTCGGAAGTGGCAGATGTCCGGCATACTTATTCTTGTGGCGGTTTCAGGGAAAATGATATCCGGAATCAATTCCGTCACGGGTATAAAATTGGAAAAAGTGGATTTGATTTTTTCCCTGAATCTGAAGTGCCCTTAAATCTGAAGACGGAGAAAGGTGTCAGGCAGTGGATAGCCTCTAAGCCGGATACCCTCTGCAATTCCGATCATGCACCTGATGTGGAAGGTGTGCAGTTGGGGCAGAATGCATTCAGATGGGAAGTTTTTTATACCAGGCTTGAATTGGAAGAAATACTTTTTTCGAAGACAGGTGAAAATTTGGGTACTATCTATGACCTGATTCCGCTCAGGCGAAGCAAATCCGGTCGCATCGAAGAAATTCAGATTCTGGCCAGTTTAAAAAATCTACACATCACCGGTGATCAAAATATTTGTTCTGCATTGGCTGAACAGACCCTGAAAAGTTCCTGTTTTATTATAAAATCAGAATTGGGCGAAGATGGTATTCCAATAAATTTTACACTAATCGGCGCCGGTATGGGGCCAGGCCTCGGTTTATGCAAAGTCGGTGCCTGTACATTGGCCAGTACAGGCCATAGTTCTGAAGAAATTATAAATCATTATTTTAATAATTTGAAAATCATGGAGATCTATTAAATGACCATCGAACAATCTGAAATGGCTAAAGACTATTCAAAAAGACTAAACAAACTCCGGAGTTATCTTTGAAATAGATAAGAAACAGGAACAGATCACGAATCTTGAGAAGGGAACTTTAATTGACGGGTTCTGGAATGATAATGAATCTGCCCAGCTCGTTCTAAAAGAAATAAATTCTCTGAAATCCTGGATTCAGGCTTATGATCAGGTGCAGTCAGCTCTCGATGAACTTAATGTTTATGAAGGACTGTTAGCTGAAGAAGCCTCAGCAGAAATGGAATTGGAGACCCGGGCACAGGCGGAAACCGTGGCAGAACTTCTGAATTCTCTTGAATTCAGGCGGATGCTGGGTCACCATGATGATCCTAAAAATGCTCTGCTCACTATTCATCCGGGAGCCGGTGGAACTGAAAGCCAGGATTGGGCGGAAATGCTGATGAGAATGTATATGCGGTATGCTGAACGCCGGAAATTCAACACTGAAATACTTGATTTCCAGTCCGGCGATGAAGCCGGTATAAAAAGCGTGACTATTGAAATTACCGGGGAATATGCTTACGGTTATCTGAAAGCCGAAGCCGGTGTTCATCGTCTGGTCCGAATTTCACCCTTCGATTCAAACAGCCGCCGCCATACTTCTTTTGCCTCGGTATTTGTCCTTCCGGAAATTGATGAAACTATCGATGTCCAGATCAATACGGCTGATTTGCGGATTGATACTTTCCGGGCCAGCGGGGCAGGTGGACAGCATGTAAATAAAACAGATTCGGCCATCCGCATCACCCATCTGCCGACCGGGATTGTGGTTCAATGTCAGAATGAACGATCACAGCATAAAAATAAAGCCAGCGCCATGAAAATGCTTGGTGCAAAACTATATCAGCTTAAATTGGCAGAGCAGGAATCAAAAAAGAAAGAATATGAAGAAAATAAACGGGAAATCGCCTGGGGTAGTCAAATCCGGTCTTATGTTTTTCACCCCTACAATATGGTAAAAGACCACCGCACTGATATTGAAACCAGCAACGTTCAACAGGTGATGGACGGGGATCTCGATCAGTTTATACAGGAATATCTGGTTCAATTTGCCAAATAGCATATTATAGTCAGGAGTTCATTTTGGAAGAAATAAATCAACTTATAAAAATTCGCCGTGATAAACTTGATGTCCTGCGGGAAAAATCCATAAATCCCTATCCCTATCATTTTGAGCGCACCCATCAGTCCAATGATATTCTTGAAGACTATGAGGCGCTTCAGGAGAAACCGGTTAAAATCGCCGGGCGGATCATGTCGGTGCGTTTAATGGGCAAGGCAGCCTTCTGCCACCTGCAGGATTCGCAGGGAAAAATTCAGGTCTATCTGCGTAAGGATGAGATTGGCGATGAGGCCCTTGAAATGTTTAAAATTCTGGATATCGGCGATTTTCTTGGCGTGGACGGCCGGGTGTTTAAAACAAAAACAGGCGAAATAACAATCTTTGCCGATAAGATCGAATTGCTTTCCAAGTCGATCCGCCCTTTACCTATTGTCAAAGAGAAGGAACAGGACGGCGAAAAAGTGGTTTTCGATCAGTTTGCGGATAAGGAATTACGCTACCGCCAACGTTATGTAGACCTTATTGTCAATCCGGAAGTGAAGGAAGTTTTTGTAAAACGCAGTAAAATTATTACGGCCATGCGTGATTTCCTGAACCAACATGAATTTCTTGAGGTGGAAACACCGGTGCTCCAGCCCATTTATGGCGGTGCGGCAGCACGGCCTTTTAAAACACATCATAACACCCTCGATACTACGCTGTATCTGAGAATTGCCAATGAACTTTATCTGAAAAGGTTGATCGTTGGCGGCTTTGACCGGGTTTATGAATTTGCCAAAGATTTCCGGAATGAGGGCATGGACCGGTTTCATAATCCGGAATTTACCCAGGTTGAACTTTATGTGGCCTATAAGGACTATTTCTGGATGATGGAATTCGTCGAGAATCTTTTTACTTACATTGCCAGCACTGTCCTTGGCACGACACAGATAAAATACAATGGACATGATATCGAGTTGAAAGCACCCTGGCGCCGGCTTTCTATGTTTGAGGCGATCCGGGAATTTACCGGAACCGATATCTCCGGGATGGATGAAACTGCCCTGCGCAGCTTTGCCGATAAATTAAAAATTGAAATTGGTCCGGAATTGGGCGCCGGAAAAATTATCGATGAAATTTTCGGGGAAAAGGTAGAACCGAATCTGATTCAGCCAACTTTTATTATTGATTATCCGGTTGAAATGTCGCCGCTGGCCAAGAAACACCGCACCAATCCGCGCCTGGTGGAACGGTTTGAACCCATTATCGGCGGCAAAGAAATAGCCAATTGTTTCAGCGAATTGAATGATCCGGTTGATCAACGGGCGCGGTTTATGGATCAGATGGATTTAAAAGCCCGCGGCGATGAGGAAGCTCAGGTTTTAGATGAAGATTTTCTCCGGGCCATCGAAACTGGTATGCCGCCAACAGCCGGTTTGGGCATTGGCATCGACCGCCTGGTGATGCTAATGACCGATCAACCCAGTATCCGTGATGTGCTGTTCTTTCCGCACATGCGGCCGGAAAGCAAATAATTTTATGTCCTTCGAATATTTTATAGCAAAACGCTATCTGAAAGCCAAGCGGCGGACCGGCTTTATTTCCATCATCACCTATATATCGATCGGCGGGGTGACGATCGGGGTGGCTGCTCTGATTATTGTTCTCTCGGTGATGAATGGCTTTGAGCAGGAAGTCCGTTCCCGCCTGATTGGCGCTGATGCCCATCTGCGCCTGCGAAAATTTTTTATGCAGCCTATCACCCGGACTGATTCTCTGCTGACTATTTTGAACAATACACCGCATGTGACCGGCGCCAGTCCGGCTATTTATGCCCAGGGTCTGATCCGTAAGCAGGATCAGCAAAGCCCGGCCGTGATAAAAGGTATCGATCTCAGCTCTGTGGACGGTGTTTCCGATCTGAAAAACAAAATGGTTCTGGGTTCACTGGATTTTTCCGAGAGGGAAGTGGACGGCGTTATGCTGCCCGGTATTGTTCTTGGCCGCTATCTGGCCGATGGCATCAGTGCCCTGAGCATCGGCGACCTGGTGATTGTGGCCAGCATACCGGAAGATGGCGGTCTGTTTGCTCAGCCCCGGCTGATGCGTTTTTACGTGGCTGGTCTGGTCGAAATGGGTTATTATGAATACGACAAAGTTTTTTCTTATATCGGTATTGACGCTGCCCAAAAACTTTTCGGGCTGGGCCAGGGTGTTTCATGGATCGAAGTAAAGCTGGATGACTATAACAGGGCATTTGCCCTGGCCGGTCAACTTGAAGAAAAACTCGGTTATCCCTATACCATTCAAACCTGGTACGATCTGCATCGTGCGCTGTTTTCGTGGATGGAAATAGAAAAATGGGGTTCGTTTATCATCCTGAGTCTGATCATTATGGTTGCTGCTTTTAATATCATCAGCTCGCTGATTATGGTAACCATGGAAAAAACAAGGGAGATTGGCATTCTGAAATCGATGGGTGCTGCCTCGGCCAGTATTATGAAAATTTTCCTGTTTGAAGGATTTCTGGTAGGCCTGATCGGCACGGTTCTCGGCAGCCTGATCGGTTACAGCGTGGTTTTCCTGCAAAAAGAATTTGAAATCATCTCGCTCCCACCGGACGTGTATGTAATCAGTGCTTTACCGGTAGTGATGCAGTGGCTCGATTTCGTATCCATCGCCGCTGTGGCCATGCTGCTCAGTATAGTTGCTGCCGTTTACCCGGCATACAAAGCATCCCGGCTGGTTCCGGTGGAGGCCATCCGCTATGAATAATACGCCCCTGATCAGCCTGAATGAAATCTATAAAACCTACTCCGACGGCAGCTTGCATACTGAAGTTATTAAAGGTATCAGCCTGGAAATAAAACAGGGCGAAGTGGTGGTTATCATGGGGCCCTCCGGTGTTGGCAAAAGCACACTGCTTCATATTTTAGGCGGGCTGGATCTGCCGACACGAGGGCAGGTGATTATTTCCGGACATGAACTGACTTCCCTGAACAGCGATAAACTGGCCCGCTTCCGGAACGGCAATATTGGCTTTGTTTTTCAGTTTCATCATCTGCTGCCAGAATTTACAGCATTGGAAAATGTGCTGATTCCCCTGATGATGTATCAACCGGTTAACGCTGAAAACCGGAAACGGGCGGCGGATTTATTGGCAGAGGTTGGTTTAAGCCACCGTCTCGATCATAAACCGAACCAGCTCTCCGGCGGAGAACAGCAACGCGTGGCCGTGGCCCGGGCCTTAATCAATCAGCCGGCAGTACTGTTGGCTGATGAACCGACCGGGAATCTGGATAAACATAATAGCTCGGCGCTGTACAAACTCATGCTTGACCTGAATAACCAGTATGGCCAGACTCTGGTAATGGTTACCCATAATGAAGAAATGTGCGGTCAGGCAAACCGTGTTTTAACGCTGGATGATGGCCGCATCGGCCATGAAACACGCCGTAATTGAGCCGTGGTGATGACCGAAAATCTTAATTCGGAGCTCCAGTTTATAAAGGGAATCGGGCCCAAACGGGCCCAGATTCTGAAAAATGCCGGTATTAAAACTTTGCAGGATCTGCTTTATTTCTTCCCCCGGAAATACATCGACCGCAGCCAGATTTTAACCATTGACCAATTGCTGCCCGATCAGGAAGTGACCGTACTTGGTGAAATAAAACACCAGGGTTTACGTTACGCCCGGACCCGCCAGTTTTATATGGTGCTTTCCGATGGCCATGGCTATCTGGAAGCAATATGGTTTCAGGGTGCCGATTATTTTAAGGATCGGTTTAAGGTCGGGGAATGGGTGGCCCTTTCGGGAAAAGTGACCTTCTTCCGCGGTTTTCAGATGGCTCATCCCGATTATGACCGGCTTGGCGAAGAGGGCGAGGAACTGGTCAACACGGGTAAGGTGCTGGCTTTTTATCCATCCACCGAGTTATTCCGGAAAAACCACCTGACCTCTTATTTCTTCCGGCGCATTTTTCAACAAATCCGGGACAGTTTTGAAACCCAAACCGAGTTCTATCCGCAGTCGATTCTAAAAAAACACAAACTTGCTCCACTGACCGAAGCTTTATATACCCTGCATAATCCGCAAACCATGGCCGGACTTGATCCCGCCCGGAACCGGATTATACATGAAGATTTTTTTCTGCAACAGCTTATTCTGCTGCGCACCCGGCATCTGCACCATCAAAATCAACAGGGCATTGCCTTTGAAAAACCAGGTTTCACCCTGTCCCGCCTCTATAACGATTTGCCGTTTCAACTGACTGAAGCGCAGAAACGGGTGATGCGGGAAATTAGAGCGGATATGAAAAAGCCATCACCCATGAACCGCCTGCTGCAGGGTGATGTCGGCTCCGGGAAAACGCTGGTGGCGCTGATGGCCTTACTGATTGCCGTGGATAATGGTTATCAGGGCGTGATTATGGCACCGACCGAGATTCTGGCCGAACAGCATTTTTATAATTTCCAGCGCTTGCTGCAGGATTATGATATTCCGGTCAGTCTGCTGACCGGCAGTACCAAAGCCCAGACCCGTGAATTTTTGATGGCAGACCTGAGCCGGGAAAACCCGCATATTGTGGTTGGAACACATGCCGTGTTTGAGAATGCGGTCCATTTTAAGAATCTCGGACTGGTGGTTATCGATGAGCAGCACCGTTTTGGCGTCAGTCAGCGCACCCGTCTGATGGGTAAGAACGCCCAGGCCGATCTGCTGGTGATGACCGCAACACCGATTCCGCGCACCCTGGCTTTGACGGTGTATGGCTCGCTGGATACCTCCATAATTGATGAAATGCCGCCCGGCCGTCAACCGATAGTTACCGCCTGGCGCAATGAAACGCAGGAGCCATCCATCAATAAGTTTATCGGTGAAAGATTGGCGCAGGGTGAGCAGGTCTTTGTGGTCTTCCCTCTGGTTGAGGAGAGCGAAAAAATTGACCTGCAATCGGCGGCTGAAGGGTTTGAACGATTCAGCCGGTTATTCCCGCAGTTCCGGATTGGTCTGCTGCACGGAAGATTATCCGGTTTCGAAAAAGATGAGGTGATGCGTAAATTTGCGGCCGGTGAAATAAATCTGCTGGTCGCGACAACTGTAATTGAGGTCGGGGTTGATGTGCCCAATGCCACGGTAATGCTGATTGAACATGCCGAACGCTTCGGACTTTCCCAGTTGCACCAATTGCGGGGCAGAATCGGGCGCGGCAAAAAAAAGTCGTGGTGTATTCTGAAAACGGTGGGTGAATTAACGGATATCGCCCGCCGGCGGATAGAGATTATGACCGAAACAAACGACGGATTTAAAATTGCTGAAGTGGATCTGGAACTGCGGGGCTGGGGCGATTTCTTCGGGACACGGCAAAGCGGGCTGCCGGAATTCCGCATGGCCAATATTATCCGTGACCGGGCCTGGCTGGAGAAAGCCCGGCAGGATGCCGGAGAAATACTGGCCGGGGATCCCGGGCTGGAAAAAGAAGAGCATCAGGCACTTAAGAATGCCGTAAATTTATTTGCGCGGAGACATCTGCGCCAGAAGCGGCTGAGTTAAGTTAAAAAAGCAGCACTACATTTCTTGTTTTTAAAAAGTCCGACTCTGGAATAAAAAATAGTAGAATTCCCCGCTACCTGAATTCATTTATCTTCTTGAATTTTTATTATTTCCGATTGATGCAGAATCTTTTGATAGACCATTTCAAAAGCGGACAATAAATCTTACCAGCGATTTTAATATTTAATAATATTGTATGTTTTGTATAAACTTATAAAGAATCCTTCTCACGTGCCGAGAATTTTTTTGATTTAAAAGACAAAAAACCAGAATGAGATGATCGGTGCAGAAAATTAGATTATTGGTAGTTGATGATACAAAGTTTATGCGTCAAGCCTTGACTGATATCTTCAGTACGGATGAAGCACTTGAAGTTATTGGGACAGCAAAGAACGGAAGGGAAGCGCTTGAATTAGCACAGACGCTTAAACCCGATGTAATTACCATGGACATTGATATGCCGACCATGGATGGTCTCACTGCTCTCAAACATTTTATGATGAAGACACCGATACCCATTGTTCTGGTTAGTGCCCTGGCTGATGACCCGGAAATAAATTTTGAATCGTGGCGATTGGGATCTGTTGAAGTTGTTAAAAAGCCATCGGGAAGTATTTCAGGGGATATTGCCAAACAAAAATCAGAGCTGATTGCAAAGGTAAAAAAAGCGTCAAAGGTTAACATATCAGCAATCCGGCGGGTACGGGTCGGGCAGAAAATGACTCAAAAAAAAGAAACAGCTCAACAAAAAATAAAAGGGATCGTGCTGGTGATCGGTGGTTCCGGCGCCCTGAGTCAGGTTATCCGATTTATGCAGAACCCCATGCTTCCTGCGGGAAGACTAATCTTGCTAATGCTTGACTTTCCTCCGGGATTACTAAAGGCATTCAACCGCAGATTAAACGATGTTAGTAACGAACCGATAATTTTTGCCGGTGATTCAATTACCATCCTAAACGAGAAAGTAGTTCTTATTTCGTTGGAACAGGAAATAAGGATTGATGAATTGGAGAATAAAATCAGCATTAACCTGACCGGACCTAATCAGAACCGGGAGATTCCCCATCCGGAGAATTTTCCTGAACACCTGCGACGCAAGGCGCAGATAGTTTTGCTCAGTAGTGATCTATCTATTTCAGATGCAAATATTATCAAATGGCAGAAAAGCGGGGCTGTTTTTTTTTCAGCCACCCCGGAAACCTGTCTTTTCCCGCAATTTATACGACAAATTTCAGATAGCAGAAGCAAGCTGACCATAACGGCTGTACCCAATCTGGGGGAGTTGTACTAAGTGAAAAGCAGTAAATACAACAAATGAACAGAATCCTTATCTTTGATGATGAACATCTGGTTACAGACATTCTCCAGGACTTTCTAAAAGGCTGCGGTTTTAACGTTAAGTGCCTGAATTCAGCAGCTTCCGCATTAAGTGATATTCGTGAGTTTAAACCACACCTTATTCTTTGCGATCTGATAATGGAGCCGGTTGGCGGCCTTGAAGTTTATTATACATTGAAAAGAAATCTGGACACATCCACCTTACCTTTTGTTTTTATTTCCAGCCGCAGCGAGAAAGAGGACATCTTAAAAGGTCTTGAAATTGGGGCCGATGATTATATCACCAAGCCGTTTGATTTAAATGACCTTAATGTCCGGCTTACCTATATCCTGCGCAAACAGGAACACTATACAGGTCACCACTTACGGTTGCTTTTTGTTGAATCCAATCAGATCATTTCAAAAAAAACTGAAAATGAACTAAGTCGGGATGGCTATACGATCTATACGACAGACCGGGTGGCTGAAGCAATAAAAATATTCAATTCATCACCCTTCGATGTGGTAATTAGCGGTACAAAACTCGCCGACGGCAGTGGCACAACGCTTTGCCAACAAGTGAAAAGTACCAATCCGGATGTTAAATTTTTTCTATTGCTTTCCTCCGGGAATTCAGACATGGTTGCGGAGGGTGTAAAGGTGGGGGTTGATGAATTTGTCTATAAGAATCTTGGTGTTGATGGTTTAAAACTAAAGTTAATGCGACTGACTAATGTGATACCACGCCGTGAACTTGTTTTTGACCTGAGCCGGAAAGGTGTGCTTGAAGTACTAAAAACCTGTGAGATTAACGGGTTTTCAGGAAAATTGACCATCACAAGTCCTGCCGGTACAGGAAGTATTTTGATGAAGCGTGGCGAATTTATCAGTATGACTTTCAATCAATACCGGGAAGCCGAGGCATTGGATATTCTAAGCACTTTGAAATCCGGCAATATCCAGCTTGAGCCGGAAGAATTGGCTATTTAACCGATGAAAATAATGATTATTGACAAAGATGAAACCAGTTCCGCAAAACTGGAAAGTATGATCAGTAAAGCCGAAGGTGAAACCGAAATCTTTAGTGATGTCTTTAGGGCCTTGATTCGTCTTAATGAAAACCCGCAGCCTGATCTGATGATCATTGACATTAATTTAAATGGCATCGATGGGTTTCAGCTTATCCAAAAAATAAATGAAGATAAAAGTAATGCCCAGATTCCAAAAATTATTTATTCGGAGTATAACCGGCAGCGAGACCATGAGCAGGCCAAAGCTTTAGGGGTGGTAGATTTTTTTAATAAAAAAGAGTCACCTGAAGTGCTTCTTCCGTTGATCCATACGGTAAAACAGCGTTTGGAAGAAGCCAACCGGCTGAAAAGCAAACAATCATCCCTGAATGGTTTACTAACCGAGATTTGTCTGCCCGATGTTTTGCAAATTATCAACCTGAGCCGGAAAACAGGTGTACTGTATTTACAGCATATGAATAAGCAGGCTACCATCCACATCCGGCAGGGGGAGATATTTGCCGTATTTTCAAATGAAGCTGAAGGTGAGTCGGCCCTGTATGATCTCTTATCCTGGCAAGTGGGCTCCTTCCAGTTTCAACGGGATGTACAGGAAAATATTGGTGCAAATTTCACAGCCGGGTTTCATTCTGCATTGCTTGATGGTACAAAATTTATCGATGAACTGGAAGACCTGTTAAGGCTGGTACCAGTAAGACGCAGTCAGGTAATTGAAGATGATATCGATCCATCACATTGGTTTTATCTAAGCTTAATCGATAATCAACTTACTCTGGCTGAGTTGATTGCCGCCAATCAATTAAACCGGAACATTGCTGCTTTTAATTACCTCTATCTGGAGCGGAACAAGAAATGTAAACTGGTTGAACGGGTTCCGGCTCTGGACTCTTCAGACGCTACAATAGTGGTGGCCAAAGATCATTTGAAAATTCTGCTTGTGGATGATTCAAAATTAATGCTGACCATGCTCGGCCGTTCGCTACGCGCAGTTGCGCCCGGGGTTGAATTAATGGAGGCTCAGAGCGGAACGGATGCCCTTCAGTTAGTAAAAACCTTTCATCCGGATGTTATTACGCTCGATGTGCAAATGCCTGGTATGGATGGATTAACGACGTTAAAACATATCATGCTCAGCCATCCAACCCCCGTTGTTATGCTAAGTGCCCTGACGCAGGAGGGTTCACTGACTACCTTCGAAGCCTTACGCTTTGGCGCAGTAGATTTTTTTACCAAGCCGGTACAGGAAACACAGGATAAATTTGAGGTGCAGCAGCAGGAATTATTTTCAAAAATTGAATTGGCGTCAACAATAAATATCCGGGGTCTCCGCCACATCCAGCTTCGTAAAACAAAGCGGCGCCACAGTCCCCCGAATATATCGGCCAATCGTAATCTGCTGCTTCTGGCCTCCCCTTCGGGAAATTATCAGGCACTGCTTCAATTACTTAGTCAAATAGATGGTGATATTGCTGCCCCAATTGTCGTTCTTCAATACATCGCCGAGGAGCATTTAGCGGTTTTTGTTAATTATCTGACAAAATATACCGAATTGCATTATCAAATTGCCGGGTCACACCACAGACTTGAAAACGGAACCTGTTATTTTATACCTCAAAGTCAGTATGGCAGTTTTAATTTGACCGGTTCTGATTTACATCTTAACTGCAATGCCAGGCCTTTTGAATCTAATTTAAAGCAAAACCTAAATATCGCCATGTTTTCCGTTGCCGATATTGCCACTGACCGGGTGATCGGTGTGTTGCTGGCCGGATCTGAAACCGACGGGGCCGACGGATTAACCGAGATTCGCCGGCAGGGAGGCTACACGCTTGTACAGGATCCATCAACAGCTTTGCATTCCACTTCAATTACAGCGGCACTTCGTCAAAATGCCGCGATGGAAGTTTTCCCGATCAATAACATGGGTACTAAAATCTATAATTATTGTATGGCAGATATTTTCCGGGAGATGGAAAATGTCTGATCGAAACAGATAGTCATCACCGCTTAGGGGGAGAATATATTTTGCAGGAGCAAATATGAAAAACAATCCTGAAAAATTTCAGGTCAGTCATCCGGAGAGAACAGAAGAATCATCGATGATTGAGTTGGTCAGTTTCAAACTTGGGACTGAAGAATTTGCCACCTCCATCCATTGGGTAAATCAAATCATCCGCTACCAGGAGGTGACGCGTGTCCCGCATACACCGCCCTTTGTGGAAGGGGTTATCAATCTACGAGGCCGGGTGATTCCGGTGATTGATCTGCGCAAGCGGTTAAAAATAAAAGCAAATAATGTTGAGATGAAAACACGAATTCTGAATATTGAAATTGAGCATAAAATCATCGGTTTTATTGTTGACGAAGTAACTGGTGTCTCGGCAGTTCCGGCTTCGGTTATAGAAAAAACACCGGACATTGTTATCGCCGGGGTTGAATCCGTTTATATCACCGGGGTTTGTAAGTTAGAAGGCCGGCTCCTGATCTTACTCGATTTTTCCAGAATTCTGCATTTGTCAGAAAAAACCGGTCTTCAGAAATTGGTTGAGTAGATTCAAATTTTTTATTTAGGATATATTTTGGGAGAACAGAACCATGAACTTTAAAAATATGCGTATTGCCACCAAACTGGTGCTCACGATTGTTGCCATCGTGTTTATTTTTTCAATTTTTAGAACCTGGCGGGAAACGACTAACCAGGTAGTTTTGATTAGCGATGAAGCCGAAAAACTGAGTGAATCAGCTTTCACCTTTTTTAAAACCCAGATTGAGAACGAAGGTTTTCGGGCTTTTTCATTGGCCAGGTGGGTGCTTGAAGATGACCAGATCGTTCAGGCTTTTGCCGATCGCGACCGGCAGAGGCTGACTGAGCTGACGTATCCGATTTTTCGCAACCTGAACAAAGACCTGATCATGGCTCAGTTTCAGTTTCACCTGGCTCCGGCTACTTCGTTTCTCCGTGTTCACGGTCTGGAAAAATATGGCGACGACTTGACGCAAATCCGGCCGACCATCGTTACTGCCAACCGGGAATTACGGCCGGCTATAGGTGTGGATGTGGGTGTGTTTGGCGCCGGCGTGCGGGCGGTACTCCCCGTCTTTTTCAAAAACAATCATATTGGTTCAATGGAATTTGGATCCAGTCTTGATGATAATTTTGCCCAAAAGATGAAAAGTAGTAATAACCAGGATTTATATATTTTTTACTATAATGCACAAGCATCAAAGTTTGATGTTATCGCCAAATCTGGCCGGGAACTCATCCTCTCCCAAGCCATGCTTCAGCGTTTTGGCCAAACTTATCAAAATGATCAGCCCTCATCAATTATTGAAAATAACATTTATTACGGCATTTACCCCTTTAATGATTACAGTGGTAAAACAGAAGGGGTAGTGGTATTCCCATTGGATTATACGCCCTACGCCGAAAGAATCAGATCAACTATGGTTGCTAATATTTTCACAGGCATTGGCGTAGTTTTATTGCTTGGATTTGTTTTGACCTTTCTTATCCGCCGGGTTACCAAACCCCTAAACGAGATTGCCGCTTTGATGGGGCAGTTGGCCACAGTCGGCGGGGATCTGACCTTTCGTATCCCGGTTGAGTCCGGGGATGAGGTGGGGCAGCTTGCACAAAATTTTAATACTTTCATGGACTTTCTGCAGGGGGTTATGGGCCGATTCCGCACAGCGGTAGTAAAAGTGGCCCAGGTTTCAACCACGGTGAAGGAGAATGCTCAACAGGTAGCGAAAGGCGCCAGTGAACAAAATACCCTGGCCGGAGAAATTGACGGGGTTATCCGGGATATCCGGACAACTGCCCAGGAAGTACAGCAGAACACATCTAAAAACGATGAACTTTCCACTTCGATAGAAAAATTTTCAGAAAATTTGATGAAAAATTCAGGTGAGCTCTCAGAAAAATCACGGGTGGCGCTCGAAGGCTCAGTCAATACGATCAATATTATCGCTTCAACCAATGACATCGTCTTGGAAATTTTAAATTCAACGCAGGATATGGCTGGCAGTGCAAAGGAAGCCGGAAAAGTAATTCAGAGTCTGGACGCTGCAATTGCCCAGGTTGTGACGGCATCGAAGGAGAATATTGAGCGTTCACAGGAGGCAGAAAAAATTGCCCGGGATGGTGTGCAGGCAGTGCAGGATGCGGTACAGGCTATGACGGCCATTCGGGAAAGCTCCGGTCAGATCGAAGAAATCACGGCGACCATTACGGATATCGCCGACTTGACCAGCCTTTTAGCTTTGAATGCTGCTATTGAAGCTGCCCGGGCCGGTGAACACGGGAAAGGTTTCGCGGTGGTGGCCGATGAAGTTCGTAAACTGGCTGTCCGTTCTGCGGATGCTGCCGCTGAAATTACCAGCCTGATTAAAGAATCGACCAAGCGTGTTGAGCAAGGTAACCAGCAAATCAGTAACACGGCCGGGGTTTTGGGCGGATTAATCGATACGGCATCTAAAACATTGAAAAATGCGGAAATTGCCGGCGCCAATGCCGCTCAGAATGCCCTCCGCGCCGTCGAAATCAAAACCTCTATGGATACTGTACTCGAACAAACCGGTCAGGTGGTGGAAATGCTTGGAACGCTTAAAAATTCGTCATCCTCCATTCTGATCCGTTCCCAGGAAATCGGTAAAATTTCAGAAGAAGTAGATGAAAGCGCCAATATGCAGATAAAATCTGTTTCCGATTTACGGAAGGGCGCGGAAGAACTTCGTTTAACGAGTACGGATATTAAGGAAATGACTGGCAAACAGGGTGTGCGTACCCAGAAGGTGGCTGAATCGCTGAATAGTCTTTCCGGGATTAGTGCTCAAAACACCGAACTGGCCAGCGCCAACGCCAGGCTTATTGCTTCTCTAACCGAAGAAGCTCAGGCTATGGCCCAATTGATTGGTAATTTTAAAATATAATTAAAAGGTTTTGTGGAGTGTGTATGAACAAAACCGTATTAGTGGTTGATGATTCAACCTTTATGCGAAAACGGATTAAGGAGCAGTTAACAGCGCTTGGTTTTACCGTACTGGGGGAAGCCCGGGATGGTGGAGAAGCCATTGAATTATACAACCGGTTAAAGCCGGGATTGGTTACCATGGATATTACCATGCGCGGTAAAGACGGGCTTACCGCGAGCAGGGAAATTCTTCAAATGGACCCAAATGCCGTCATCTATATTTTAACAATGCTGCGCGAATCCGAATATGAAACTTCTGCCTTAGACATGGGTGTGCGGGGTTTTATCCATAAAGATGACCTGGACCAGCTTGGCGTGTTATTAGAAAAAGGGTAGAGAGGAGAAGTGTATGCCTTTGATATGGAACGACATTTATAATGTCGGTGAAAAAACAATCGATATGCAGCATCGTCAGCTCTTTGAGAAAATAAATGATTTACTTGTTGCCGTGCGCGAAAATCGCTCAAAGCCAAATATTTTAAAGATTTTTGATTTTTTGGCAAATTATGTAACCCTCCATTTTAGTATGGAGGAAAAATTAATGACCACTCATCGCTATCCTGGTTATGCGCAGCATAAAGAAGAACATACGAACTTTATCCAGGCTGTTCTAGGTTACCGTAAACGGTTGGAGGAGCAGGGTGGAAGCGCCGCGTTAGCGGTAATCTTACAAGCATTCCTGGTGACCTGGCTGGTGGATCATATTGGCAAGATTGATAAAAAACTTGGGAAGTTTCTGATTGAAAAAGGCCAGGTGGAAAAGTTAACCGAATAAAAAGATAAAGAAATTTATTATGCAGATCGATGACCGGCGATGGTCAGAATTACTGGAAAAAATAAAATGCATTATTCATGGCGACCTGGCCGTGGATCTGACATCCGATGAAGCGGGTGATCTGGCCGGTTTAACCTCTCTGCTTTCAGACTGGCAGGCCAATGATCAGGAATTGCTGTTGTATATGGCTGCTGTTAATCTTGAATTAAGAAATGGCTTGATGAGTATGGCCGGTTCGGAAAATAACCCGGAAATTGTACGGTTGCTGCAAAAATTAAACACCTTTGACCAGACACTGCACCGGATAAAGTTTTTTCAGGTTTCTTATGACGGTCGGCGAATCGGAGCCGGGGAAGATCACCCAAACCCGTTTAAAGACCAGGTGCCCCGCGGAGGTCAACAGTGAAAGATGATAACAGGAAATTTTTCCGTTTACCGAATACAATCCGTGTCGAGCTTCAGAAAGTGCAGTTTCCTTTAAGTTCAGCTTTTAAGAAAAATGAAGCACTTTCGGCCAATATCAGCACGGGCGGTGTTTCCATCGAGAGCAGTATTGAGTACAGGCCGGGGGATATCCTGCAATTGGATTTTTCTTTACCGGTGCTCATCTCGCGTCGCAGTGGAGTAATGTCCGGCAAAACAGTGGATACATCAGAAATTAATGCCGTTGGTATTGTCCGCTACTGTAATCGCAAAAGCCACGGTGTTTATGAAACCGGTTTACATTTCTCCAGTATCGATGCCGAAGCATTGGCAGCCTTGAAGCGGTTTATCCAAATCAAAAAGGATGAAGTATGATTGACCAGTCTTTGCTTCCCGAGTTTATCAGTGAAACCCGCGAACATATTGATCTGATAGAACCCGATCTGGTAAATCTGGAAAAAGATCAGCAGAATAAAGAACTGATCAATAATATCTTCGCGGCTTTTCACAGTATCAAGGGCAGTTCCGGTTATCTGGGGCTAAGCCCGATTTACAATCTGACCCATGCCGTTGAAGAGCTGCTCAGCCCTATTCGTAAAAACCAGAAGCAATTCAGCCGGGCCATATATGATGCTATCTTCGCCGGGATAGATCAGATCAAGGCTATTCTGAAACAATACGAGGAGCAGGGTTCCTGCACTATTTCAACCGATCGATTGGTCCAGCAATTTAATCTGTTACGCGAGCAACCCTTCATCCCGTCAGTTATTCCTGATGCATCCGCAGTCAATCAGCAGCAAGCAGTAATAGTGCAAGCTGAAAGTAAGGAACAACCTGGTACTCTGCTTTATGAATTTTCCGGCCTGGCGGCTGAATCCATTCAGGCTTTGCTTAAAAAAATTGACCAACGCATCAGATCGAAAAAACTGTCATTAAAAAACCTGGAAGAGATAAGGGACAGTTTCAATCAATTGCTTATTATCGCTGAATACCAGGGCTTTGATTCCATCTGGAAGGAATTAAAAAAGTTTGAGCAGGGCTTGCATGTCATTTGTAATGATCAGCCGGATAAAGAAAAAATAATTGCCTGGTTCAATTCTCTTCAAAACTGGCTATCAGGCAGCGGCGAAGGTCAGGCCGGGTCTGAATCTTCTTTTATGCTGACTGAAGCAGAAAAAAGAGCTGTATTTGATGACTATGACCATAATCTAACCCATATTTTTATTGAATCATTGCAGTTCAATATAAAAAACCTGGAGTTGCTGCTGCCCGATCTGGAAAATGAAAGCGGGCGGGTTAAATTTTTAGCGGAACTCGAAAAAATAAGCCAGTCGGCAATTTATATGGATATTGACTGGGTTATTGACCTGGTTAAGGAGCAGCAAATAGCTGTTTCCGGTAAAATTGTTTTTTCCAGCCAGGATATCAGTCAGTTACAGCGTGGTATTTCCCGCCTGAACCTTCTGGTTGATACATGGTTTGCCCACAAAATGGATAAACTGACGAAAAAATCCCTGCCCGAAACCAAAGCGGTTAGTCCCGATTTTGTTAATGAAGATGCCGAGCTTCTGCGTATTTTTATGGAAAATTATATCGGCTACCTTGATCAATTATACCGTATTGCCAATGATCTTCAGGCAGGGATAATACAGGATGAGCTTCCTGAAATTCTGCGCGATTTGACCGAGCAGATAAATAGCTCGGCCAATTATATGAATTATGATTCTATTCTAAATCATCTTGGTGAAGTTGAGAATATGCTCGAGACGGTCAGTATCGGAACCGATTTTCAGACACCCGAGGTTCAATCGGTTTTAATAAGATTTATTCATAGGCTTTGTGATGATTTAAAAAGTATCCCCGGTGCAACAGGTTTTGATTGGAATAAATATTTACGTCTTCCTGTACAGCTCATCCCGGACCATTCGGAAACCAAAACTAAAGCAGCACCTGCTGATGATTTTGATCTGAGTCTGATCTTTACAGATTTACCTGCGGAGAAAAAGCCGGAAGAAATTGCCATTAATGCTCCCGGCATGGTTGAAAGGCAAATAATTACTGAGCCGCCGCCTGACATGCCCCTCCCGGAAACGCCATCTGCCAAAGCTGACCTCTCCATGGTGCCGCAGAAAACTTTGCGGGTCGATGTGGGAAAAATTGAAGACCTGATGTCTTTGGTTGGAGAATTGGTCGTTAATCGTTCGATGATAGATCAACTTTCGGCGGATTTACGTTCCATGTTCGGCTTTTTTAAGAATCTTGAAAACCGTAACCCGGTGGCTGAGCATCATCTGAAAGAATTTGTATTAAAGATGGACAGCACCGCCAACCAATTAATCCGCATTACCAACCAATTGCAGGAAGGGGTGATGCGCATCCGCATGCTTCCGGTCAGCAGCTTGTTTAACCGGTTTCCACGGATGGTCAGGGAAATTTCCCAGGAAGCGGGAAAGGAAACTGAGCTGGTAATGATAGGTGAGGAAACTGAGCTTGATAAGTCAGTTATTGAGAAAATGCTTGATCCGCTGATGCATCTGATTCGGAATGCTATTGATCACGGTTTGGAAAGTGCACATGAACGGCTTTTGGCAGGAAAGCCTGAAGCCGGTAAATTGTCAATCAGGGCTTTTCATGAAAGTGGCAAAATTAATATCGTAGTGGAAGACGATGGTCGTGGCATCGATAAAGAAAAAGTAATCCGCAAAGCGGTTGAACTAAATCTGTTAAACCAGGATTACGTGAATATCATGAAAGAGTCAGAGATTTATGGTCTCCTGTTTCAGCCTGGTTTTTCAACGGTAGAAAAAGTAAGCAACCTCTCGGGCCGGGGTGTCGGTCTGGATGTCGTCAAACGGAATATTGATCGTTTGAGCGGACAGATTCTTGTCACTTCGCAACCCGCCCGTGGTACCCGGTTTACGATTCAGATTCCCCTTACACTGGCCATCATTCAGGCTCTCCTTGTAAAAGTACAGAATAATCATCTGGCCATTCCGCTAAGCTCCGTTATAGAGGCCATAAAAGTTAAACCTGAACACCTGGATTCCATTGAAGGCCATGCAGTTTTTTATTATCGGAGTAAAATCATTTCGGTACTGGACCTGGGTGAATTATTTAATGCGGTTCCGGTCTGCAGTAGCAGTGATATTTTTATGGTTGTGGTTTCGTCGGGTGGTGACGAAATCGGGTTGCTCGTTAATAAACTTGTTGGCCAGCATGATATTGTTATAAAATCTTTTGAAGATGAGGTGGTTGCGGTTGAAGGAATCAGCGGTGCCGCAATTCTGGGTGGAGGTGACATAGCTTTGATCGTTGATGTTCCTTCCCTGATTTCTTCTGTTCTGGAAGAAGAAAAACGTATCCGCCGGCTAATCAATATTACACCGGCCTTTGGTGAAGAATAATTATTTTGCCCGAAGGGATCGTCTGAAATCACATGAGCAGAATTATAACCATCACCAATCCCAAAGGCGGCGTCGGTAAAACGACGACTACCATAAATCTCGGGGCCAGTCTGGCCATTTATGCCAGAAAAGTCCTTCTTGTTGATATCGATCCCGATGGTGCGGTCAGTACCGGGCTTGGTCTGACCAGGGACAAAATCAAATGTGGTGTGCTGGATATATTTAGTGGAACCGCTGATCTTAAATCAGCTATACATTCAACCGGTCTTAATGGTCTTGATATTGTACCCTGTAATGTCTGGACCAGTGATCATGAGACCATGCTGGCCGATCTGGCTAAGAACCGCAATTTATTAAAAAAAGAATTGCTGGGTCTGACTGAACTCAATGAGCCATACGATTTTATTATAATAGATAGCCCGCCAGCGTTGAGCGATCTGACTATTGGCGCTCTGCTGGCCAGCCACTCGGTTATTATTCCGTTACAGTGCGGCCATTTTGCACTAAAAGCCGTTGGGCGTCTAATGCGGATAATACGGCAACTGCGGCAGACGGTGAACCCCGACCTGCGGATCGAAGGAATTCTACTGAACTTTTTTGAGAAGGGAACCAGGGTTTCGGAGCGGGTGCAGCAAGAAGCCCGGATCGCCTTCGGCAGCCTGCTTTTTAAAACTATTATTCCAAAAAACTCAGCCCTTGGTTATGCCGCCTTTCTTGAGAAACCGGCTGCTCTGGTTAACATCACGGATCAAGGTGCCAGAGCCTACCTGAATTTGGCCCTTGAGGTACTGGGCAGGAACGGTGAGAGTTAAATAATTTTCCGTTGGATACCAGTTACTCATGACAAAAAAAAAACAGATAATACTCGTCCGGATAATGATTCTGGCCGGCATATTGTTAATCTGGCAGGGAGCCGCTTCAAAAACCGGCACAATGCCTTCTCCGGTTCTGGTGATTAACGGTTTGGCCGGGATGATCTTAGATGGTAGTTTGCTTAAACACACTGTGGCCAGTCTGTTCCGGGTTACCTGCGGTTTTTACCTGGCTTTCAGCACGGCCATTCCCCTGGGCATTCTTCTGGGCAGGTGGCCGGCCGGCGAAAAAACCATAAATGGTCTGGTTCAATTTCTACGTCCGATTTCACCCTTGGCCTGGATTCCGCTGGCTATTACCTGGTTCGGTATCGGTGAACCTCCGGCCATTTTCCTGATTTTTATCGCCTCATTCTTTCCGCTGCTCCTTCCGGTGATAAAAGCGGTACAGCAAATCCGGCCAATTTATTTCCAGATCGCTGCCAATCTGAATTTTAATTTAAAAGATAAACTGCGTTATATAATTATCCCGGCGATTCTGCCAGAAATTGTTACGGCAATAAGGGTTGCCCTGGGTGTGAGCTGGCTGGTTGTTGTAGCGGCCGAAATGATTGCTGTAAAGACCGGTCTTGGCTACCTGATTATTGAGGCGCGAAATACTTTGCGACTTGATCTGGTAATTGCGGCAATGATCGTAATTGGCTTAATCGGCCTGGCTCTCGATCATCTCGTATTACGCATTGAACGTATCCGTCTGCTGGAGTGGAAAATTAGTGCCAAATAAAATTGAAATCAGAGAACTGGGTATTTCTTTTGTCGAACGGCGCCAGCGTCTGCGCGATAACGAACATCCAGTGCTGAGTCAGGGCGAAGCCCATTGGGTGTTTCAGGGTCTGAATCTGGAAATCCTGACAGGTAACCTGGTTGTCATTCTGGGACCATCCGGGTCCGGAAAATCTACCTTGCTGCGTGTGATGGCTGGTTTTATAGCCCCAACCAGCGGGGAAATCCTGATAATGGACAAAAAAGTTACCGCTCCGCGTCCGGATTATATTTTCGTCTACCAGGAGGGTGGACTATTGCCCTGGCTGACGGTGGAAGAAAATATTGGTCTTGGTGTTCGTCAGATTAATGACCTTGAGGCACGCCGGTTATTGATTGAGAATCATTTGGAAATGGTTGAATTACAAGGCTTTGGCCAGCTTTATCCCCATGAACTTTCCGGTGGGATGCGCCAGCGGGCAGAACTGGCCAGGGCACTTATTCTAAAACCCGAAATTTTGTTTTTGGATGAGCCTTTCTCAGGCTTAGATCATCTGACCCGTCTTAAAATGCGCGAAGAGTTATTAAACCTTCATCTTTATATCCGCAAAACAATAATTCTGGTAACTCATGATATCGATGAGGCGTTGCAATTGGCGGATCATATTATTGTTCTCGGCTCCCGTCCTGCCGAGTTGCGTTATAATATCCATCTGCAGGCGTCGCATCCAAGGGATCTTAATGATGGAAATCTTGCTCAAATCCGCAAGGAAATTTATTATCATTTAGGTGTGCATTATGCACTATAGACTGCCGGCGGTACCCACGAAGATATTTTTAGCAGCCCTGCTTTGGCTGGTCTTAATTACAGTACTCCATGTAAAGCTTAATCCCAAAAATGAGGCTTCCCGGGTATTCCGGATCGGTTATATGCCAGTTTACTGCAGCCTGGCCATTCCGATTCTGGATCACCTCAGCCGTTCCGGCCAGGATATACATATTGAAGCCCTTCAATTCTCATCTTTTGCCGAAATGGCTGAATCGTATAAACATAATCATATTCAGGCAGCATTTATTATTGCCCCGTTGGCGATAGTTATGAAAACGCAGGGTACCCCGCTGCGGGTAGTCTATATGGGGATTCGCAATGAGTCGTCTTTTGTGGTCCAATCGGTCGGGCAAATTCAGGATATCCGCGACCTGGCGGGTAAGACGGTGGCAGTACCGCTGCGTTTTTCGGGTCATTATCTTTATCTGCAACGCTTACTCCGCCGGGCTGAATTACCGGAATCGTTTTTACATATCGTGGAACTGCAACCACCGGATATGGCGGTAGCTTTGCAGCAGGGGGCAATAGATGCCTATTGTGTAGGTGAACCATTCGCCCGGCAAAGCATCGTTACCGGGGAGGCCAGCCTGTTTGCCGCTTTGGAAACCGATTGGCCAGGATTTATAACCAATATGCTCATCGTCCGGCCGGAATTGATTGAACAAGAGCCCGATCTGCTCAGAAAAATTATTCATGGCATGGTCCGGGCCGGTTATTGGGCTGAACACAATCCGGAAGCGGCAGGTAAAGTTTTGTCCGCTTTCTGGCATCGCGATCCGTTGTCTATAAAGGATGGCTTCGAACAGCTTGCCCTGCGTCTGGATTTTGATCACTTCCAACCCACAGCGGCTGACCTGAATGTCCTGATTGACGAAATGATAAAATCCGGTTTGCTTTCCGCAGAATATTCTATGACCGGGCTTTTAGATTCGACCTTCTGTAATTCTATTGATACTACATCACTAAGTCTTTCCACCATCCTGCCCTGAAGGCAGGTCTGTCCCGGCAATGGCATCTATCTGAGCGATTGACTAATTTACCCGGTCTGTTTAAAAACAATGCCGGTATTCAATAGAATCCCTGTGGATTTGCCAGGTCTGGAATTATTGATCATGAAAGCTGTTTTAATAATTTTGATAGATGATATTCTCAACCATTGTCCAAATTTTACTTATTAAAGCCCAAAATTAAGGCCGATGCAAAATGGTACTTTTACCAATTTGCACATTTGTGGCAAACACAGGAGCAGGAGTGATGAAATTAAAAATACCGAATGAGCCCAATAGTCGATTCAGGAACCGTAAAAATCGTCTGATGAGTTTTATTATTTTGGGATTCGTACTTATGATTAGCACAACATCCTGTCACTCTGAAGCCGGCCGGCCTGATGAAGCCGAAAAGTTACTTGCCACCGACCGTGAGTTTTCGGCCCTGTCTGTCGAAAAAGGTGCCGCTGAGGCCTTCCATTCCTACCTGCTGCCCGAAGCCTTACAGTTGCCGCATGGCGGACTGCCGATCTTCACCAGGGATAGTATTTACAATGATATGCTGCCGGCTGATGCGGATTTTGAGCTAAAATGGGAGCCGCAAAGTGCGGAAGTGTCCGGGTCGGGCGATATGGGCTATACCTGGGGCTTTTATACTTTAAGCGCAAAACAATATGGCTACAAAATCCTGGTCCGGCGCGGTAAATACCTGAATATCTGGAAAAAAGATGACCAGAATCAGTGGCGGGTTATGGTCGATATGGGTAACCATAATCCTCCGGAATAGCGCTAAAGGTCTGATCTTGGAAATGCCTGGTTGGAAAACTAAATTACGGGCTCAGACTGAACCGGAAAGAACATGAATTCTGATTACCGCATTACCATTATTATTCCCCATTACAACGGGCGCAAAATTCTAAGCGATTGTCTTCTGTCCATCCGCCAGAACACGTTTAAATCCTATACGACAATAGTGATTGATAACGGCTCAAGCGACGGCAGCCAGGAAATGGTGCGCCATGAATTTCCGGAAGTCCGCCTGCTTGAAAACGAAACCAATCTGGGTTATTCCGGCGCCTGTAATCAGGGCATGAAGCTATCGCAAACAGACTTTATTCTTCTGCTGAACAACGATACGGTTATGCCGCCCAATTTTCTGGAAGAGATGTTCCGGGTGATCAGCGCTAATGAGAAAATTGCCGCCGTTCAGCCAAAAATCCTTTCTATACAGGATAAGCAGTTTTTTGATTATTCCGGCGGAGCCGGCGGAGAAATGGATATTCTTGGTTATCCTTTTGCCCGCGGCCGTATTTTTGACATGGTCGAAAAGGATAAGGGGCAGTATGATGCTCTCAGCAGCCGTGTCTTTTGGACCTCGGGTTGCGCCATGTTGCTCCGCCACAGCGTGCTGAAAACCGTCGGCTATCTGGATGAAGATTTTTTTGCCCACCAGGAAGAAATTGATTTGAACTGGCGGTTACAACTGGCCGGTTACGAAAATCATGTGGCGCTTTCTACCTATATTTATCATTACAGCGGATTCACTCTGCGCAGTCATAATCAGTACAAAATGTATCTCAACCACCGCAATAATCTGATCATGATGCTCAAAAACTATTCAGCACTGAATCTGCTTATTTTGTTTCCGCCGCGCCTGTTGCTGGAATTGGCAGCTATCGTTGCCGACACCATTCTCTGGGATGGCAAAAGGGCTAAGGCAGTGATGAAAGCATTGTTTTTTATTTCCACCCATCCGCTGTTTATTCTCCGTAAAAGATTCCAGGTTCAGAAGCTGCGCCAGGTTTCCGACCGGGCTATCTGGCAGAATATGTACCGCAGCAGTGTAGTCATCGATCACTTCGTCCGGCGCATGAAACCACTCCAGTGTATCCGGCGTTTCCGGAGAAAATCGTCTTGATAAGACTGGCCGTTTTATGTACTTTGGCCGCTTCTTTTTACATATCTGAACAAAGGAAATTGAATGAAATTCGATAAGCTGAACCGACTTGTTGGACTCCTTATTTTTCTGATAACTCTGGTCGTTTATATCGCCACTATGGCCGATACGGTATCCTTCTGGGATTGCGGCGAATTTATTGCCTGTAGTTTCCGGCTGGCTGTTCCGCACCCGCCCGGAGCGCCATTATACCTTTTAGTTGGCCGTGTATTTTCACTTTTGCCGGTTTCAGCAGATATTGCTTTCCGGATAAATCTTATCTCCGCTATTTCCAGTGCCTTTACGATTCTGCTGCTTCACCTGACCATCGTCCATTTGGTACGGGAATGGCGCGGTTCACTGGAAAGCAGCGATGATTGGTGGACTGCAATCTTCTCCGGTGTTATCGGCTCGCTGACCTTTGCCTTCACGCATAGTTTCTGGTTTAATGCCGCTGAGGCGGAAGTTTATGGACCATCCATGCTGTTTACCGCCCTGATTGTCTGGCTGGCTATGGTCTGGGCTGAAAAATCCGATAAACCCGGCAACGAGCGCTATCTTTTACTGATATCCTATATTATTGGTCTGGCTATTGCCGTCCACCTGCTAAATATTCTTGCCCTGCCCTTTGTGGCCATGATTTTTTATTACAAGCGCTATACATTTTCAATTCCGTCTTTCCTGATAATGGCAGCGATAACGGCAGTTGGCATGCTGGCTATCTATCCCGGCATTGTTAAATATATGCCGCTGATCGCCCTCGATTTTGGTTTCGCCGGACTGCTCGGTTTTTTTGTGGTTATGATTCTGGGCACCTATTGGGCCTATAACAACCGGCGTCATATTGTGAGTCTGATTTTTATGTCGGTTTTCCTGATTTCCATCGGTTATGCTTCTTATGCCACCATTTATATCCGTTCCGGTCTGAATCCGAATATTGATGAGAACAACCCGGAAACAATCGAAAATTTTATCAAATACATCAACCGTGAACAGTACGGTGAGCACTCTTCCATTGACCGCAGCGCCACCTGGAAAAACTCGGATAATGGTAAAAAATACAAATCGGTCGGTGAATTTTTCTGGAAATACCAGGTCGATCACATGTACAACCGCTATTTCCTGTGGAATTTTGTCGGCATGGATAGTAATGAGTTCAGTGTAAATCCAAAACAATTATGGGCCTTACCGCTGATTTTGGGTTTGCTTGGTATGGCCTGGCATTTCTACCGCGACTGGAAACATGGTTTCGCTGTCTTCGCTCTGTTCTTTATGACCGGTTTTGCCATTATTCTCTATCTGAACCAGCCCGATCCGCAGCCAAGGGAACGCGATTACAGCTATGTCGGCAGTTTCTTTGCCTTTGCCATCTGGGTAGGGCTGGGTTATGCGGCCGTGGTTGACTGGATTAAAGAATATTTTAATAAGCAGGATAGCGGCCTGAGCAGTCTGACCAGAATGGCCGTGTTCGCATTATTATTTGTCCTGATTCCGCTGAAAGTATTTACGGCCAATTATCACAGCCACAACCGGAGCGGTGATTTTGTGGCCTGGGATTATTCCTATAACCTGCTTATGTCGGTTGAACCGGATGCCCTGCTTTTTACCAATGGCGATAATGATACTTTTCCACTCTGGTACCTGCAGGAAGTAGAAGGTATCCGCACCGATGTCCGGATTGTAAACCTGAGTTTGCTGAACACCGACTGGTATATAAAACAGCTCCGCGATATGGAACCGAAAGTGCCGATGCACATGCCCGATCAGAATATCGACCGGGTTGGCCTGATGCCCTGGAAAGGCCAGAAAGTCAGAATTGATGTGCCGCAGGGAATTGCCATCAAAGAACAGAGTGAGTTCGTCGAACGCTTCTCTTTTGTAAATGTGAATACACCGGATAAAATAGAGTTTAAAGTTGATCCGGCCATGAATACACCATACGGTCCGATGCTCCGTACCCAGGATTGGATGATTCTGAATATCGTTGAAGCCAACCGCTGGAAACGCCCGGTTTATTTTGCAGTAACGGTCCCAAAATCGAATATGCTTTCCGAAATGGCCGATTACCTGCGCATGGATGGATTAGCCATGAAACTGGTGCCCTTTAAAAACTGGAGCATCTCGCCAACCCATCTTGAAAAAAATCTTTTTAAACATTATCAGTACCGCAACCTGAATAATGAAAAAGTTTATTACAACGAGAACATAACGACTTTACTGCAGAACTACCGGACGGCTTTTATCCAGTTGGCTGAATATTATTACAACAACGGAGAAATGGAAAAGCTGAAAGAAACTCTGCATTTTATGGATGAAAAAATAGACGAAAAAGCCATCCCCTGGGTTAGTCCCTTGTTGCTCGGTGTCCGGGAAGCATTTCTGACCCGGATTGATCCGGCCCGGATCGGTTATATACTCGAAAATTACAACGATCAGCGTACCTTGCAATATCTGACCGAATATCTGATGCGGTTCCGTGATTATCCGAATGCTGCTCAGATTGCTGAAAAATTGTACCAGATCAACCCGCGCCATGTCCGTAATCTGAGTCTTCTGATCAATGTTTATGAAGCAAATGGTCAGCCTGAAAAAAGCATTGAACCGCTGAATCTCTGGCTTCAGGCCAACCCGGGTGATGCCAATGCCCGCCAATTTCTGGAATCGATTCAGGCCAGGCTCAGGGATGGAAATACTCCTTCTGCAAATTCAGCCCCGGGGATACAATCCGGCTCCAAACAATAAAAATGATCGATGAAATCCTTCCTTAGTACATTTTTCAAGTCGGCCGTTTCGGCCGGCTTGCTGGGTTTTCTTATTTACCAGGCTGAGCCGGCTAAAATTCTTGAATCTTTACGCCCGCTAATTTACCCATCAGGTTTGCTTCTGTCTGCCTTGGCCCTGATTTCGCTAATTCTGGCTTATTACCTGATGGCCTGGCGCTGGCAGATTTTACTTTCCGGTTACGGCCACAAACAATCCCTGTCCACGCTCTTCAATTACTATATGGTCGGCTTATTCTTTAATAATTTTTTACCAACCAGCATCGGCGGTGATGTGGTCCGGATTTATAAAATAGTTTCCGAAACCGAGGACCGGACTTCCGGATTTGCCAGTGTGATCATTGAGCGGATTATCGGTATTGCAGCTACACTTTTCATTGCCCTGATTGGTTTGTATGCGGTACTGTCCCAATACAGCAATCTTAAACTGACCCTGATTATTGTCAGTATTTTTATGGTTATTATTTTCTTTTTTTGGCTGATGACCCGCAACCGGCCATTCCGTTTTATGCTCCGTCTGTTTGAAAAGCTGACTCTGTTTAAAATTGGTGAGCGCATCAACAAGTTACTCGAAGCCATCCATTTTTTCAGAACCCGGCGGCGGATTCTGCTTTTTACTTTTATATTGTCCCTCTTTTCCCAGTTGGCTATTGTGCTGATGAACTACCTGATGGCCAGTGCTCTGCTGATAAAGATCAGTTTTCTTTACCTGATGATGGTTGTCCCGGTGACCTTTGTCCTGACCATGCTGCCTTCAATAAACGGTGTGGGAATAAGGGATGGAGGTTTTGTTTACCTGCTGCGCAAAATTAAAGTGTCTGCCCCGGCAGCTTTGTCCATATCTATCATGAACCTGATTCTTCCGTTGATTCTGAGTATATATGGTGCAATATTATTCATCATTCAGAAAAACAAAATCAGAACAGGAGAGGTCGATGCGGTCAAAGATGCCTTATAGATTAACTGTTTTTGCTGTTGGTTTGCTGGCTGTACTGGTTCTGCTGACCCAGTGTAAAATGGGAAGAACCTCCATGGGTTACCAGAACCGGGTTTTTGTCTTTGCCGATTCACTGGTCTGGCAAAAAGTTGAACCTGATCTGCGCTCGGTCTTCGAGAAAATAATTTATGTGCCCCATACTGAACGCAGCTTTTTTCTGGAGCAAAAATCTCTTTCCGAACTAAGCGGGCTGAAGCAGCGGATGAACCTGTTTTTTATTGGCTTTACAGAAAGCGACGATCAGGTCAGTACTTATTTGAAGAAAATACTGCCGGCAGAATTTATCAGTCAGGTTGAGGCCGGCCGGAATTTTTATGCCTATAAACCGGATCTGTTTGCTAAACAACAAATCGGCTTGTTTATGATGGCCAGGAATGACTCCGATTTTATAGCCAGACTAAATTTAAACCGCGAAGACCTGTTCACCTCCTTTAATCAGCGTTACTTTGAGCGGCTTGAAGAGACGATGTTCGACCGGGGCGAACAGAAGGATATTGAAGAATATCTGGCTCGTCATTTTAACTGGAAAGTCCGCGTCCAGCACGACTATTTTGTCGCTGATGAAGATGTTAAAACCCGTTTTGCCTGGCTGCGCCGGGTTCAGCCCAACCGCTGGATCTCGGTCTGGCATGTAAACGGCGACAGTACCCTGCTTCTGCGTGAGGCGATGATGAACGAACGGGATCGTTTTTCGGCTGTGCGCTACGAAGGAGACATTATCGACCGGGAAAGCACGGAATTAGTTTACTCCGTTTTGAATGATATACCGTCCCGAAAACTGGTCGGTGTCTGGCGCAACGATTCGCTTCTGGTCGGCGGGCCGTTCCGTACTTATGTTGTCCCTGACAAACAGGGGCAGGGTTATTTTTTTGTCGATATCTCCGTCATGTCCCCCGGTGAACTAAAAAAACCTTACCTGGATCAGCTGGAAGTAATTGCCAATACCTTTGAAATACTGCAGTAACGGAAGGGAAAATGAAAAGGATTTTAATCTTTGGTTCGAATGGTCTGCTTGGCCAAAGCCTGGTCAGAACCATGCCGGGAAAAGCAGAATTGTTTGGTGCCTCACTCGAGAAAGAATCTGTTAGTGATCTTGAAACCGGACATTACCGGCAGGTGGATATCACCGTGCGGTCGATGGTGAATGACCTGATTGATGAAATACAGCCCTCTGTTTTAATCAACGCAGCCGCCTTCACCAATGTTGATAAATGTGAAACAGACCGGGAAATATGCTGGGCAGTTAATGTAAAAGCAGTTGAAAATATTCTTGATGCGGCAAACAGGCTGAATGGCGCCGTATATGTTCACCTTTCCAGTGATTATGTTTTCAGCGGTGATAATCCGCCCTATGATGAAGATGATGCACCGTCGCCGCGCGGCAATTACGCCCGCAGTAAAATGGCCGCCGAAAACATTATCCGCAGTTCAACGATGGAATATATCATTATCCGGACACAGATTCTTTACGGCCCGGGCCGGAATCTCCGGCCAAATTTTGTAACCTGGCTGATTTCCGAACTCCGAAGTCAAAAGCCGGTGCAGGTCGTCTCCGATCAGACCGGCAACCCGACTCATGTTGATGATGTCGCCTATGGTATTCAGCAGCTTTTGGAACGGGAAGAGTACGGTCTTTATCATATCTCCGGGTCGCAAAGTATTTCGCGCTACGATTTTGCCCTGAAAATCGCCGATCAGTTTGGACTGGACCGCAGTTTGGTCAACCGGGTCAACACAGCCGAACTAAATCAGAAGGCGCCGCGCCCGGCCAATTCCACTTTCAGAATTGACAAAATTGTCAATCGGGCCGGATTCCTTCCGCTTAATATCGAGCAGGGTCTGCAAAAACTCAAAAGGCAACTGGAAAATATAAATGGTTGAAGCTTCCCAAGCGCTGATAGTTATCCCGACCTATAATGAGAAGGAAAATGTTGAAGAACTGGTTCACCGTATTTTTTCGGTTGAACCGGCCATCAACCTGCTTTTTGTAGATGACAATTCACCGGATGGCACGGCGCAGATTATTCAAAAATTGCAGCAAAACCATCCGGCTATCCATTTAATAAGCCGTTCTGGCAAGCTGGGCTTGGGCACGGCCTATATCGCCGGTTTTAAGTACGCCCTGGAAAATAAATTTGAGTACATCTTCGAAATGGATGCCGATTTTTCCCATGATGCCCGGGAAATACCCAATTTTCTGGCGGCGATGGAGAATAATGATCTTGTCCTCGGTTCCCGCTATATCCGTGGTGTCAACGTAATCAACTGGCCGTTGAAAAGACTGCTGATCAGTTATTATGCCAACGCTTATACCCGTCTGGTTACCGGTGTCCCGATCCGTGATTGTACCGGCGGCTTTAAATGTTTCCGGAGAGAAGTTCTGGCCACAGTCGATCTGAATCAGGTTAAAAGCAACGGCTATGGATTTCAGATTGAAATGAATGTCCGGGCCTGGAGAAAAAACTTTCGTGTATTGGAAATTCCTATTATTTTCGTAGACCGGATTTACGGCGAATCGAAATTATCCACCAAAATAATGTGGGAAGCTATTTTCCTGGTCTGGAAACTGCGCTTCCTGCATCTTATCGGAAAGCTTTAGGGGTGAGTATGGCTGAAAAAAAATCAAAATTCGTACTCGAGTTTGAAAAACCGATTATCGATCTGGAAAATAAAATTACCGAAATGCGCGAATATGCCGCCAAATCAGGCATTGTTCTGGAAGATGATATTCGCCGGCTGGAGAATAAAGCCGGTCAGTTGCGGGCTGAAATTTTTCAGAATCTGTCACGCTGGGAACGGGTTCAACTGGCCCGCCACCCCGAACGTCCCTACACGCTGGACTATATCAACCGCATGTGCAGCTATTTTGATGAGCTGCACGGCGACCGCCTTTTCGGCGATGACCCGGCTATGATCACCGGATTGGCCCGGCTGGGTGACATGACTGTGGTTATTATTGGTCAGCAGAAAGGGCGGGATACCAAAGACAAACTGCGCCGGAATTTCGGGATGCCCAATCCCGAAGGTTACCGCAAAGCGCTGCGTGCCCTGCGCCTGGCCGAAAAATTTAACAAACCGGTTGTCACCCTGATTGACACCCCCGGGGCTTATCCCGGAATCGGGGCCGAAGAACGCGGCCAGGCCGAAGCCATTGCCCGCAATCTTTATGAAATGGCCCAGTTGCCTGTTCCGATCATTAATGTGGTCATTGGCGAAGGTGCTTCGGGCGGCGCACTCGGCATCGGTGTCGGCGACCGCATCCTGATGATGGAAAACGGCTGGTACTCGGTTATTTCACCGGAAGGATGCGCAGCCATTCTCTGGCGGGATGCCTCCAAAGCGCCCGAAGCCGCCGAGCAGATGAAGGTGACAGCTCAGGACCTGGTCGATCTGGCCATTGTTGATGAAGTTATTCCCGAACCCGTCGGCGGTGCCCATGCTGATCCGGATAAAACGGCTGAAATTCTGAAAGAAGTGATCCTGCGCCATCTTTCTGAACTGGTTAAAATCCCACCGAAAAAACTAATTGAAGCGCGGATTGAGAAATATGGCCGGATGGGCGCCTGGACCGAAGAATGATCGCCAACACGGCATCGATAAAAGTTCGCTACGCCGAAACCGATCAGATGGGTATTGTGCACCACAGCGTGTATATAATTTGGTTTGAACAATCCCGCATTGAACTGTTGAATTCTCTTGACATGCCCTATGCCTCCTTTGAAGCGGAGGGCTATTTTATGCCCGTGTTGGCGGTGAATTGTGAATTTTTTAAACCGGTCCGCTTTGGTGAGCAGGTAAATGTGTTGGCAAAAATATCGGTCATGCCCGGTGCTGCCTTTGAAATATCCTATGAAGTTACAGGTTCTGACCAGACGCTGCGGGCCGCCGGCAGCAGCCGCCATTCCTTTATGAATAAAGAGTACCGGGCTGTGAAACCGCCTAAACGATTTATGGAAAAATTAAAACCTTTTTTCAGGTAAAAATATGCTTGATGAAAAACTTCTCGAAATTCTGGTCTGCCCCAAATGCAAAGGGGATCTGGAGTACCGGCCCGAATCCAATCAGTTAATCTGCCAGGCCTGCCGCCTTGTTTACCGCATTGAAGATGACATCCCGGTTATGCTGATCAATGAAGCGGAACCTTTACCCGGGGCCGGAGATTGAACCAGTAAATTTAATGAGGCCATTCTTGACAGTTTTATCGATTACGTTTATATTCGATCCGAAATTTAAAAGAGGTTGCTTATCAGCTATTTGCTAAAGGTTTAAACAGTTTCAAAACTGAATTATTTAAGTTTACCTTTATCAAATCGCTCTGAGTGCATTTCGCCGGTTGATTAGACGTTAAGGTAAACGTTCTGGTTAACCGGTTTTTTTTTATCAGGAGGACCATCATGAAACGCTTCACTGCATTCCTACTTTTTCTTGCTGTAACCTTTCTTGGGCAATCCGTGGTTTTTGCCCAGGGTGAAGCCGCAGTTCCTTTTTTAGTTATCTCTCCGGGCGCCCGCAATGGCGGAATGGGTGAAGCCGGTGTGGCTTATGCTCACGATGCCAATGCCGTTTACTGGAATCCGGCCGGTCTGGCCTTTCAGTACGAAAATCCCGAAACCGACAAAGTCGGCGAAATATCCTTTATGCATTCCAAATGGCTGCCCCAATTCAATTTTGAAGATCTGTACTACGATTACCTGGCCGCCCGTTACTATATTGAAGATCTGGGTACAGTGGGCGGAAGTATTACCTACCTTAATCTGGGTAAAAATGTATGGACCGATGAAAACGGGGCAGAGCTTGGTACTTTTGATTCCTATGAATATGCCTTTGCTCTTTCCTATGCCACGAAAATAATGGAAAATCTTGGCACCGGTGTAAATGTAAAAATCATCCACAGTCAACTCTCGGATGTTACCGTTGGCTCTGAAAACGATAAAGGCGTAGCCACCACATTTGCCGTAGATCTGGGTATGCTCTGGACACCTGCCACACCATATTTGCAGAACCGTCTTAGTCTTGGTTTTAACCTTTCCAATATGGGTCCAAAAATTACTTATATTGACCGTGATCAGGCCGATCCGCTGCCCACCAATCTGCGTCTCGGGCTTTCCTATAAACTGTATGATGATGAATTCAACCGGATTCATGTCCTCTACGATGTGAACCGCCTGCTGGTCCGCAAATACAAGGACAAGAAACCTGATGACTGGACCACGGCGCTTTTCACAACCTGGGGGCAGGAAGATTCGTTCAAAAGATTCTCCCATTCCGTCGGTATGGAATACTGGTACGGCAACCTGATCGCCCTGCGCACCGGGTATTTCTATGAAGACGAAAAATATGGTGCCCGTAAATTTCTTACCTTTGGCGCCGGTCTGATGTATGCGGATATGTTCGGATTTGATTTTGGCTATATCTCCGCAGCGCAGAACCATCCTCTATCGGACACCATGAGATTCTCCGTTTCTGTTGACTTTTAGTATTATGAAATAAATTGTAAAAGGTCTTGTTTCAGCATACTGATGTGAAAAACAAGACCTTTTTTTATGCTGGTCTGGTCCTTCTTTTATCAATGTCCGGAATTGAAATTGTATGAACTCTATCCAACGTTTAATTTTGTTACTGTCACTTCCGTTTCTGCTTTACGCACAGAGAACCGTACAGATTTGCGCTATCCGTGCTGAATTCCCCGCGGATGACAACCCGCTGACTACCGGCCGGGGTCTGATGCTGGATGACAGTGTAACCACCACACCTTATGCCATTGATCCGGCGCCTCATAACCGCACTTATTTTTATGACCAGATCCGGGCGGCCGACCATTATTTTAATACGGTTTCCGGTGGATTGGTGCGTATCGACGGCGATGTTTTCCCAAAGCAACAAAACCTGGTTTACCAGCTTCCGGAGAAAATGTCCTTTTATAATCCCAATACGACCGAACAGGAGATCAACAGCGGTCTGGCCCGTCTTTTTGCCGATGCCCTCGGTTTGGCTGATGCCGACCCGGATATCCGTTTTGCTGATTATGATCTGATTGTGGTTTTCCATGCCGGGGTCGGTAAAGATATTGAATTCGATTTTGATGAAACGACACAGGATATCCCCTCGCTTTTCCTGACCGAAAATTTTCTGCAGGGAATATACGGCTCGGCTTTCTCCGGATTTCTGGTTGATCAGGATATGCTCATAAACCAGGGCATTATCCTGCCGGAAATGCTGAATCAGGAAGGTTTGCAGATTGCCCTGACCGGACTATTTGTTTCCAACATTGCCAGCTATCTCGGTGCGCCCGATCTGTTTAATCCGCTGAGCGGCAGAACTGTAGTTGGTCGTTTCGGCTTGATGGATGCCGGTTTACTCAATGCCAACGGTTTAATACCGGCGCCGCCCGGAGCCTTTACCCGGGAATGGCTGGGCTGGGATGTTCCATTGGAAATAAAATCGGATTCGGCACAAATCGGACTGGAAAATTATTTTTCCGCTGCCAACAGCGGTCATTCAAAGCTGATTAAAATTCCGCTGAATGAGAATGAATACTATCTGCTTGAACACCGCGGGCTGCCCGGTCAAAACCTGGACAGCCTGTACGCCGCCGCAATTACCGATAAACTGCCCGGCTACTTAGAAGTGCTGGCTGAGCATTTCCCGGAGAAAATTCATATTTCCGATTCAAGCGGTGTTCTTTTAGGCGTGGAAAATTATGATCTGGGTCTGCCCGGCAGCGGCGTACTGATCTGGCATATTGACCGCCAGGCGATCAGCGCTGGTTTGGAATTAAACCATATCAATGGCGATGATGCCCGGCGCGGGGTCGATCTCGAAGAAGCCGACGGGTCGCAGGATCTTGGCAAATATTACACCCTGTTAGATGCCGGTTATCAAACCGAGTTGGGCTATTTTGCTGATTTCTGGTATGACGGTAACCCGGCCTATCTGTATCGCAATGAGTTCGGTCCGCAAACCCGGCCGTCAACAGCGGCCAATGTGAACCGGGCTTATTCCGGGATTACACTAAAAAATTTTACTACAAAGAAAAGTCCGCTTATCTATTTCAATTTTGAACGGGGTGGGTTGGATCAGGGTTATCCCATCTCCGTCACCATGCCCGGAAGCGGAAAGCAAAACATAAAATATTTTAGTCCGGCCCCGGATAGCGGATGGCTGGTTCTGAATGATCATGGTTCGCGCCTGGTTTTTGTTGAGGCCGGGGTCGGCGCAGCGCGGCAGATTTCCTGGCCGGCTCAGTTGGTCACCACGGATTCCATAAGTACGGTTCTGATAGATCCCGATAACCCGGCTCTGCTTTATATCGTGCTGAATCAGTCTGTTCAGGCCTTACAGGTTTCGGAAGCCCTGAGCGGTTTACAGTTCACGGAGCAATTTGTCATTAACCGTACCGTCAAACCGGGTCTGGTGGCGGCAGCGAAAAACAGGCTTGCCTTTATTACCGCTGATCTGCAACTGGAAGTATGGTCTGACAGCGGAACACAGCTTAGCTCTGAACCGGTTTCGGCTGAAGCCAGATCGCTGCTCATCGACCCGGATGGGTATGTTCTGACCTCGGGATTTGAGCTTATTAACCTGACCGCCTTTTATGCTAATGGGGAAATGCTGAGCGCAGGTTTTGATCCCTCGCTGCACCAAATCCGGATTATGGATGCGGACAAAACAACAGGAATTGTCAATACCGATCCCGCTTTTTCCGGTGAATTTGCCGTTGGCGATGTGGATGGCAATGGTCTGCCCGATCTGGTTTTTGCCTCGGGAAACCAGGTTTTTGCCTGTCATCTCAATGGCAGCTTATTAAGCGGTTTTCCCAAATCCTTCAATCTGGAGAAAAATGATACTTTTTTGACCACACCATTGTTGTGGGATGAAAACCAGGATAGCCGGTCTGAAATTTTTATCGCCAGTGAAAATGGAGTCCTTTTCCGCATCGGCGATGAAGAGCAGTCGATTTTTCCGCTGACCTGCTCAGCGCCGATTGGCGGGGCACCGGCACTTTTCTATAACTCCGGACGCAGTCTTATGCTGCTGCTTCTGCTAAGCGCCGATGGCAATTTGTACAGTTGGAAGATCGGTTCGGGTTTACCTCAGCCGGGCGACTGGCTGAGCAGCGATCTGACTGCCGGTAATAACCGTTTCCGGCCACTTTCTTCAAACCCGGTGGCCCTTTCCGGCGGGCTTATGCCGGTCAAATCCGTTTTTAATTATCCCAACCCAAACCAGGGTGATTTTACAACGATCCGCTATTATCTGAACGAAGCAGCCCGGGTCAGAATCAGGATTTTCGACCTGGCCGGTGATCCGGTTACCGAGTTTGACGGCCCGGGTGCAGCCCATCAGGCCAATGAAAAAATCTGGAATGTCAGCGCCGTTTCTTCGGGCATTTACCTGGCCCATATCGAAGCAAAAACCACATCCAAAACGGTTTCAACACTTATTAAAATTATGGTGGTTCACTGATGCTTCGTTCTCTTATTCTGTTGTTTGCCTTTGCCGCTGCGCTTGCTGCTCAAAGCTACGAGTATGTCCATCCCGAGCTGACCTGGAAAACTTTTGAAACAGATCATTTTGTAATTCATTACCATAGCGGCACCCGCTTCACAGCCAATACGATCTCCCAAATTGCTGAAAGAATTCATCAGCCGCTGGTGGATTTGTATCATTACGAACCCAAAAAGAAAATTCATTTTGTCGTCCGTGATGTAGATGATTATTCCAACGGCGGGGCTTATTTCTTTGATGACAAAGTGGAAATCTGGGCTTCCAACCTGGATTATATCATGCGCGGTACCAAAAACTGGCTGCAGGATGTGGTGACCCATGAATACACGCACATGATTTCCATCCAGAGCATGATCAAAACATCCAAAACCGTGCCTTACGGATTTTTCCAATGGTTTGGCTATGAGGATGAACGGCGCAAAGATGTAGTCCGCGGCTTTCCGAATACCGTTATTTCCTATCCCCTGAGTTCTATTCAGATTCCGGTCTGGTACGCCGAGGGAACCGCCCAGCATCAGGTAGACGGGCAACGCCACGACTACCGTGATCCGCACCGGGAAATGATTCTGCGGGACCGCACACTGAACAATAATCTGCTCGGATTTGATGCCATATCGGTTTTTGGCAAAAACAGCCACGGCAATGAATCTGCCTATAACCAGGGTTTTGCCTTTGTTAATTATCTGACCGACCGCTTTGGCGAGGCATTGCTGGCTAAAATTTCCGATGTGTCGCGCCAATGGAACACACTGAACTTCGCGTCAGTGCTGCAGATTGCGACCGGCTTTCCGGCTGAAGAACTTTATGGCGATTGGAAAACGGAACTGAAAGAGCGCTATACCACTCAGACCGAACAAATCCGGGCCCATCAGGTAATGGGTGAGCCATTTAAAACCGAAGGCGATGCTAATCTTTACCCGGTCTGGTCGCCGGATGGCAAACGGGCAGCCTGGGTTTCGAACAAAGGCCAGGATTATTTCAGTTTCAACCGGCTGTACCTGCAGGATATGGAAAGCGGCGAAGAAAAAACTCTGACAGAACAGGTTTCCTCATCGCTGAGTTGGTCGCCGGATGGCCGTTATCTTGCCTATGCCCGGCGCGAGGCCAACCCCTACGGCAGTCTGTTCAATGATTTATTTCTGTATGACCTGCAGCAGGAAAAGGAAATCCGGCTTACTAAAAATCTGCGCGGTAATAACCCGGACTTTAGCCCGGATGGGAAATCTCTGGTTTTTGTCAGCGCTGCCAATGGCCGTCATCAGCTTAACACACTTCGTCTGCCCGATGATCTGAACGGGAGCAAATGGCAAACAACCTGGTTTGATGTGGAAAGCGGTGTTTTGAAAACGCAGGGCAGCGATGATCCAAATCTTTTCCGCACCGTGGCTTATCTGGGTGAATCCCTTGATCAGCTATTGGTTTTCCCCGACAGCCGGCAGATTTTTCACCCGCGCTGGATGCCCGACGGGCAGCGTATCGTTTTCGACACAGCCACGGATTACGGCCGCAACCTGGCCATGTATTCCTTTGAGACCCGGACCTTCCGCGAAATTCTCAACGGGAAACCGGAATACCGCTATCCATTCCCGCAGGGCAGGTATATTTATTACGCCGGCAGTCAGACCGGGATATACAATATTTACCGCCTGAATGAAGAAACCGGTCAGAGTGAACTGCTGACCAATGTTATTGGCGGCGCAATGATGCCGGCATCCGGACCGGACGGGCAGATTCTCTTTGCCCAGTATGAAAATGCCGGCTATAAAATTTACCGGCTTGATGTTCCCAACGCACTTGATCCCCAATTTGCCGGGTACGACCCGGATTACCCGGAGAACGTACCGGTGGCTGACTGGCCGCTTATACCTGAACCTGAACAGGTCGGGAAAAATTACCGCCCGTCCTATACCGGAATCCATATCCTGCCCCGGTTGATGATTGATTACGGCACGGTCAAACCGGGCTTTTATGTTTTCAACGCCGATGTGCTGGATAAAACCAGCCTTATCTTTGGCGCCGCCGCCAACAGCGATGGCGAATACGATCTCTATGGCAACATGACCGTTAATGACCTGGCCGGTAAACATTTTTACATCGAAGCCTACAATGCTTCAGCCAGCATTACCGATACCCTATCCATCCCCATTGGCGAGCAGCGTTACCTGCGTTTCGGGCGGGATGTCGACTTCAATCTGATCGAAGCCCGGGTCGGTACCTGGTATATGCTGAGCCGGAAAATTCGTTTTGATCTGAGCTGGATTTACCGGCGTTATGGCGCCTTGCTGCACCTGGCCACTGCAACGGACCCGATCAGCGGGCAAAAGCAGTCCATCTCCGAGTTCCGCTATAATTATCTTAAAGGGCAGGCCATGGAATGGTCGGCGCTGATGGATTTTGTGGCCGCGGACCGCCATCAGGAAATTAATCCCAGCGGCGGACGCTATATCTATTTTCGCCATTCCCTGGAAAGCAACGATTTTCTGGACGGGTTCAGCACATCCAATCAGTATGGCCTGGAAAGCTTCAAAAATTATACGTTTAACCAGTTCTATCTGGACTGGGAAGAATATGGCAAAAATCCGCTTTGGAAATCGCACGGTCTGGCCCTGCGGTTGCGCGCCGGGTACATCGACCGTCCGGTAGACAGTTTTTTTAACCTGTTCGCCGGCGGGCTGATTGGTATGCGTGGTTATTCATTTTACAGTATTGAAGGCCGGCACAAGCTGATCGGTTCGGTTTCATACCGTTTCCCGCTGCTGCAGGATATTAATCAACATCTGCTGCATATTAACCTTGATAAAATTTATCTTGGCTTTTTTGCCGATTACGGAAATGCCTGGTCGGAGAAAAAGGCCAGTCTCGCCGATTTTAAAAGAGATGTTGGTGTCCAGCTCCGGCTGGAAACTTTTTCCTTCTACCTGTTCCCGACCCGCTTTTTTCTGGAAGCAGCCTATCCTCTCGATGAAGTCCGGCATGGCGATATCCGCTACAACCGGGAATGGCGTTATTACTTCGGCGCCCTGTTTGATTTTGATCTGCGTGAGCGGGTTTATCCGTTGAAAAAACAATTTTAAAGGGAAAGATTATGAAAAAAATCGTCCTTTATGTTATTCTGTTATTGGTCAGCAGCACTGCACTTCAGGCTCAAAACCCGCTGCCGCTTAATGCTGAAAAATACCGTCTGCTCTCGGCCGGGCAAAAGCAGGACGAAGCCGCCCTAAAGGTGACCCCGCCCAAAGCAGCTTTATTCTCGGCAGTTGTACCGGGCGCCGGACAATTTGCCAACGGGCAATACTGGAAAGCCGCCGCTTTTTTTACCCTGGAAGCTGGTTTGTGGACGGCCAATATCATCTATGATAACAAGGGCGGGGAAACGGATACTGAAATGCGTCAATACGGTGAGCTGCACTGGTCGGAAGACCGCTACCTGGCCGAAGTTTACCGCGATGCAGTAGATCTTAGCCTGTGGACGGGAAACAATCTTCAGGTAGTTGACGATGCCCTGATTGGTTACAGTGCAGAGGATCGGGCTATGTTGCTTGAACTTCAGAACGATTCACGCTTTGGCTATACCCATATTCTGCCGGAAACCAAGACTCAGCAATATTATGAAATGATCTATAAATACCTGGGTCAGTTCGGTGTCGGCTGGGATGATGTACCGGCCCCCGACCATTACGAAATCAGTTCAAATCTTGGGAAGCTAACCCCGCATATTTCTAAGTACCGCGATCTGCGCAACGAATCCAATGATTATTACCAGACCGCCACGAATATGTTAAATGCAATTTTGATCAACCATGTGATCAGTGCCCTCGAGGCAGGCTGGTCGGCCAAAAAACAAATGGCCTATTTCAGGGTTATGCCGCAATACCGTCGTGGCGAGTGGATACAATCCTGGCAGTTACAGGTCAGGTTCTGATGAAAACACTTATTATTATTGGTGCGATGTGCATGCTGCTTTCGGCCCAGGAAGCCGGGCTGGAGGAGAATAAAACCGGCAGTGGAACGTACCTGCAGGAAAATGTCAGCGGTTCAGCCTGGGATGATCCGGCCGGAATTCAGTATAAATCTATTAGCAAAGCACTTTTGTATTCACTGGTTTTGCCGGGCGCCGGAGAATTTTATCTGGGTCATCCATCCTATGCCAAAAGCTTTTTTGCGGCGGAAGTATCCCTCTGGCTGGGTTTGTGGCTGAACGATCAGTATTATCATCATCTCAGGGATGAGTACATTGCTTATGCCGCAGATCATGCCGGTCTTTCTACCCCTATGAATTTTGATAAGCAGTTCCTGATAGATATTGGCAAGTATGATGATGTGTATGCCTTTAATGAGAAACGCTCGAATCAACGTTATTTCGATGAGCTGTATGATGAGACAAGCCAATATTGGAACTGGGATTCAAAAGACAATCGTTACACTTACGACCGGATGCGTATCGATGCTACTATGGTTTCCAATCAGAAAATTTATTTTTATACCGCGGTTGTTCTCAATCACCTGGTCAGTGGTATCAATGCCATGCGTCTGGCCCGCCGGGATAACCGGGAAATGAAACGGAACGGCCTCGGGCTCCATTTTGAGGCGCTTGGTTCGGGGCAGAACTGGCATGGCCTTGCTGTTCATCTGAATTTTCCTTTAGAAATGCAAAAATGAAGGTTGCTATAACCGGGTTGAACGGTTTTCTAGGCCGCGAACTTTATCGTTTTTGTCCTGCGGAAATTAAACTTACCGGTTTGGTCCGCCCGGGGGCGGAATTTTCCATAACTCCATCCTGCCCGTTGATAGATTTTGATCTGCTGCACCCGGATTGGCCGGCGCTTCAAAAATTGAATCCCGAATTAGTGATACACGCCGCGGCCTTATCCCAGGCGGCAGCCTGCCAGCAAAACCCGGCCCTGGCCGGGCAGATTAATGCCGAGGCCAGCGGCCGTTTGGCGGAATGGTGTGCTCAGCGCCAGATAAGGTTTATTTATATTTCAACCGATCTTGTTTTTCGCCATTCCGATTTTGCCATCACTGAGACAGCCCGGCCTGATCCGGTTAACATTTACGGATTGAGTAAAAAAGCAGGTGAAGACTATGTTCTGCAGACCGGGGGTACGAACCTGGTTATTCGTTTACCACTTATGTTTGGCCGGAGTGACGGCCGGAGCCCGAATTTTTCAGAATGGATGCTTCATTCCTTCCGCAAAAGCCAGCCGATAACCCTGTTTAGTGATGAATACCGGGCTGCGCTTTGGTCCGAGGATGCCGCCGCCGGCATCTGGGAACTGGCTTTGGGCCGGGCGGCCGGAATTCGCCATATGCCCGGCCCGGAAATTCTGAGCCGAACCGAAATGGGAAGGATCATGATCAGGGTCGGGGGATTCTCCGGCAATCTGATCACAGAATCTTCTGTACAATCCTTTAACCTATATCCAAGACCGGCCCGGGTGGCCCTGGATACACTTTACCCGGAAAGCGGGAGGCGTTTAAAATCCTTTCGCCTCTATGTGGAAGAATTATGTCAAATACAGCACTAAACCCGGCCCGTCTGTTGGCGGTGCAGGTTCTGCTGCGCTTCGAAAAAAAACGAGAGAAGCTCAGCGAGATAAACAACGAATTGATCACGCATTTGAAAAAAGCAGAGGACCGAAGGCTGTTGCTGCAACTGACCAACGGAGTGCTTCGTAACCGAACCCTGCTCGAATGGGTTGTGGTTCGCTTTGTTCATGGTGGATTTAAAAAAGTACCGCCCGCTTTCAGTCTTATTTTGTCTGCGGCGGCCTATGAAATATTTTTTATTCAGAATATCCCCGCTTTTGCTACGGTTGATCAGTATGCCGGGTTAGCCCGGCGGCTGGTTTCATCCCGTCAGAAGCAGGTCAATGCGGTGCTTAGAAAAGTTGCTGCCTTGCCGTCGATGCCAGAACCCGAACGCCCCTCACCGGTTAATACCGGCTATCTCGGTCTGCGTTATTCTTTTCCCAACTGGCTGGTCGAACGCTGGGTAGGATTTTGGGGAATGGAATTCACTGAATCCCTTCTCAACCGGCTAAATCAAGTGCCAACCTTCGATATCAGGGTTGATGGGGAGGTCAGCCGGGTTGAAACAGCTCTGGAAAATCGGGGTATCGGCTTTCAAAAATCAGAATATTTTGAAAACTCCCTGCGGATTGAGAATCTGCAAAATTTGCTCAGCCTGCCTGAATTTGGAAGTGGTCAAATTACGGTGCAGGATGAAAGCGCCCAGATACCAGTCAGGTTGTTGCCCGATCTGCAAAGCGGTCTGATACTTGATGCCTGCGCCGCGCCCGGTACGAAGTTCCGCCAACTGACCTTGAAATATCCCCGGGCAGTGGTTATCGGCCTGGATAATAATCTGAAACGCCTGAAGAAACTAAAAGCGATTCTGACCCGGCAGGTGAGTGGCCAGAGCCGGCTTGTTGTGGCCGATGCCCGGCATTTGCCTTTCCGCCGGCAGTTTGATCTGGTTCTGGTCGATGCGCCCTGCTCAGGAAGCGGTGTTGTTCAGAAACATCCGGATATCCGCTGGCGCAGGTCGTTGTCCGAAATTGGTGAATTTAGTCGCCTGCAGGATGAAATTATGGAATCGGTAATGGCTGGTCTGGCCAGCGGCGGCACCATGGTTTACAGCACCTGCAGTATTGATCCGGATGAAAATGAGCAGGTTATCCGCACGTTTTTAAAGAGGCATCCTGAAATGCAGATCAGGCCGCCGGCGCCCGAAAAAATCAAAGCCACGGATGAAGGTTTTTTGCGCACCTTTCCGCACACGGACCAGATGGATGGCAGTTTTGCAGCAGTCCTGAAAAAAACGTCCTTATCTTGATAAATAAAACCTCTTTTTATATATTCAGCGGTCATGGCAAAATTAAGCAAGGTTGAAAATGCTTGAACAATTAACGGAACGTCTTGAATCTACTTTTCGGAAATTGCGCGGTTTTGGAAAAATAACCGAGCAAAATATTGCCGATTCTTTAAAAGACGTTCGCCTGGCACTTCTTGAAGCGGATGTGAATTATAAAGTTGTCAAAGACTTTATTCAGAGTGTCCAGGAGAAAGCTGTCGGCTCAGAAGTTCTGCGCAGCGTGACTCCCGGCCAGATGATCGTAAAAATTGTCCATGATGAACTGGTCCGGCTGCTTGGCCAGCAGAATGTTCAGCTAAAAAGTGCCGGGATTCCCCCAACGATAATCATGCTCTCCGGATTGCAGGGTTCGGGTAAAACAACCTTCGCCGGGAAGCTGGCTTCCTATTTAAAAGTCCGGGGACGCAAACCCATGCTGGTTGCGGCCGACGTTTACCGTCCGGCTGCTATTGAGCAATTGAAAGTTCTTGGCCGTTCGCTGGGTGTTGCCGTTTATGATGAAGGTATCGGCGATCCGGTGAATATTGCTTTTAATGCCATTCAGGCGGCGCGGCGGGAATTTTGTGACACCATTATTTTAGATACGGCCGGCCGGCTGCATATCGATGCCAATATGATGGATGAGTTGGTTCGGGTCAAAAACCGTATTCGTCCTCATGAAATTCTGTTTGTCGCAGACGGGATGACCGGTCAGGATGCAGTGAATACGGCCCAGGAATTTGCCCTGAAGCTGAATTTCGACGGTGTGGTTCTGACAAAAATGGATGGCGATGCCCGGGGCGGAGCGGCTCTTTCCATACGTGCTGTGACGGGTAAACCGATAAAATTTTTAGGTATTGGTGAAAAATTAGATGAGATAGAACCCTTCCACCCGGATCGGCTTGCGTCACGAATTTTGGGTATGGGTGATGTGGTAACTTTGGTTGAGAAGGCCCAGTCAACCATGGATCAGGAGAAAGCAGCAAAACTCGAGGAAAAACTGAAAAAAGCTCAGTTTGACCTTGAAGATTTCCTTGAACAATTGCAACAGATTAAAAAAATGGGTTCGCTGCAGTCTCTTTTAGGTATGATCCCCGGTATGGGTAGTCAGTTAAAGAATGCTAAAATAGATGATCGGGCTTTTGGCCGGACGGAAGCGATAATCCGGTCTATGACCCGCGAAGAACGGCAAAATCCCCGGATTCTTAATGGCAGCCGGCGGAAAAGAATTGCTTCCGGTAGCGGAACCCGGGTTCAGGAAGTGAATCAGTTGATGAATCAGTTTGAACAAATGCAAAAAATGATGAAACAAATGAAAGGTAAAAGCTTGAAAAATATGCGAAATTTACCTTTCGGGCTTGCTTAAAAAATATTTAGGAGGTTTTTCAGTGGCTGTAAGATTGAGATTGCGCAGAATGGGTAGAAAAAAACGCCCCTACTACAGAATAGTTGCTGCGGACAGTCGTGCCCCCCGAGATGGTCGTTTTATTGAAATGATTGGTTCCTACGATCCTCTTGCCAAACCACAGGCTGTTACTTTTAAAGAAGATCGTGTTCTATATTGGTTGAAAAATGGCGCAGAGCCTTCGGATACGGTTAAAAACCTTTTTCAGCATGGTGGCTTGTGGCTGAAATGGGATCTTATGAAAAATGGCGCCGATGAGCAGAAGATTGCTGAGGAATATGCCAAGTGGGAAGCAATGAAATCCGCACGGTTGGCCCAGGCTGCAAAAAAAACGGAAGAAAAAACTAATACCAAAGGCAAGCTTGAGGTAGAAAAGGCCTCCGCTGCTGCCAGCGAGGCGCCGGAAGAAGAATCAAAGGAATAGCGTTCAATCTCATATAGTTGTGATAAAGCAATTCGGAACCAATACTTAGGAGGCTGTAGTTATGAGAGAATTCGTGGAATTTATCGCAAAGCACCTGGTTGACAAGCCGGAAGATGTTCATGTCGCTGAAGTGGAAGGTGAGCGGGTCACGGTATATGAATTACGTGTTGGTGAAGGGGATTTGGGTAAGGTGATTGGCAAACATGGCCAAACTGCCAAGTCTATTCGCACCCTGTTGGCTGCAGCCTCAGCCAAAGCAGGAAAACGCGCTGTTTTAGAGATTTTAGAATAAACAGTGTATGTATTTGGAGAGGTGCTTAAAGCCCAGGGAATAAACGGAGAAGTAAAAATCCGGATAATTTCATCCTTCCCTGAACACCTGAAAAACTTACATAAACTGCTGTTGAAAAATGATTCCGGATTGGCCGAACTGCATTTTGAAAAGGTCAGAATTGACAATCAGTTTGCCATTGTCAAATTTAAAGAAATAGTTGACCGGAATGGTGCAGAAGCCCTGAAAGGTGAATTTCTGTACATAACTCAGAATGAATTGACCCTGCTCCCGGATGACGAATTTTATTATCATGACCTGATTGGTCTTGATGCCTATGATCAGGCCGACCGGTTTCTTGGAAAAGTGGTTGACGTAGAAGAATACCCGGCTAATGATTTAGTCATCATCCGTCAGGAAGACGGTCCGGAAATTCAGGTCCCTTTTGTCCGGCAGTTTATTATCAGGGTTGATCTTGACCGAAAAAAGATCGTGATCGACCCGATCGACGGTTTAACTAAAATCTGATCTTTGAAATGCGTATTGATGTCATAACCGGATTTCCGCAGATTCTGAAAGAGCCGCTTGGGCAGAGCATCATCGGCCAGGGTGTAAAGAAGGGCATTGTGGAAATAGTCATCCATAATCTCCGTGACTTCACTTCTGACCGGCACCGGACGATTGATGATTATCCTTATGGCGGCGGTGCGGGAATGGTTTTAAAAGTAGAACCCATTGTTCTTGCTCTGGAATCTGCTTTATCTCAAACCGGGCAAGGTTCCGTTAAGTTTATTATGCCCTCGCCGCGTGGCCAGGTTTTGGATCAGAGTTTGGTCACGAAATTAGCACTGACCGGGCATCTGGTCTTTATCTGTGGGCATTTTAAGGGTATAGATGAACGGGTTCATGAGTTTTATCCGATTGAAGAAGTTTCAATTGGTGACTATGTAATCAGTTCGGGAGAGATAGCTGCCCTGGTCATGATCGATGCAGTTATACGGTTGCTGCCCGGTGTCATCAGTGATATTGAATCGGCCTGGACGGATTCTTTTAACGATGATTTGCTTGATGCGCCATGCTACACAAGACCTGAAGAATTTCGGGGCAAAGCGGTGCCGGAAGTTTTGTTATCCGGGAATCATCAGAAAATTGAAACCTGGCGTCTTGAGAAAAAGGAAGAATTGACCCGGAGCAGAAGGCCGGACTTGTATAAAAAATATAAAGATTTGATAGTTTAAATTTAAAGCAGGAACAAAAACATGGATTTACTTCATAACGTAACCGCCAATCAGTTAAAATCGGATATTCCCCAGTTTAGAACCGGGGATACTTTAGCTGTTCACGTTCGGGTAATCGAAGGTGATAAAGAGCGTATCCAGATTTTTCAGGGTGTATGCATCAAGCGAAAAGGTGGTGGAATTAATGAAACCTTTACCGTCCGTAAAATCTCCGACGGTGTAGGTGTTGAGCGCATTTTTCCGCTCCATTCACCGCGCATTGCTAAAATTGAATTGAAAAAAGAAGGCAAAGTTCGCCGGGCTAAAATTTACTACCTGCGTGATCTGGTTGGTAAAGCCGCCCGTATCAAAGAACGTGGTGTCTGATATTTTCAGATGTAAATTTAAAAGCTGCAAATCAAAAGATTATGCAGCTTTTTTTTTATCTGATCGAAAATGCGGGTCACATTCCTCTGCTATTTTCAAATCAATCTGAAAAGGCATTTTATACGCACAGCCTTTTTTATGGGTTATGAATGACTGGCAGGAGAAATTTGCTATTGCTTTCCCGGTAATGTTTAGCTCTGGTTAAATTTGGCTGCTTAAATACAGAGAATAAAATTCTGATCCATGACTTTGCAGCATCAGGTATTTTACTGGTTGTTTTTAAGTTCAGCTAATTTAAATTAAAGTGTTTTCGATATGAAAAATAAGGACAATGTGAAAGTTCAATCCGGTAAGCTGTATTTCCAATTTTGCTGCATTATTATAATTTTGCTTATTTCCGGATGCGCTCATAAAACTGCACCGGGTGGAGGTCCACTGGATACAATTAAGCCCCAGGTCGTCAGTATTTTTCCGGCAGTGGATTCAACAGGGGTTTCTATAAATCTTAAAAACATTACCCTTCGCTTCTCTGAAGAAATTGAGGCCGCATCGGTCCAGAATATTATTTTCATCTCTCCGCCAACCCGTTTTGAAATCGATTGGGAAAATGACCAGGTATTAAATTTAATTCTTAACGATATGCTTCAGCAGGACAAAACCTATGTTATATCGGTTGGCGCAAATGTTCAGGATTTGCGAAAAAATAAAATGTCCGGCAGTTTCCAAAGTGCTTTTTCAACCGGCGATTCCATTGATAGCGGTATAATTTATGGCAATGTGCGGTTGACCGAACCCAGGCAGGTTCTGACTATATTGGCTTATCCATTATCAGGAAGTGAGAATGAGGCCTGGTACAGACAAGCCCCGGCATATGTTGCTCAAACGAATGAAAATGGCCGGTTCACATTTTCAAATCTAAAAATACAGGCTTACCGCCTGCTGGCCATTGCGGATAAGGATATGGATTATGCCCTTAATCCCTACCGGGAATATTTTGGGATTGCACCGGCCGAGGTCCGGTTAACCGATAGCCAACCGATGCAGGGGCCGCTAAATTTTCAGCTTTCCATTACGGATACGGTTAAACCAAAGCTGACCGGATTACGATCGATATCGGACGTCCAGCTCCGGCTTCGGTTTAACAAAAAAATACTACTGGAATACATTCAGAGTGCGCGGATAAAAATCTGGCCGCAGGATTCCATAATCGTTCCCGCGGCGCTGGAATACAACAACGAAAACCCGAGCAGTATTGACCTGTATTTGCCGCTCCTGGCCCGGGCCGATTCAATTTTCTTTTGTCTTGATTCACTTGCCGATTCATTGGGGAATAAAAATTACCTGAGCACTGAATTTCGGGTGCCGTTCATCAACAAAGCAGACACATCCGCCGCCCGGCTTATTAAATATTTCCCCGACCATAAAAGCAAAAATATTTTTGAGGATTTTCCACTTCGTTTCGCTTTTAATCATCCGGTTTATGATACTGCTCTGGCCGGACAGATTAAGGTGGCTTCTACTGCAGGAAATATTTCCGGTTATTGGTCAAAGCCCAATCCTAAGGTATGGTCTTTTACACCTGATCATCCCTGGACCTTCGGGGACACAATTAAAGTCAGTCTCGACTCTCTGGCAATCCAGGATATTTGGGGCAAGTCAGTGCAAGTTCAAGACTCATTATTTACATTTTCTGTTATCAGTGAAAGCGAACTGGGTTCGATTTCAGGTCTGAGCCGATCGGTATGGGAAAGTGACAATCATATAATTTTAAGGCTGCGTCAATTAGGTGGTAAAAAGCTGGTCCGGAGTTCCGTCTTTGTAGCCGGAAGTGAATTTCATTTCCCCTGGCTGCCCGAAGGAAAATATTTGATCGATGGTTTTTGGGATAAGAACCGCAACGGCCAAGCTGATACCGGCAAGCTTTGGCCGTACACACCGGCGGAATGGATCTTTTCTCATCCCGATACAGTCTCCGTACGAAAACGGTGGGAGACGGCGGGGATTATTCTAACCCTGCCGGAGATAAACGGGCAATGATCGTCTTTGCAAAAATCCAGGCAACAGGGAATGACTTTATTGTTATTGATGCCTGTGAACTGCGGGGGCGGACGATGAGCAGTGAACAAATCAGGAACATTTGTGATCGTCATTATGGGGTTGGTGGTGATGGTTTGATTATCATTTACCCATCTTCTCAAGCCAGTTTCCTGATGAAATATTTTAACCGTGACGGTTCATCCGGAAATATGTGTGGAAATGGCCTCAGAGCCTCCTGTTTATTTGCTGAACTGAGAAATTTAACCAGACCGGGTACTACATTTTTAATTGAATCCGATTCGGGGTTGCACAAAGCAACCAGCCTCGATCAAAACAAATTTATGGTTCAGATACTGCCGGATCTGTCGTCTTTGAAAAAATTGGATGTAAATCAAAACGGCTCATGTCCGGAGTTCCATCTGCATTCCTTTATTGATACCGGCGTACCGCATCTGATTTTGCTCGAGGCAGGAAATGCCGGGATTGAATACCGCAGAAAATGGGCTGAGTATTATCGTTGGCAGAAGGATTTTGATAGTGCAGGTGTGAATGTAAACTTTGTCAGAAAAATGGACGATAACCACATCCTCGTTCAGACCTATGAACGTGGTGTTGAGGATTTTACGGAATCGTGCGGATCGGGAGTTGCGGCAGCTTCCATAGCTCTGGCCACAAGCGGTGAAATCGATTATCATCAAAATGTGATTATTGATACTTCCGGAGGCAGATTAGAGGTGCAATTCAGGGATGAAGAAGTTTATCTTTGTGGGCCGGTAGAAATTAGTTTTACCGGTCAGCTTATCATCTAAGAGAAAGGTGGACCCATGAAGTTCTTACTTTTGTTTGCAGTAATTCTGTTAAGCAGTTCTTGCAGCAGGTTCAAAACCCATGAAGAAATGACCAGTAAAGCTGAACTGGCCGAACCGATGGTTGAGGAAGGGGTGGCTTATTTTCTTAATGGACAGGATAGTCTGGCCATCAACCGCTGGAATGCGGCGCTCAGACTTATTCCGGCGGATGCTGAAGTTTACAATTTTAAAGGTATGGCTGAACATCGCAGTAATAAGGTAGATTCGGCCTTGTGGAGCTTCAGGAAGGCAACTGCTCTGAATCCGAATTATTTTGAGGCCGAAAATAATCTTGGTTACATGCTTTTCCTGAAAGAGAATTATTCTCAGGCTCTGCTTCATTTTAATCGTAGTCTTTTCGTTAATCCCTCGTACCAGCCGGCCCTCAAAAACAAACAATTAACCGAGAGTGTTCTGCAGGGTAATCTTGATAAAAAAGCTTTTGACCTTTCCGAGAAAGCGGCCATGGAAACTACTCATTCATCCCAGATATCGCTGTATAAAAAAGTGATTAGTCTCGATTCAACCTTTTCAAAGGCTTATAATAATATGGCTGCAGCCTATTATTTTTCGGGACAAACGGATAGTGCTATGTTTTATCTGGAAAAAGCGATTCGGGTAAATCCGGATTATCCCGAAGCGCTGAATAATTATGCCTATATCCTGATGGATCGGGAAAACTATGAGAAAGCCATCCCGGTATTTCTTAAAGCCATTTCGCTTAAGCCAAGATATTTTGCAGCTCTGAATAATCTTGGAGAGGCTTATTTTTTGTACAAGGAAAAGGAAAATGCCCGCAAGGTTTTTAATACTGTATTGTCACTTAAGCCTGATGATGTCAGAGCCAGAGATTGGTTATTAATTTTGGATGAAACGGAGTAAATCATCAATGTATTTTGTCATTATGGCTGGTGGGGTTGGTTCACGATTCTGGCCGTTGAGTCGTGCTGATAAACCCAAACAGTTGCTTAATCTGCTGGGTGAGAGCAGTATGTTGCGCATGACTTTCGAGCGTATACGGCCAATTGCCCAGGCCGAAAAGATTATTGTTGTCACAAACACCAATCTGGTTGCCGCGGTGCGGAATGAACTGCCCGAAGTGCCGCAAGAAAATATTATTGGTGAGCCATTTGGCCGGAATACTGCACCGTGCATCGGCCTGGCGGCATCCTTAATCGAAAAAAGGGCCGGTAAGGCTGAAATAATGGTTGTCCTGCCGGCAGATCACCTTATTAAAAATGATGATTTGTTCAGGAAAACCATTCTTGCCGCAGTTGAATATGCCGGAAAATCGAGCTGTCTGATCACTTTAGGCGTAAAGCCGACCTACCCGGAGACCGGTTATGGTTATATTCAGCGTAATCATTTAAAAGCCACTGTTAATGCTACAGATATATTCAGTGTGAAAACATTTGCTGAGAAACCGAATCGCGAAGCCGCTGAAAGATTTCTTCATTCCGGTGATTTTTTCTGGAATAGTGGTATGTTTATCTGGTCTGTAGCCTCGATTTTAAATGAATTTGAAAATCATCTGCCGGAACACGCAGAGTTATTCCGGGGAATGGTTACCTCACTCGATACCCCTGAACAGAATAATGCAATTCTTGATGTTTATTCAGGCATCCGGGCCGTTTCCATCGATTTTGGGATAATGGAAGTTGCTGAACAGGTCTGTGTAATTGCAGCCGATTTTGAGTGGAACGATGTCGGCTCGTGGGAAGCTGTGTATAATATCTCTCCGAAAGACGCTCATGGGAATGTGGTTAATGGTGGTCAGGCTGTAACTCTGGATGCAGCCAACAACTTTTTTTATACAAACAAGAAAGTTGTATCGGCTATCGGGATTGAAAACCTGGTGGTCGTGGAAACTGATGACACCTTATTAATCTGCAGAAAAGATGAATCTCAGCGGGTAAAAGACCTGGTGGACATACTTAAACGAAAAAACCTGAATCAGTGGTTATAATGGCAGCTTACGATTATGATTCCATACTGAAAGAAATGCTCGGCCTGCTGGAGGAAGAAAATGTGCTCGTCCGGAAAGACCGCGGCGAATTCAGGTCTGGTTTGGTTAAATATTATAATGACCGGATTTTCTGTTTAAACCGAAAGTTATCGTCTAAAATAAATATCGGTCTGATCTTTAAAGAACTGACCGAACTGGGTATTTCGCAGGAAAGTTTATCTGAAGCAGCAAAAAAATTGCTTCAGGAGTATGTTGACTTTTCAAATCTGGAGGAGGCAGGGTCCTATGAAGTTTGAAGGGCGAAGTGCATCAAGAATTGATACGCAGAATTTTGTTTCTTACCGGCTTCTGGATGATACCGGAAAGGTGCTTAATGAAGGAATGATACTCTCTCGTGACTTAAGCCGGACCGGCATCTCGCTGCAAGCCGGGTTTAAGTTTGAAATTGGCGCTATGGTCCAGTTGACGATTGGAATAGGAAATGAACTGCTCAAAGTGCAGGGGACAGTCAGGAACTGCAGCCCGGTTTCGGGTGACAAATTTCAAGCCGGTGTGGAATTTGATTTTTTATCGGATGAGGATCTGAACAAGATTGCTTTGATCTATCCAGATGCAATATGATTGGTTATATATTACCTGTTCAATATTAAAGGTTTGTGTACAGTAAACGGAACAATTTACCAGTTTTAATATTTGTTTTTAAATTATTGTTTATTATTTTATTATATTCACTATAAACATTGTATGTAATCTGTTTGTCTAGGAGATCAATGACTATGGGAATAGAGAGCACCGAAATAGAATCGTTGCAATCAGGCAATTTTTAATTTAACTAAGTTTTACGACACCAAAGGAGGTGGCATGGTTCGTTTAAAGCTACAATATATAAGTATACTGTTTTTCCTATTGATCACAGTCGCCGTTGCGCAAAACAGCCGTATCTCAGGGAAAATAGCCGGCATGGTGAAAGATAAGGAAACCGGGGAAGTATTGGTTGGTGTCAATGTTATTGTTGATGATACTTTTTTAGGTGCTTCAACCGATCAGGATGGCTTCTATCAGATATTAAATATTCCTACCGGAACATATAATTTAACCTTTTCCTATATTGGTTATACCGTGAATAAAGTAAATCAGGTAAAGATTAAGCCTGATTATAGCACAACGGTCAACGTGGAAATGAAAACGCAGTACATTGAAGGTGATGTTATTGAGGTTACCGCTGAAAAACAGATTATCCAAAGAGATGTAACCGCCTCAGTTAAGGAGATCACCAGTGAAGAAATCCGGCATAGCCCGGTTTCCAATTTTAATCAGGTTATAGCTCAGCAGATTGGTGCAGTTGAGACCGGGAGAAGTAGGCGATCTGGTGGGATTCATATCCGTGGCGGTCGTAATAACGAAATTGTTTATTATGTGGATGGTGTTAATTCAAATGATCCCTTTGTTGGAACCGCAGGTGTCAACCTGGATAATAATGCTATCGAACAGATTAATATTTTGTCCGGTGGCTTCAATTCAGAATATGGTGAATCGATGTCAGGTATTGTCCAAATTGTGACCAAATCCGGGAACAAGGAAAAATTTTCTGCCCAATTCGAAGCAACCTCAGATGTTATGTTTCAGGGATCGGATTATGACTGGGGGTACAATAAGTATTTTGCCAGCCTGGATGGACCATTGCCTGGTTTAAAAAAATATGGCGGAAGTTTTTATACTCAAGTTAGTTATCTGGCGACAGATGACCGAAATCCGTCTATATTCAGGCAGAGTCACAATGATCAGCAGCAATTGAATTCAACCGCCAAATTACATCTTGAACCAATCCGCTCGGTTTTAAAATTCCAGTTAAACGGCAGCTTTACACAGCGTGATGAAAAATGGTACAGTCATGGCGTATCGGCAAACCCTTATTGGTTAAACCAGGGTGTCGGGAATAAAGCCGGAGATAACAGATTCAGTCTGGTTATGACTCATACCTTATCCCCAACCACCTGGTACGAACTAACATTGACCAGATTCCAAAACTTTCAACGTTATTCTCCTCAAAATGGTGCCCATTTTTCTGACTGGAAAGGACTCAGTACCAGTTTGGCCTGGGTAAAAGAAGCTGAAGATCAGGGTTGGTATAATCGGCAAACCGGAGAATTTACCGGTATGAGTGAAGAGGAGGCGTTTTATCATTTTTACTCGAATAAAGCCAAAACCTCAGATGGTCGCCCTTATGTTTCGCTTGTTAATGGTGAATGGAAATGGCTTGACATCAAATTGCAGGAAGAAGCTTATGATAATCGGGAGTTTAATACCGGTGATTGGTATATTGCTGAAAATGGCCAACTGGCTTTCCGGGAGTTTAATATCGGTAATTACAATACTTTTCTAAGTGATCCTGAAAATTCTGATTATGAAGATTATGATTATTTCGGAGATATTGATGTATTTGCCTTTCCATATCCCAGAGATGTTCTTGGTAATTTTATTTTGAATTACACCCCACGTTGGCATGATCGCAATAATAAGAATTATACAGCCGAATTAGCATTTTCAAGCCAGTTTAACCGGCATAATCTGATGAAAGTTGGTGGCTTTGCACGTTATTACGATCTGAATTATACGGATATTCAATTTTTAAATAATAAACCTTATTTTGATACCTACTCAAAAACCCCACTCAGCCTAGCCTTTTATATACAGGATAAATTTGACTATGATGATTTATCTATTAATGCTGGGCTTCGGTATGACTATTTTGATCCGGATGCCATTCATCCGATTGATCTGAATAATCTGGATGCCGGGATGGAAAAAACACCGCCTAAATGGCAAATTAGTCCTCGACTTGGTATTGCTTTCGCCATGTCAGCCACTTCCAAGATGTATATTCATTACGGTCAGTTTTTCCAGAATGTAGATCTTTCCGATCTATTCCAAAACCTGAATTCAGATATCACCAATGGTGTTCCTCTGATAGGTAATCCAAACTTGCCACCGCAAAAGGAAACCGCTTATGAGGCAGGTTTTGAAACTGCCATCAATCCGGATGTTTCGCTGAAATTAAATACATATTATAAAGATGTGCAAAATCTCTTAAGTACAGATAATGTAAATACCATCTTTGACAACACATTTGCTTCTTATACTATCTATAAAATTAATGACTTCGCGAAAGTTAAGGGTTTTGAAATCGAACTGCGTAAACATTTCGGGCTTCTTTCCGGCTCCCTGTCTTATGGTTATACCGATGCTAAGGGTACAGGAAGCGACAGCCGTGATTTTTATTATCTTTTCCTGAATTCAGACAGCGAGCTACCACGGAAGGAATATCCTTTAGATTTCGACATAACCCATGATATTAAAGCCCGGCTTAATTATTATATCCCACAAAATGCCGGGCCACAGATATTTGGCATAAAACCGCTGCAAGATTTAAATACCAATTTCTTCTTTACTTTTAATACTGGTTCGGCCTATACACCGGTTGATAGCAAAGGGAATCCGTTGGAAGTCGGCTCCGGCAGGCTGCCATCACAAAACCGGCTTGATATGCGTATAGATAAATATTTTAAATCCTGGAAAAACATAGAACTCGATTTCTTTCTTGATGTTCGTAATGTTTTTGATGTGCTTAATGTGGTTAACATTTATGGTCTCACAGGGAAGCCGGATGATAATGGATATAAGCCAATTTGGGATCCGGAAAATTTGGGTACTTATGCCGATTACAAAAAGTGGGGTTATGAATCTGCTTATGACATGTATAATGCGGATCTGGCAGGATGGAAAAGCTTTGTCAATAATCCGGCTAATTATGGGATGCCACGCATAATACAATTGGGAATGATGATAAAATTCTAATTCTATTGATCCGGTTATAAAGGAGAAATGAATGTTAAAAAATCTGCAAGTTGTCCTTTTATTAGTTATGGTTCTGGGAAATCTGGTATTTGGTCGGGATCGCCGGGCCGATGCCGGAACTCTCGGGAATACAAATATTTATTTCCAAAAAGTAGCCTTAGGCGAACAAGATCAACCAGTCCCGATTATGTTATCCTGGATTGGAACGGGAAAATTGGGTGTGTATACCATTTCGAACACAGGTCAAAATGGATATTTTGAGCCACCCGTAGGCTGGACCGGTTATACCGGTGAATGGCCTTCCGGTCTAACCTCTGGAAATGGCAGAACAGGTGAGTATCCGCGCGGCAGTAAACAGTTTTATACCTGGGCAGCCGGGTTATGGGTTGGTGGTATGGTTGAAGTTCAGATCAATGATACTCTAACCATAAAAGAACCTCGGGTAGCGACCGCTGCATATTATTCCGATCAGGGTGCCCTGAGTAATTTGTACCAGACCAACCAACGTATCCCGGAAGATATGGATGGGCAAGGTGATTTTCTGTTCAAACAGAAGGGAGTACCGGCGGCGGCGGATTATCAAAAACTCTGGGCTTATGCAGATACCTCAGTCAATGCCAGGCGTCGTGCTCTGGGTTTTTCCGATCTCCAGCTTGATCCTGCAAAAGGTGACTATTTATCACATGAAGACACCTATACCGTCTGGGGAGATTATTGGGAAGAAAAAGAGGCGGCCTGCATTTTTACGAATAAATATGATACCGAGCCATTAGGTATTCGGGTTGAACAACGCACCTATTCCTGGAGCACCGATTCTTATATTTATTTGAATTACAGAATAACCAACATGAATGAATTCCCTATTGAAGATGTTTATTTTGGCTATTTTATGGATAATGATGTGGGTAAAGCTTCAGACGATTTAATTGGTTATGATGAAAATCTGAATTTGGGATATTCCTATGATTCCGATTTTCAGGAAGCAGGTTGGCCGGCCTTAGCAGGGTATATTGGAACCGTTTTTCTAAAAACCCCGGATGATACATTGGGTAATGAACTGGGCTTAACCGGATTCCAAACCTGGACCATCGATGGGGATGAAGCCGACGTTGATAATTCCGGCCGGGATGATCTGAAATATCAGCAACTGGCTAAAGGTGGTTATGAAATTTTTTCGATTCCCCAGGATGTCCGTCAGTTAACGGCATCAGGACCTTACATATCCCTGGAGCCTGGCGAAACAGTTGAAGTCACTTTAGCAGTTGTTGCCGGAGGCAGTTTGGCCGAAGTCCGGGCGAATACTTTAGCGGCGCTTGACCGTTATAACAATGCATATATCGGCCCTGAAGCACCGCCTTCCCCAAATTTGGTTGCAGAACCAGGGGATAAACGGGTTATTCTGGGTTGGGATAATTTCTCAGAAACAATACCCGATCCGGCCAGTCAGGAGATTGATTTCGAAGGTTACCGGGTTTATCGCAGCTCCGATGACGGGTTATCCTGGGGAACGGCTACAACGGATTTGGATCGTTATCCAAACGGCTATATACCGATTGCTGAATTTGATGTTTCCGGGAATGAAACCGGTCGCTATGTTTCCGTCGCCTATACTTCGGGTGCTTCACTTTCTGCTATCAAATTTGAAGGATTTACGGCGCAAGCTGCTAATTTTTACATTCAAGCAACTTATACCATTCAGATCTTACCCGGCCGGCAATTATTGGTTTACAATATAGATCAGCAAAAGGCCTATTCTTTCAATAAAACTGCAGTTACGGACGGAGTAGGGTTTACAGTTGTAAATCACCAAACTTTAGCTGCCTTTAACGATGCCACCTATCGCTCCGGAGAATTTATCAGCTTTGATGGTGTTTATATTTCAATTACCGATGGTGTGGATACCGACGATGATGGAAACCCCATTGCTTCACCTCCGGCTGTCGGTGATGTGTTCAGGGTACAAACCTTTGAAAGCGAGCCAATCGGAGAACAACTTGGTTTAGATTATGTGCATATTGATGATAAGCTGATCAATGGTATCACTTATATTTACTCCGTCACCGCTTTTGATCAGGGAGATCCTACAATTAACTTACCCAGTCTGGAGAGTTCGCTGTTTACCAACCGTACGGTAGTAATCCCACGGGGTACTCCGGTAGACCGCACCCTTGAGGAGCTTTCTTCAGTTACCAGAATAGCCGGTGAAAGTGCCGGAAAGGTAACGGTGGAAATTCATAATCCCCTTAAGATGATCACTGCGGATTTTGAAATTGAGTTTATCGGTTCTGATACCTTAACCAATCTTGCCCAATATCTGCGTGTTATAAATGTCAGCGCCGATACGATCGTTGTCGATAGCCTGGGCCTGGTCAGTGGACAAGCTGCAGTTTCTTTCTATGGAATCGACCTGGCTGCGGTCGCTCCTGGTACATCCAGCATCGATACGGCAAATTTTGACTGGGCAGAAGGCAAAGAATCATCATTTACTTTTAGTCAGATCGGAGGCACACCTCAACCCTTTGACTATCAGATTGAATTTGTCGATAGTGTTACGGCTTCACCATTTACCGGAGATCCGGTTATCTTGCCAAATGGTGCAAAATCTCCCTGGCATGTCACTAATCTGACAAAAAACAAGACTGCCTCCGCCTATGCTTTCCCATTGATCACAACCGGAATAAAGCATAATTCGATCATCCGGGTAATGCGGGAGAAGTATAGAAATACTAATGATTTTGCTTTTGGTCTGCAGATCAACATGAATAATACATCGGATCCTATTCAACCGGGTGATGTGTTTATAATTAAAACATTGAAACCATTTTTAGTGTCTGATCGGTTTACGTTCTCAACTCAGGCTTTTCATGAACTGAAGGCAGATGATGCCTATAAATTATCTGAAATCCGGGTGGTGCCAAATCCGTATTATGTAAGAGCTCAATGGGACTCGGATCGTTTTAACAAGCATGTTAAATTCACGCACCTTCCGGAACTCTGCCGGATCATGATATTTACCACATCCGGAATTCTAATCAACACGATTCATCACAATGAGGGTAATGGGGATCCGAGCGGGTATCACCAGTGGAATTTACGGAATAGTGAAGAACTGGATATTGCCAGTGGCCTTTATATCTATCAGATTAAAGACCTGAACAGTGGTGAAGAAAAAGTTGGCAAATTTGCAGTTATACTATAAAACGGAGAATCGAGAATGAAAACTAAATCTGTTACGTATATAAGTGCACTGCTATTGCTTGTCTCTTTCGGCTCCTTATTTGCTGGAATTGGATCTTCCGGTGCACAGTTTATGCAAATTGGCTCCGGTCTCCGGGCAATTTCAATGGGTTCGGCTTATACGGCAGTTGCCGAAGGTCTTGATGCGATATATTGGAATCCCGCTGGTTTGGCCACCTTAAACAATAAGGTGTACGCTGGATTTAATCATACGCAGTATTTTGCGGATATGACCTATGAAAATTTTGCTATTTCAACACCGTTTATGAATGGTGTTATTGGTGTTTTTGGTATGGGTTTATTAAGCGGAGATATTGAAATTACAACGGTTGATGCTCCGGATGGCACCGGTGAATTCTATGATGCTAACGATTATGCCTTCGGGCTCTCGTATAGCCGCCAGATCTCAAATAAATTTTCGGCTGGAATTTCCTTTAAGGTGATTAATCAAAACATTGCCGAATTATCAGCCAATGGCTGGTCGATGGATATCGGCGGAATGTACCGCACCGGGTTACTTAATAACCTCAGAATTGGGTTTGCTATTACTAATTTTGGACCGGATTTGAGATATACCGGGGATGATCTCATTTTCAGAACCCGTGTGTTTAAGGATGAAATCAATCAACAGGAGGATAGCCGGGCCGAATATTTAACCGAAGAATATCAATTACCGCTAAAGCTGCAATTAGGATTTGCAATTGACGTGATTAATACAGATAATCAAAAAATAGTGCTCAGTTTTGATGGTATTAATCCGGCGGATCAGTCTGAAATGTTTGGAGCAGGTGTTGAATATCTCGCCTTAAATACATTAGCACTACGTCTTGGTTATACAACATTGAATGATAAAAATTTCAGCGCCGGGGTTGGGTTAAACCTGAATACTATAGATGCTAAAATAGATTATGCCTATGAACGCCATCAGTATCTGGGCGATCTGCACAGATTTGGCTTTGTTTTTGGTTTCTAAACTTTAAAAAAGAAAGGAGACTTTGGGAAAAATTAAGTTCGTAATGGAGATGTATTTCAATTAAAACTGGAGGAACTATTGTGAGACAATTATTACGACTAATGGTTTTATCTGTTGTTTTCTTTGGGCTTTCTGCAAATGTGATAGCAGGTGATCATAAGAATAAAACAGCAGTTAAAGAAGATCATGTTTATTATGAAAAAGGTATGCGCCATCATCTGGTTGTCATGAATGAAAAAAGGGCTGCCGAGCTTGGTTTGCCTGCTGCCGGTGGTGTAATTGACACGATTACCCATGCCAATGTATCTGCGCCCGAGGATGAAGGTATTCAGAGTTATGCCGGTGGTGGTGCTGTTCCGGATACCGTTGTAAACTGGTATTGGTTTGCCGCAGACACGGCAGAAATCCGTGAAATACATGCTTCTTTTATTACTACAGGTACCGGCTCCTGGAATGTTTGGGGTAATGTAACAGATAAGTATCGCCCGAAAACTTCTGACTATAAACTTTTGTTGGATGTGCCCTGGACAATTACCCAGGCTGATACGAATGCAGATGGTTCACCTTCCAGTAATCTGCAGGTTCTCGATCTCTACGGTCAGGGGCTTTCAGCTGAAGTAGCCGAAGGGTGTTATGTTGGTGAGTATTTTGATGGAACGAATGGTCCTAAAATGTTTATGGACGATGGAAACCATCTCAGGTCGGATGCCGGTTGGGGACGTTCCTTAATGTATATTGCAAGCTTTGGTAACTGGTATTCCTGGGCTACCTCAACCACCTGGACTGAATTCATTCAACAGATTGTTGTGTTCTACAAAAAAGTTGCACCTCTGGTTGAACATATTACCTATATTCCTGATTTTTTTGAAGGTAATCCCTATTATCCATCAGTTGAAGCAACAATTTTTGATCTTGATGGTACAGTGGCCACAGCCGATTTGGTTTTCCAGGTTGGTGCTGGTGCTGAAAGCCGGGTCGCCATGACACCTACGGGCGATGATGTGTATTCCGGTAATTTTGGTACAACCTTCCCCGGTGGCGAAATAGTTACTTTCTGGATCGAAACGACAGATGATGAAGGTAATTTCCGTGCTACTTCATCCAGTTCATTCGAAGTTGTTACCCCACCAGCGCAGGGTACAGATATCTTCTATGTCAATCAGGGTGGTCAAGTTGACGGCGCTTTTGATGCTGTTCTGGATGGTAAAGATGTTTTCTCCTGGGATGTAAATGCTCATGGTGGGATCACTTCTTATGAAATCAATTGGGGTTTTGACAATATTCTGTGGTATGGTTTTGGAAGTTCAGAACTGCCTTCACCGTTTGAGACAGATGATCAGGGTATAAAAGATTACCTGAACGATGGTGGCCATCTGATGATCGTTGATGCCGATTATTTATTTATCCATGGCTATGATGACAGCGTACTGGCTGCCGGCCAATTCGGTTTTGATTATCTTGGTCTGGTTTATGGTTTGAGCGATGTTGGTTCGGATGACTCAGTTCATTTTGGCGTTGATGCTGACCCGATTTCCGGCTCCTTTGTCGCTCCGGCGGATTCCTTTGTAACAATGCCGGAAACCTTTGGGGTCTGGAATGCAGATTATGAAACCGACTGGATGGATTATATTATACCAAATGATAATGCCACCGGTTTTATGCATACCGGACGATCGGCTGCTTATGGGTATGATACCGCCATACGTTTTTCTGATGGTAATTTTGCCACGGCACTTTATACATTCCGGCTTGAAGCATCGGATGAGGCGCAGTTGCAGACCGTACTGGACAATACCCTGACCTGGTTCAATTTAGCCACGGCGGTCGATGATGATAACTCAAATCTCGTTTCGGGTTATCGTCTGGCTCAGAATTATCCCAACCCGTTCAACCCAACAACTACTATTAATTTTACTTTAGCTAAAAAATCAACCGTAAAATTAATTGTATACAATACACTTGGTGCAAAAATCGCTGAAATTATTAATGAAGATTTGACAGCAGGCGAGCATCAGGCCGTTTGGAATGGTTTGAATGCAGATGGACAAAAAGTTGCGTCCGGTTTGTATTATTACAAGCTAAGTGCTGACGATTACAGTGCAGTACGAAAGATGCTTCTGGTAAAGTAGTTTGTAAATGTATTTCTAAAAGCCAGCTCATTCGGGCTGGCTTTTTTTTTAAATAAAGCAGTTGCCGGCTCTAAGCACTGCATATTGTATTTAATATCGGGTTGCATAAATTACCCATTATTTATCGGGGAGAAAATGTGCGTCAAACAATCCTATTGATATTAATATTTTTCCTTTTGGGTGTTGGCACCGCAGAATCAACGGTATTCGCACCAACCAACCTGGAAAAATTATCACGACAATCGCAATTAATTGCCCGGGTCAGGGTAAGTGCACTGGCTTCCTCCTGGAATGAGCAGAAAAATCGGATTTATACAACTATTGAATTTGCTGTTATCGAAATCATTAAAGGCCAGGCTGGAGATAAAATTGTGATTCAGCAATTGGGTGGTGTTGTTGGCGAGGATGCTCTGCTGATTCAGGGAGCTCCTGATTTTCAGGTTAGCGAAGAGGCCGTTGTCTTTTTGTCTTTCCATCAGGGGCATTACCGAGTGGCCTCATTGGGACTCGGAAAGTTTGATGTATTGGAGCAAAATGGAAAAGTAATTGTTCTCAACAGAATTGCTGATAATAAAACCCTTTTCATAGAAGGACTGGATTCTGAAGATCCGCTTCATCCAAAATTTGAATTAACTACCTTTATTCAAAGAATAAAACAATATTGAAATAATATGACAATAAAAACTTATCTTATCAGCGTCGCCCTTATTGTATCATTCCTGTTTGGATTTAGCATTCTGACAGATGATGATGGCCGATACCGCTCCTACCGCAAATTTGAGCTGCCATTCGTTTATTTTATGCATCACAGCACACCGGATAATTTTCTTGAACCAATTCAGCAAGGCGCACAAAGCTGGAATGCTATTCCAGGGTCATATTTTGAGTTTGCATATGGCGGAATGACGCACTCCAATAGTGTGGTAAACGACGATACAAGCCTTGTTTATTTTGACTCCAATCATGAAAATTTTGAACAGGGAACTTCAACCATCGCATTCTCCAGCACTTTTGTCACTGGCTATTCAACGCCAAACTACCGGGCAGTTGAGTCTGATCTTATCTGGAATTCGGCTGATTTTCCACCAAGTACAACGGGTGCCGCCGGTGCACAGGACCTGCAATCTGTTATCACCCATGAATTTGGACACCACCTCGGTCTGGGACATGCCGGGGAGCCTGGCTCTCCGCCGGGAGTCGGTGATGTTATCCCGGAAGCCACTATGTATGGCTTCTCTTCCGATGGGGATACATCAAAACGCTCTTTACATATTGATGATATCCTGGGTCTGGTCTCAATTTATCCACGTTGGAGGTTTTCAGGAACCGTAACGGACAGTGTTACTGGTGAGTTATTGGATTTTGCGACTTATTATCTCAATGGCCAGCAGACCGCAAATATTTCATCGGTTGTTTTGGAAGCCGTTTATCAGCGTGCTGGTTATGTCTCAGACGAATTAGAGAAAGTAAACGACGGGACGGCTGCTTTTAGTTTTATCAGTTTAAATCAGACCCCCTTACTTACAGTATCCGCATTTGGATATCAGGATAAAAACATTCATTTGTATCTTGGAAGCAGTTCTGTGATAGACACGACAGTAATGGCAACAATTGCTCTGAGCCCAAAACCAAAACATGCGGTGACTTTTAAATTAATTGATAATACTTCGAGTCAGCTTATTGCCAATAGAGCTGTGATAACCGCATCGAGTGACGTGCTCGGAACGAATATCATTGAAAGTAAAAGTAACCAGGATAAAGAAACCGAGCTTATCCTATCTGAAGATCTGTACTCTTTTCAGATCTATCCAGAATTGCCATATCCATATATCGGGATAAAAGATTTAGTTATCAAGGCAGATACTACGATTCAACTCGAGATTGAACCGGCAGCAATGGCATTGATTGAAGATATTGCGCCACTCTCTTCTGACACCCGGCAAGGCATTCGCGATTTTTATATGGACAATGTGACCACCAATGGATTCGCTAATCAGTTTGCTCTTGTTGAACTGCCGCGAGACTCCATCTCCGATTCACTTTTCCAACTGGTGCCTTTGTGTATCTGGTATGCGAACTCAAATACTGAACCCAAATTATTCAGTAATACTTCTCTCCTCCAGAATTATCTTGCGCAGGGTGGTAAGCTGATACTCTCCGGGGATGCCTTGTTTAATTCCGGATTAGACTCGGCCTTTGCTGCAGACTATCTGCATGTCCGTTATGCAGGAACAAGCACCACGCAACTGTTGCGCGGGGTGGAAGGTGATCCTATAGGAAATAATGAATTTATCGGTATAAATAAGGCTAATGCGCAGCGGATGGAAAAGTTGGCTGATCCCGGTTCAACGGATGTATTTAAGTATCTGGGTACTGCTTATGCTGGTGCTGTAAAGTTTGACGGTAGTTATAGGTTGGTTTTATTTTCATTCGGCGTAGAGCAAATCAGTAAAAACTACTTGAAACCTGAAACTGTTTTCGAACGATCTCTGAACTGGATATTAGATCCCACTGCCATTCATTCTGTTCCGGAAAAAATTCCGGATCAAGTAATCATTTCCGAGGCTTTCCCTAATCCGTTCAACCCAAGCACTTATTTTTCTTTGATCCTTCCAAAATCTCAGGTGGTGGAGATTACGATATATAATCTGCTTGGGCAGAAAATTATAAATCTTTATTCAGGACGTCTGACTCCTGGAGAACATCGCTTTCACTGGGACGGAATGAATTCAAACGGAACTTCGGTTACATCAGGAGTTTATTTGATTAATATTAATTCGGCTAGCATGAATATCCCGAAAAAGGTGGTATTGATCCGCTAAAAAAATATTGATTTTAATCACATGAAATTCTATAATGATTTTAATGTTTGGTAAATTCATAAAATATAAGGAGAAAATGCCTATAGTTATAGTTACAACCCCATTGTTTTTCAGCCTCACGGCTCCAGGATGCATTAATTATTAAACACGGTTATTTGTCTTGAATTTAAAATGGAAGTTGTTTTCCAATAGCTTCTGTGAAGCAGAATCAGTCGGACCGGATTGGTTCCGGTGAATCAAAACAACCTTTTATTTTATTTTGACAATAATTTCGGTTTGAGTATATTCCTGCATTCCTTGAGTCAGATTCAATCATTGTTTGTCAATCAGCAGAGGAGGCCAGATATGATTTAAGCGTCAATCAGTTGGTGAATTAATGTGTAAAGGTTAATAATTGTGTGGAGGAATTAGAATGTCTAGAAAATTATTGCTCATTCTATTGCTGGTAGGTATCCTTCCGATATTGGCACTCGCCCAATCATCCGGTAAAATTATCGGTGTGGTTACTGATAAAGAAACGGGTGAGCCTTTGCCGGGTGTAAATATGGTTTTACAGGGTACCTTAATAGGTGCAACTACCGATGTGGATGGTTACTATGTTATACTTAATGTTCCGGTTGGAACGTATGCATTGGAAGCCACCTATGTTGGTTACAGCAAAATGGTTTTCCCCGGTCTGCGTGTTTCTGCTGATGTTACATCAGAGCAGAATATTAAAATGCAGCCGACAACACTTGAATTAGGCGAAGCGGTTGTAGTCACAGCCGATAAGCCTCTGGTTGAAAAACACATCACCATGAGTACTGTAAATGTCGGTACGGAAGTTATTGAAAATGCTCCTATCCGTGGTTTACAGGCTTTCCTGGAAATTATGCCCAGTGTCGTTGTTCAGAATGGCGCTGTAAATATCCGTGGTGGCCGTGGTGAAGAAGTTGGTTATTATCTGGATGGTGCTTCAACATTGAATCCTGTTAACAGAACCAATGCGGTTCATATTATTCAGGAAGCTATTGAAGAAGTTCAGGTTTTGACCGGTGGTTTTGATGCAGATTACGGTGATGCCAACTCAGGTATCGTTAAGACCCAGCTGCGTCAGGGTACACCGAATTTTCATGCTAGCTTTACGGCAGAAACCGATAAATTTGCTGCTGAAGGCAAAACATTCCTTGGTACCAATTCCTATCGCGATCATATCATTACGGCTACTGTAAGTGGGCCGATCACCCAGAATATTAATTTCTTCCTGGCCGGTGAAAATGAAAGCATCGGTGATGTTAGTAAACGGTTCAGCGAAGGTTTTGAGTTTCTGGGCAAAATTGATGCAAATCCAGCACAACAAGCTCACTTAGACACTATTGATATCGTTTATCCGGATGGCTTTACGCCAAATAACTGGTCAGAGCGCTGGGCAACCAATGGTACGGTTTCCTTTAATTTTGATCCGTTCCATTTCCGCGTCAGCGGTGTGTATAACCATACCGAAAATGTCGGAACCACTATTCCGATGACTTCTATTCTGCAGGATCGCTGGGTCACCGGTGTTAATGATCATGCCCTGATCACCGGAAAATTTACCCATGTCATCAATCCGACCACCTACTATGATGTTAACCTGAGTTATTATTACCGGGCAACAGATGAAGAAGATGATCTGTTTGGCAATGACTGGCAGAAATGGGCGGACAGCGCTGCGGTGGCAGAAAAGAGTGCTTATACTTACCGCAATGCCTGGCAGGCTGATTATAATTATCTGATTAATGGTATCGGTTTTACCCGTCCGGGTGCATATGGTAATTATGACAAAAGCAAACAGACCTATGTCGGCGGCGGTCTTGACTTCGTTAGTCAGCTCAATAAGAACCATGAAGTAAAATTCGGTTTGGAAGGTAAAAGCTATGAAATCCGCAGCTATTCGGTAAATCCGCTGATGGTCGCTTTCACCGATTCGAATTTTACCGATATCATCGGTAAGTATTATCCAACCTTGGGCGATATACCTTATGCCGATCACAGACTTTATATCGGTAATACTTATGGCTATGATTATATGGGTAATGAAACCAATAATGATGGTCTTGACGGCCCAAGGACACCAATGTCCGGCGCTGTTTATTTTAAAGACAAAATTGAGTACAAAGACCTGATCATCAATGCTGGTCTGCGTTTGGATTATTTTGACGCCGATGATTATACCCTTGAAGACAGGGAAAATGCCGATGTTGATCCTTTAACCAGTAATATCGTTGATAGCGAATGGAAGAAAGCAGATCCAAGCATAACTGTAAGCCCGCGTTTAGGCATGTCCTTCCCGGTCAGCGATGGAACGGTGTTCTATACACAATATGGTAAGTTTGTTCAGATGCCCGAATTTAATGATTTCTATTACAATAATTATCAGTTCGGTCGTCAGATGGTAACCGGCGGATTTTTCTATCTGCAGCCGATTGGTTATGGCTTTGACCCGATTCAGACCACTTCCTATGAACTTGGTTTCCGTAAACAGGTCGGCGGTTTTGCCGCACTGGATATTGCCGGCTTCTATAAGAATGTTAAAGGGCAGATCCAGGTTCAAAGGGTTACCCCGACGGGTGATAATAGTCTGACCGTGTACAATGTGCTTGGTAATGGTGACTTCTCGACCAATAAAGGTCTTGAGTTGAAACTGACGCTTCGCCGGACAAACCGGATTCAGGGCCAGTTCAATTATACTCTGACCTCGGCTGAGGGAACCGGTTCCGGTGAGACTGGATACATTTCGGCTGTTGATCGTGCTCTTGGTCAGCTGCCTACGGTTCTTACCCCGCTTGATTATTCGCAGACCCACCGTGGTTCGGTTCTGCTGGACTACCGCTTCGGCGAAAAAGACGGCGGACCGGTGTTTGAACAAATGGGTGCCAATCTGATCGTCCGTTTTAACAGCGGGCATCCCTATACCCGGGTCAGGAACGTTGGCGGACAGTCCGGTGCTTACGACGGTGGTGTTGACTATATGAACGACACCCGCTCACGTACCGCTCTGGAACCGATCAATGCTTCCAGTACACCCTGGGTGACCAATGTGGACCTTCGTGTGGACAAATCCTTTAATGTAATGGATATGGCCAGGGCTACGGTTTATGTCCGTGTCACAAATCTGCTGAATACCAAAAACGTCATGAATGTTTACCAGGAAACCGGTTCAGACACGGATGACGGGTACATCACGGATCCTGACCGCTACGGACCAAACGCTGCTCAATACGGCGGTGATAAATATGTTGAATTGTATAAAGCGATTAATATCGTTAATGCTGAGTCTTATTTATCCCAGCTTGGTTTGGAAATGTGGGGACAGCCCCGCCAGATCATGTTTGGTATTAAATTGACCTATTAATCTGTTCAAGCTTTAGACAATATTGTAACCGATTAATGAGGAGATGACATGATAAAAAGATTTAAATATTATCTCTGGATGTTAACCATCGTGGCCTTCCTGTTTTCCATGAGCAGCGATGTTTTAGCCAGAGAAAATAATCCATCGACCAAAAGCAAAATCTCATTTGC
>DYOS01000147.1 GCA_020720405.1 Caldithrix sp. | reverse complement strand
GTCATGAGTTGTTCAATAGATAATAAATACTGCGGTTGTTTGTATTATACGGCCAATGCCCTGGCCCGGGTTATCACCCGCCTGGCGGAAGAAGAATTTGCCCGGGTTCAACTGGCGCCATCCTATGCTTTTCTGCTGATGAGCATCAATGCCAAACCGGGTATTCAACCCACTGAAATCAGCGAAATTATGATGCTGCAACCTTCTACAGTGACCCGCCTGGTGGAAAAAATGGAATACAAAGGATATGTCGAAAGGAAGTCGGTTGGTAAATTCACTGAAATATACCCGACTCAGAAAAGTCTTGATCTCGATCCCAAAATAAAGGAAGCCTGGCTGAACCTGCTCAATCGTTACAACGGACTGATCGGTGAGGAAAAAGGTAAACAATTAGCTGCGGATATTTTTGATGCAGCAATAAAACTGCTTGGCTGATTTTTTTTTGATTGATAATATTGTATGTACAGACAATTAAAAAACTAAATTTCAATTCAATAAACGGAGGAAAGATGAAGGTAGGAATTTTAGGTTCCGGTGAAGTCGGCAAAACATTGGCGGCAGGTTTTATCAAACATGGCTATGAAGTTATGGCCGGTTCCCGCGAGCCGGGCAAATTAACTGCATGGAAAACAGATATCAGCGATAAGCTGCAGACCGGTAGTTTTGCTGAAACCGCCCGCTTTGGAGAAATTATTGTTCTGGCGGTGAAGGGAACGGTGGCTAAAGAGGCACTGAAACTGGCTGGTCTGGAAAACCTGGCCGGAAAAACCATTCTTGATGCTACCAATCCCATCGCTGATGCCGCTCCGGTCAATGGTGTGCTGCGCTTTTTCACCACGCTCGAGCGCTCCCTGATGGAGGAATTGCAGGAATTTTCCCCACAGGCTCATTTTGTCAAAGCCTTTAGTTGCGTCGGGAATCCCTTTATGGTCAATCCGCCCTTTTCATCAAAACCAACCATGTTTATCTGTGGCAATGAAGCCAAAGCCAAGACCCAGGCAACCGAAATTCTGGAGAAATTCGGTTGGGAAACGGAGGACATGGGTATGGTGGAAGCGGCCCGGGCTATCGAACCGCTATGTATTCTATGGTGCATTCCCGGTCTGAGCCGGAATAGCTGGACGCATGCTTTTAAACTGTTAAAATTACAGTAATGGTCGTAGTTGGTTTTTAGACAAAATATTCAATTAAAAAAATATTGCAGAGAAAGGATAAAATAATGCTTTATGTTATTACCGGAGCCTCCGGAAACACAGGTAAAATTATCGCTGAAGCGCTTCTCGAAGCAGGTAAAAAAGTACGGGTCATCAGCCGCAAGGCGGAAAACGTGGCCGGACTGGTAGCCAAAGGCGCTGAAGCGGCCATTGGGGAGCTGACCGATGCCGGATTTCTGACTTCCGCTTTCAGCGGTGCGCATGTAGTTTATGCCATGATACCCCCAAGTTACCAGGCCGAAAATTTCCGCGCCTATCAAAACATTATTGTTGATGCCCAAATAACTGCAGCCCGTGCCAGCGGAGTTCGCCATGTGGTCACTCTAAGCAGTGTCGGCGCCCATCTCCCGGAAAAAGCGGGTGTCGTGCAGGGCTTGTATGATATGGAAAAGAAATGGAACAGTCAGCCCGGTATAAATGTGCTGCACCTGCGTCCGACCTATTTTATGGAAAACACGCTGGGCCAGGTTGGCACCATCAAACAGATGGGCATCATGGGTTCGCCGCTGAAAGGCGATATGCGATTCCCGATGGTGGCCACCCGTGATATTTCTGACCTGGCAGTGAAAAGAATGCTGGCCCTGGATTTTTCCGGAACGGAGGTGCAGTATGTTTTGGGTCCGCAGGATGTATCTTACAACGATGTGGCCCGGGTCATGGGTAAGGCCATTGGCAAACCGGATTTGAAATATACTGAGTTCGGCTATCCGGAAACCAAACAGGCAATGATGAGCGGCTGGGGCTTATCGGAAAATGTGGCTGATGCTTTTATGGAATTTATGCAGACGGCTAACAGCGGTAAACTATTTGAAGATGTTAAGCGGAATGCTGAAAATTCAACACCAACTTCGCTTAGCGATTTTGCCCCTGTTTTTAAAATGGTTTACAATAACTGATTATTCGGCCGCCGGATTCAAACCCCGGCGGCTGTTATTATTCAGTACGAATACTCCGGCCTGTGGTAGCTCAGTCCATTGATGATGAGAAATGCCGGATGTATGACTGCAAATTTTTTCAAATATTCAATATCATTGGCAATAAATAATATGGAAATACTGAAATGAATGATCCGAAAGTAGTTTTGGTGACCGGGGCCAACCGCGGTATCGGGCTGGAAATCTGCCGCCAACTGGCGGCGGCTGGTCAGCGGGTTCTGCTTACCGCCCGTGATGAAGAAAAGGGGCGCAGTGCAGCTGCTTCCCTGCCGGGTGAAGTTCATTTTTTCCATCTTGATGTAACGGACCCGGGCAGTTATGAGAATGTACAGAATTATATCGCTGCTGAATTTGGTTATCTGGATGTATTGATCAATAATGCCGGGATTATGAGCAGCACCCGCGGCTTTGATAAAACTGATCTGAATGACATCCGCCGGGTAATGGAAACCAATTTATTTGGAATAATTGGGTTGACTCAAACTCTTTTGCCGCTGCTTTATAAAAGCAGTGCCGGCAGGATCATCAATATTTCCAGCGGCCTGGGTGCGATAAGTGAAATGGGCGGTGGTTATGCCGGATACCGGTTGTCAAAGACGGCTTTGAACGGTTTTACGGCAGCACTGGCCGCCGATCTTTCGGCAACAAATATCAGGGTCAACAGTATGTGCCCGGGTTGGGTGAAAACGGATATGGGCGGTTCCGGTGCCCATCGATCTGTGGAGAAAGGTGCTGAAACAGCAGTTTGGCTGGCCACGGCCGGGCAAATTCCCAACGGCAAATTTTTACGTGATAAGATCATTATCGACTGGTGAAAACAAAGCAGACTTGATAAAAGCAACTGAACCCCGGGATAAACAATCATGGTTAATATTTTATTCTATCTGATTTCGACATCTATAATGCTGCTGACCGGCTGGTATCTGGGCTGGCGGTTAATCTCACCGGCGCTGATCTCAACTGCCTGGAAGTCTGCGGCCTGGCTGGCTCTGGTTTTCGTTATTCTACTGCCGTTTTTTTCCTATCTCGCTTCCAGCCGGGGCTGGGAAAAATCCGGATATATCCTTTCCTGGCTGGGTTATGCCGGGCTTGGTCTGATTTCCTTCCTGATCGTTTTTCTGCTCATGCGCGATGTGTTTTTTTTGTTCGGACAGGGTGGTCAAAAACTGGTCCATATTATCCGCTCACCGGCCAATACAATTTTGTCTGAAGATGGCATTCTGAGTAACCCTGAGCGGCGCCGGTTTCTGATCAATGCCACCAATCTGGGCATTGTAGCGGTTTCGGCAACGCTGACCGGTTATGGTATTTTTGAAGCCCGGCGCAAACCGGCCATCCGTCAGCTTAGCATTCCAATCCCGGCGCTGCCGGATGATCTGCAGGGTCTGCGTATCGTGCAGATCAGTGATATTCATGCCGGTCTGACCATCCGCCGCGACTGGATTGAGACCGTTGTAGATGAAGTGAACCGGCTGCAGCCCGACCTGATTGCTTTTACCGGTGATCTGGCCGATGGTTCGGTGCCGGCTCTGTCTTATGATGTGGAACCGCTGAACCGGCTGCAGGCCGCTTATGGTAAATTTTTTATCACCGGGAACCATGAATATTATTCGGGTGCTTTAGACTGGGTTGAAAAAGTGCGTGACCTGGGTTTTACGGTATTGAATAATGAGCAACATGTAACAACGAAAGGTTCAGGGCGGATTCTGCTGGCCGGGGTGACTGATATTTCCGCCGCTCAGTTTGTACCCGAACACCGCAGCGATCCGCAGAAAGTGCTTGAAAATCCTCCGCCGTCTGATGTCACTATTTTCCTGGCCCATCAGCCGCGCAGTCTGCATCAGGCAGCCCGTTTCGGTTTCGACCTGATGCTTTCGGGGCATACGCATGGCGGACAGTTTATTCCCTGGAACTGGTTTGCTGCCTTGGGTCAGCCTTTTGTCAAAGGATTACACCGGGCACAGACAGGAAAGGGTGAAGGCTGGGTTTATGTAAGTGTTGGTACCGGCTACTGGGGACCACCGCTGCGGGTTAATACCCGTTCAGAGATCGGAGTTTTTACTCTGACCCGGGTCTGAACCAGATTTATATTTTACTTTAAGCCCGGAAAGTAAAATAAGAAAATCCATATTTTACTTTGGTTTCAGAAAAATTTTTCAGTGACAGAGCTTTTACGATTTGAATAACTTTAGATAATCTGCAAAAATAAAAGTACGATTCCGGCGGAAGCCGGTCAGTTCGGTCAATATAGAAGCTTTCATAAAAGTCATAACCAGGTCATTGGCCGCTTTTGTTGAAATTCCGGTATGGTTTTGCACATCCTTTATCGTGACAATGGGTACGCTGAATAAATACCCGGGCAGTTTAAGTGCGGTCTGACTTCTTTTTCCCATTCCTGCCAGACAGATTTGAGTGGTTTTATCTTTCAGCCCGACAATTCTTTTTAGAGTTCCAAGGGATTCATCAGCGGTTTGAATTACACCGGTCAGAAAAAAAAGCAGCCATTGAGCCAGATTATTTTTAGTCCGCACAAAGGTTAGATTGTCATAATACAGGATTTTTTGTTTCTCGAAAAAACCGGAAAGGTATAATAGTGGTTTGTCGAGGATTTTATGGGAAACCAGAAAGAGTGTAATCAGCAAACGGCCGATCCGGCCATTGCCGTCAAGAAATGGGTGGATGGTTTCAAACTGGTAATGGGCAATAGCGATGCGGATCAGGTAGGGAATCTGTAATTCTGAATTGTTTAGAAAGATTTCAAGATCGGAAAGCAAATCAGCCAGTTCGGTATGAGCAGGAGGGATAAAAACGGCATCACTCAGGCTGGCGCCTCCAATCCAGTTTTGAGATTGTCGAATTTCGCCCGGATTTCTGTGAACACCCCTGCCGCTGGAAAGCAGGGTACGATGGGTGTTACGGATCAGGCGCATGGATAATGGCAATTCGGCTAATTGTTCAATAGCCTGGTTCATGGCAAGGATATAATTGTTTACCTCCTGCCAATCGTCTTTCCTTTCCGGCAGAATATTACCTTCATCTTCGAGCGCTTCTTCAATATTGGTTTGTGTCCCTTCAATACGGCTGGAGACAACGGCCTCTTTGACTATATGCATCCGGATAAACCAGTCCGTATCGGGCACTAAGCGTGAAAAAGCGTTTAATTCACCGATTTTCATAGAGGCAGTTTCAAGAAGACTGTTAATTTTCAGCTCTGACCAATAAAAAGGATGATTAATTTTTTCGGGCAGAAAATACTCGTAATCATACCCCTTTTTGTAGCTGCCAGCGATGAAATCTTTGATATTCATTGATCTAACCTGAGTGAGTAAATGCCAGAATTTATGTTATTAAGGTTTTAAATGAAATTCTTATTTTACTTTAAGCCCGGAAAGTAAAATAAGAAAATCCATATTTTACTTTGGTTTCAGAAAAATTTTTCAGTGACAGAGCTTTTACGATTTGAATAACTTTAGATAATCTGCAAAAATAAAAGTACGATTCCGGCGGAAGCCGGTCAGTTCGGTCAATATAGAAGCTTTCATAAAAGTCATAACCAGGTCATTGGCCGCTTTTGTTGAAATTCCGGTATGGTTTTGCACATCCTTTATCGTGACAATGGGTACGCTGAATAAATACCCGGGCAGTTTAAGTGCGGTCTGACTTCTTTTTCCCATTCCTGCCAGACAGATTTGAGTGGTTTTATCTTTCAGCCCGACAATTCTTTTTAGAGTTCCAAGGGATTCATCAGCGGTTTGAATTACACCGGTCAGAAAAAAAAGCAGCCATTGAGCCAGATTATTTTTAGTCCGCACAAAGGTTAGATTGTCATAATACAGGATTTTTTGTTTCTCGAAAAAACCGGAAAGGTATAATAGTGGTTTGTCGAGGATTTTATGGGAAACCAGAAAGAGTGTAATCAGCAAACGGCCGATCCGGCCATTGCCGTCAAGAAATGGGTGGATGGTTTCAAACTGGTAATGGGCAACGAGCGAAGCAAGGAGAAATCTTAA
>DYOS01000029.1 GCA_020720405.1 Caldithrix sp. | reverse complement strand
TCCTCGTCGCAGGCTCCTCGGAAACTTGTTCCGCTCCGGCGGAATGACAGTATTGAAGGGACGGTCTGATATTAATCTATCGTGGTTCTTCTGCTTTCTCACTTTCCATCCTACTCCTCCTGCTATCCTGTCAAAATTTCTCAGCCATCGAAGAAACAAACGTGTATAAGCAGCGGGAACTTTGAGATAATTGGCTTTCTTCTTCTTTGTCCGGGCAGAATTTTCAGGCTGCCGGGTACGCCGGAATAAAGATGGAAAATGTACTGCCTTTGCCCAGCTCGCTTTTCACATCAATGCGGCCATGATGAACACCAATAATATGTTTGACAATGGCCAGCCCCAGGCCTGTTCCGCCCATTTTCCGTGACCGGGCTTTGTCAACACGATAAAACCGCTCGAAAAGCCGGGGCAGATGTTCCTCTGAAATCCCCATGCCATTATCCCGGATGTGGAAATAAAAACCAGCCGGATCTTTTTCACAGCAGATTTCAATTTTTGATTCATCTTCGCTGTACTTAAGTGCGTTGTCGATCAGATTTATAACAGCCTGCTCAATCAGGGCGGCGCTCATGGTCACCTTTGCTTCCGGCGGGCATTCCACAATAATCTCAACCTTTTTTTCCATGACCCGCGGCGTACAGGCCCGGATAGCATCTTCAATTACCGGACGAACCAGGCTTAATTCCATATGCAATGGATCACCGCTGTCCTGTTCCAGCCTGGCCAGCAGAAGCAAATCTTCAATAATCATATTAAGCCGCTCAGCCTGCCGTTCAATAATCTCCAAAAATCGTTTAGCCGTAACCGGATTCTCAATGGCACCTTCTCTTAAAGTTTCCACAAAACCTTTAATCGAGGTCAGCGGTGTCCGGATTTCATGGGAAACATTGGCTACAAAATCCCGGCGCACCTGCTCCAGACGGCGGAGACGCGTCACATCGTTCAAAACCATCACGGCACCAATCGATTTGTTTTGGTCATTCAGCATTGGTGAACCGCTGACCTGAAGATATTTGACCTGCTCACCGGGTAGTTCCACCTCGGTTTCATGCGGCCGTACCATTTCCAGTGTTGCACAGATAAAATCGTAAAGCGTACTATGCCGGAGCACAGCATCCACCCTTTGGCCGATACTGGCGGTCTTATCGATATTTAAAAACCGGGAGGCCGCTTTATTCAGGATAATAATTTTTTTCTGGTTATCGACCGCCAGAATACCTTCAGCCATACTCTGCAGAACAGCCTGCTGTTCATTTTTCCGGATGTCAATAGTCCGGATTTGCTCAGCCAGTTGCCAGGCCATCTGGTTCAGGCTGCGGGCCAGTTTACTCATCTCCTGCGAACGCGGTACGGATAGCCGATGACCCAGATTACCAGAGGCAAAGACATCTACACTTTTAGTCATAATTTCAAGCGGCAAGCTGATTCTCCTTGAGATAATCAGGGAGATCAGTATGGTGGCCAGAGCGACCACAAAACTACCCAGCATAATCCTGCTTTGAATTTTGCGCAGGGCATCTTCGATAGAATGGAGAGATAATGCAGTTCGCAGAACCCCGATGATCTGGCCCTTATGGTGTAAAGGCAGGGCCACATACATCAGATTCCGGCCAACAGTGGCACTGAATCGGATCGATGTTCCGACGGAATCCTTAAATGCCCGGATAATTTCCGGTCGTGTGGCATGGTTATCCATATTGCGTGGATTCTCATCGGAATCGGCCACAACCCGACCGTCGGGCAGTATTACCGTGATACGCATCGGCGAACTTAATTCAAGATGATCGATCCAGTTTTCAAGGGCCAGATATTGGCCTTCAGCCAGGTGGCCGAGAACGGTGGGCCGGATCAATTCCGTGCGGCTTTGCAAATCACCGGAGGTTTTTGTGAGATAAAATTCCCTGGTTAATTTTGTTGAATACCAGGTCAATACAAAGATGGCCACCAGAGTGATGGCCAGTGAGGAGGGAAAAATCTGCCAGAAAAGACGGGTTCCGGACATTATTCTTCCCGGAACCTGTAACCCACACCTCTTACCGTTTCGATATAACGCCCGGCTTCACCAAGTTTTTTGCGCAGACCGACAATCTGCACATCAACCGCCCGTTCGGTAACCGGGTAATTATCACCGCGCAGGGCATCAACAATCTGATAACGGGTGAAGACCCAACCCGGACGGCGGGCCAGAAAATGAAGCAGTTTAAATTCTGAATAGGTCAGTTGAAGCACTTCACCTTTATACAGGGCTTCATGGCGGCCGGGATGGATAATCAGGTCGTATATTTCTATGCGGTCGGTTTCGGACTGGGTGGTTTTTCGGTTCCGGCGCAGAATGGTTTTTACCCTGGCCAGCAGAACTTTTGGCGAAAACGGTTTTGTAATATAATCGTCGGCACCTAATTCCAGACCGCTGACTATATCGCTTTCCTCACCTTTTGCCGTAAGCATGATGATTGGTATTTCCGAATAATCCTTATTCCTTTTCAGCTGCCGGCAGATTTCCAGCCCATCCACACCGGGCAGCATCAGATCAAGCAGCACCAGGTCGGGCTTCTCCCGCTTCACACCTTCCAGGGCAGCTTCACCGGTGGTAAAACGCGAAATCTGGAAACCTTCCTTGGCCAGATTATAATCGACCAGATCGAGAATATCCTCTTCATCGTCAATTACAAAAATATTACCTCGTGCCACATTCACCTCTTTAGCTGATTGTAATGTCGTTAATCTTGTATGAAAAATACTAATGGCGGGTTAAATTTTCGTTCGATTCCTGTTAAAGCCAATTTAAACCTGATTTCTATAATCGATAAGTACTTTTTTGGCACAGAGATAGAGCACTTTGCGCAGCGGATCCGGTTCGTTTCCGGCCAGTTGGATGACCTCGATCTTTTCTTCAAGAAGCAATCTTGATAAAAACTGGGAATCCGGTGTCAGGCTGGCCTGGCTGACATTGACCAGAAAGACCGGTGTTTCATAATGGCGGAAATAGAATTCCAGGAATTTGAGCAAACTTTCACCGGGCCCATTGGAGAGAATCAGGGTGAAGGCGGCCATGGGGAAAATCTGATTCCACAAGATGGTTTTTTTTTCCGGGGAGCGGCCTTCGGTCAGGTACAGATAAATGCGGGTCTCAGAATCAACTTCCAGTTCGGTAAAACGGAAACCGCTGTAATCCCGGATTACCGGAAGCCCGGATTTGCTCAGAAAGGCCTCCAGATTTTCGCCAAGGTCGTTGATGAGGACAATTTCTATGGTTTTCATAACTCTTTCCCAAATGCACCGGTCAGTATTTCAAGCACCTCAAACTGCCGGAATCGCCAGCCTGTTTTCCGTTCGGGGCTGACCGCCGCCTCCAGTTCGTTTAGTCTCAACCCGTTTTGTTCCTTTGGCGGGCGGCTCTCCTCCGGGCTGAACACCTTCTGGAACAGTTTGCGCAAACCCGACTGACGCTCGGCCTGGTTAAGCCGGGCGGTCATTTTTTTAAACGCATCTTCCGATAAAAGCCAGCCGTTGGTCTGCCATTTTTTGAACTCGTCCAGCAGATAAACCGGATTTCCGGAAAACTCCTGCAGGTGCTCCATCAGGCTGAGGCCCTCCCGGAACTGAATCAGATTCTGCCGCTCAAAATAATTCAATTCTTCAAATTCAAGTTGGGGCCGAATATACAGACGCTCTTTAGGCTTGTGCATACCAGCCATTTTCTCCTGCATTCCGGTGATAAAATCAAGACATTCGCGGATAACACCCGGCGTTTCAGTTTTTAGGCGCCGGAAAAATTTTTTCCGCGTCGGCAGGGTTTGAAAATCTCCGTTAACCCAGGTTGACATTATTTTGATTGCCATCAGCGGATCGTATTCACCCAGCCGGGCATTGACAATCTGCCCGTCACTTAGTTCAATTTCACCCTTGCCTTCGCCATGGGTAATCAGAATACTGCCATTGAATTTCTGATCAACAGAACTCTGCAGAATGTCCAGCAGATTGGTTTCTTCAAGCTCACCATGACGTTTATCGGATGCTTCTTCACCGCCTGCATCGGGGCTGAAAAACTGGCGCTGCACAATGATCTGAAGTTCCCGGCGCAGCACGGGCAGGCGGATAAAATCACTCAGACCGATTCTCCACAGATCATTTCTGGCCCCCAACAGGGTATCGGGCAGAAAAGCCCAGATCGGAATATCCGGATTATTCTGGCGCAGGCGGGCAGTGTTCTGCTTTAATTCATCCAATCGGGCTGAGACAAGAAACAGGGCAGCCGGCTTTTCCACAGGCAGAAGAGGTATGGCTTCGGCCGGTGAATCGAACCAGGAAAAATGGATGTCCAGATTGCCAAGACTGGTATAGAGCATCTGGTAGTTTTTTTCTTCGCTGGTGATAATAAAAATATCTTTCATGCGGATTGCTCTTCCATCTGGTCACTGACCGTTTCCTTTTTGCTTTTTTCCGGTTCCCGGATGCTGGCCAGCAGTCGGCCCAATATATTTCCACCACTGCTGTCAAAGGCAGACCAGGTAACCGGTCTGGGCAGGATAAACTGAGCCGAAACCCGGTCACATTCCATTTTATCCTGGCAATCGCTGACCGCGGCCAGGGCCGGGACATCGAGCTTATTCAGCACCTGATTAAGCAGATAATTCTGATATTCAAAGCGGGATTGATCCTGGCTGCTAAGCATAAAAACCAGTGCGTTCAGATCCTGACTGAGCAGGTCGAGCTGGGTCAGAGCGGATTGTTCCAGATTCAAACCGATCACGGTCAGTTCCAGATCGGGCGTCAGCAAAACCTGTTTAAACTGGTAATTTATAGAACCGGTCGGTTCATTACCGGAGCCGCTCAGGCTGCGGAACAGGGCATCTTTTCCGGAAGCGGCGGAACCGATGACTATCAGTTTAGCCTTCTTCTGGCGGGTAAGCTGAAGGTTTTGCCGGAGCTGGCTTATTTCATCCGCACTTAGTATCCCGCCAGCGGCGGGAACCGGCGGTGCTTCTTTGGTTTTGGTCCGTGATTCGCTGAAAACCGGATCCTGTATCTGAAGATTGCCAGCGGATTTTAGACCGACCAGAAAATCCAGTGTCCGGTAACAGGGCAGGAAAGGATTTTCCAGAGCTTTGTACAGCGGTTTGGGTTGGCTCAGAAAATCGACCAGCTTTTGGTAAACCGGTGCCAGTCCCTGTAAAACATCGCCCCGGTTAATTAATTGAACAACCGTGAAGCGTGAACCGAAGATCTGCATCTGTTCGATAAATCGGGTGCGGATCTGCTCAGCCATTAAAAACAACCCGATGTTACTCATGGTAATAACCGATCCGGCGGCCTGGTCGGTGGCGGAGGTAAAATTGTAATTACCGCTGCTCCAGAAGAGCATGTGCAGAAAAGCTTCTTCACCGCGCATCAGCCCAACCTGGGCATCATCCAGCCGGCCGTTGTGAAGAATAATTTTACCACTGTTCTCTTCGGTGACAATTTTTATAATGCCGGAACGGTTCTCCCGGGAGAGATTATTGATCAGCCGGACCAGTGAGGCTTCCTCCAGATTGCCACGCAGTAAAAAGCGGTGGCTTTTCTGTTTTTCCGAGAGCATAACCATCTGGGCGCTCAGAATCTGGATAATATCGTGGAGAGAATAGGAATCGTCGAAAACACGGCGGGCACCCAAATCATAAAAAGCAAGGCGTTTGGCAGCGTCCAGAGGAACACCGGTAATAACAACAGCTTTTTTCTGGTTATCCCGGAAAAAATCGAGAACCAGCTGACGCTCCTGGCTGACCATATCGGCATAGTTGATGATATACAGAAAGGTGCCGGCTGCATAGGCATCGTGGTGATAATCCTGAAAACCGGCGTAGCTGATCAGATTATAGCCCAGTGCTGAAAATTCATGTTTGTACTGGTCTGATCGGGCTGGATGGGAATCAATCAGTTGAATTGTCTTTAGGGCCATGGATTTTTCCGCTCGTGATTAAACTAAATACTCAAAACGGCAAGCCGGGAATCCGTTCCGGCTGCAGCCGGCCTGGTAAACATACTGAATAACTTTTAGAATATACCGCACCTGTTGAAAATATGTCAAGTTTGCGGATGATTGTCCAGCCAGCGCATGGCCACATGATAAATCAGAATGCCGTAGGCCACGGAGACATTTAAAGACTGCTTCATCCCGAGCATGGGAATTTCAACGGCAAAATCGGCCTGCTCAACCACCTCGGCCGAAACCCCATCAACCTCATTACCGAGCACCAGACAAACCGGAAATTTCCAGTCAAAATCGGTATAGCGGATACTGTCAGTCGTATGCTCAAGTACAACAACCGGTATTTTTTGCTGCCGGAGACGATCCAATACCGTCTGCCCTGTCTCAAAATAACTCCACGGCACTGAATCCGTAGCGCCAAGTGCTGTTTTTTCAATTTCCGGCCGGGGCGGATACGGGGTGAAACCGCTAAGAATCAGTTCCCGCACCCGCACCGCATCCGAAGTGCGGAAAATGGAGCCGACATTATGCAGGCTGCGGATATTCTCAGCCCAGGTAATAATGGGCAGCCGGGACAGGGTTTTGACCTGGCTCAGGCGGGGCTGGCGGGCATAAATTTCCGGGTAGCTTAGTTTCCGGTTCATGCCTGGTTTCTTTCCAGCAGGGCCACGGTTTCAATATGGTAAGTCTGGGGAAACATATCTACCGGGCGGACCCGGCGAAGCTGGTAACCGGGCATGAGCAGGGCGATATCGCGGGCCATGGTGGTGGGATTGCAGGAAACATAAACGATTCTGGCCGGTGCAACCCGCAGAATCTGGTCGATCACAGCCTGGTGCATCCCGGAACGGGGTGGATCAGTGACGATAATATCCGGTTTGTCCTGCCGCCCGGCCAGGGTTTTAGCCAGATCGCCGGCCACAAAACGGACATTGCTCACCCCATGTGTAGTAGCATTACGGCGGGCATCAGCCACAGCGTCCTCAACCATTTCAAACCCGGTTACCGGTCCGCCCGCTGCGGCCAGGAAAAGACTGATTGTCCCCGCCCCGCAATACAGATCCCAGATCGCAGAATCGGGGCGGGGACTGGCAAAATCCAGGGCAAGTTGAAACAGCTTTTCGGCCTGGGCGGTATTGGTTTGGAAAAAAGAATTGGCCGAGATATCAAAGACAAAGCGGCCCAGCTTTTCCTGGATAAAATTTTTACCGGACAGGGTTATTTCCCGTTCGCCAAAGGCGATCTGAGCCGGCCGGGAATTGATATTATTGACCACGGAACTAATCTGCGGGAAGCGGCTGGTCAGCAGTTCGGCCAGGGGCTGCAACAGTGGGATATCTTCGTAAGCGGTGACCAGGTTAACCATGATTTCACCGGAAAAACTACTGCTGCGGATAACCAGAAAACGCAGAAAGCCCTGGTGGCTGCGCAGCCCAAAGGGCGGCAGGGCGTTGTCTTTTACATAGCGGAAAACAGTTTGCAGAACGGCATTGGGCAGGTCGGGCTGGAGCAGACATTGATCAATCTGCAGAATCCGGTCAAAGGTACCCGGGGCATGCAGACCAAGAGCCAGGTTGCGTTCGATGGCCGGGTCATCCAGTTCGGCGGGTAATAGCCAGCGCCGGTCGGCAAAAGAAAACTCCATTTTATTGCGGTAGCCGAACGATTTTTCCGCGGCGATGATTGGTAAAAACTCAAAATCATTCTGCCGGCCGATCCGTTCCAGAGATTCGCGGACGATGTTTTCCTTGTACCGGGTCTGGCTGGAATAATCCATATTTTGCCAGGTGCATCCGCCGCACCATTCAAAATAGGGACAAGGCGGAGTCTGGCGCAGATCGGAGGCGGCCAGAACCTGCAACAGCCGGGCTTCGGCAAAGGCGGTTTTTCGTTTGGTTATTCTGACCCTGACCAGATCGCCGGGCAATGTTTCCGGAACGAAGATAACATAATTATCCAACCGTCCGATTCCGGCGCCGCCGAAGACCAGTTTTTCTATTTTTAGCTCGTATTCACCAGATTTTTTAACCGGATAGGTTTGTTTATCCATTACTACAAATTCCTTACAGCATTTTTTACCAAGGGACCGAGCAGCGGGTCACTGAACATCAAAACGCCGCGCCTGGCGCCTTCATTCAGGTAATTAGAAAGAGAGCGGATGTTATTCATACGTTTAATTTCAATGGGATCGCTGAGCAGCGGGAAGATGGTTTTATTGGTCAGCAGTGGATCAATATCAGCCGGTATTAAGCCCAGTTCCACGGCCCGGCTGAACTCCAGGGTTCCCGGTAGCGGGGAAAAAGAGGCCAGCCGCACCTGCAGCCCGAGATTATGGACAAAAAGCATACTGGCCAGCACTTCTTCAGGATGTTGTCCGGGCAGCCCCATTAACACATAAGCTTCAAGCTCGGCCGGGCGGAAACCGGCTTCAGTCAAAAGTTGCACCGCCTGAATCATATCGTCATTGGTCACCTTCGAGTACATATCTGCCCGGCGCGCCTCGTTCGATGTTTCAAAACTAAGGCAGATGGTTTTAAATCCGCTTTTGTACATCAGCCCGGCCAGTTCCCGGTCTACATATTTGGCAAACAGTCCGTTCGGCGAATGCAGGCGCAACGGAAGCTTCTTATCAATTAGTCCGGCCAGAATCGGCTTGATATGCTTATCCCGGGCAATGAACAGGGCGTCATCATAAAAGGCGAAATCCCGCAGCCGGAATTTTTTATACTGCCCGGCAAATTCATCTACGACCAGTTCCGGTTTGCGCCGGGTGTACGGCATGGCCACCTGTTTCTGGGCACAGAAGGAACAGTCGTAGGGACAACCGCGGGCGGTCATGACAATCAGGTAATCCGGATGGTTGACCAGATCAAAAGCAGGATAGGGATAATCATCGAGCGTTGCCGGCAGTTGTTCCTGATCCGGGCGCAAACCGGTTATCTCTTGCAGAATGGGCAATACTTTCAGCTCGCCCGGGCCGGTAACCAGATAATCGGGGCGGATGACCTGCCTGGCATGTTCCGGGAGCAGTGAAGCATAAATACCGCCCAGAATCACAGGCCGGCCGGGAAATACAGAGCGGAGCAGGTCAACTGTGTGCCTAAGGCCGGTGTACCAGTAAGTCATTACGGAGGTAACCAAAATGGCGTCGGGTTCGGGCTGCGCCCCGAGACGATGAAGAAAAGTTTCTTCACTGATGCCGTAGCGGGCAAAATGACGGGGAATATGATTGAGAATTTCAGGTTTTTCGATCACGGTCCGGCGCAGGCTGCCGATACCGTACTTTTTAACAGCCGGGGTAAAATCAGGCTCGCTATGTTTATCGAGACAATCGAGAAGATCAACACTAAAGCCGGTATTTCTCAGGAAGGATGCTAAATATAGCAGTCCGAGCGGTTTGTTCCAAAGATCATAGGCAGTAAAATCCTCTACCCAGGGATTTACAAGAAGCAGTCGTTTCATTCAGATTCGTTTCGGCACGGCCTATTCGGACTCCGGATTTTCCGGCACAACTATTTTTTTAGCTGGTGCAATTTTGCCTTCAGCTTTTAAAATTTCTTCGGGACGGAGATTTTCCTGATATGTTTTATAATGCATGCCTTCCAGTGAATACTTGGCCTTGATGGCGATCCAGGAGTCAATTTCCCAGCGCGAAAAACGGATAATGCCGGCTTCAGAATCAAAATAACAGGGGATATGTTCGTTAAAAGCCCGCCGGGTCAGTTCAAACGGCCGGTCGATGCCAAGATAACGGGCCGCGGTGCCAGCATTCCATAAAGTAATATCATTAATACCGTTTTCGGCCAGCTTAAAATCCCAATTGCTATTCATCTGTTCAGACAGCCAATCGGCATCTTCATTTAACAGCAAATCCAGAATTTCCTGGTAATTCTGACCGGTCTTATAATAAAGCTGGGCCCTGGTCAGCAGGGCTTCCCTGGTATTCTTTTCTTCCTCAGGCAATTCAGCCAATACACCTTCCGCTTTACTGAAAGCATTCATCGAAATATAAGAGCGGGCCAGATTAATCCGGTTGTTGGCATTAGGATCATTCGTCAAAATGTATTCGGAATGCTCATGAGCCCGTTCAAAATTACCCAGATTTTTATAGGCCAGGCTTAAGCTTTGGTGGACGCGAATATCTTCCGGGCGGTATTTCAGAGCTTGTTTCAGGTCCTCAATGGCCGGTTCCCAAAGTTCACCGGATAGTTTGTTCATACCGCGGTTCAGATGAATAAAGAATTTGATTTCATCCGACAGCGGTTCAAACTCGAAGTCATTGTAGAAAAAGTCCAGACTGCGGCTGGTAATCATTCGCGATTTACCCTGCGACTTGCGGTTGTTATTAAACTCTTTAAGAATCTTGGTAATATAAACACCTATTTTACGCTTGATTTCGGCCTCATTTACCATATTGATCTGCACGGTTTCTTCAGGGGCCAGCTCCATATCCTTCTGGTTGATCAGGCGGTCCTTGGCCCGGTAATAGACGCTGCTGAGCAATTCGTTGCCCATATTAGCCGGCGGTGTTACCCGCATTTCAACAAAAAACCGTTCATATTGGCCAGCCACGGTGAAGGAATAATTAAAAGTGATTTTTTTATCACCGTAGGACCATTTTTTTAAATAAATGGAAAGAAGAAATAAATCATGCATAATTGCTTTTACCTCTGGAGCATTGATTCAAAAACCGCATAGACAAACAGGTCAAAACTGTCTTAATTAATTATAAAAAAGCTAATAAAATTATAATTATCAGCTAATAAAAGTGTTCGCCAATTTATTTGAAGCTATTCAGCAAGTCAAGGAAAGCAGAGCTACCATAACCGGTACTGCAACTCCGCATTGAGAATAGTGCTTCGGGTGTCATTGCGGTCGGTGTCTTTATCCTGGTCATTGTCGTAGGCACAGAAAACTTCAAGAGTTAGCTTATCGGTGACCCGGTAACTGAGGGTCAGGAACAGATTAAGAATATTACGGTCGGTATACAGGGTCAGGGCTGATTCCTGATCCGCATCGGGATAACGCCGCCAGGTATAAGCGGAATTTATCCAGAGCAGAAAACCCTCGCCCGGCTGCAGATCGAGGCCCAGGAGAAGACCGTGCCCAAAGTAATTTTGTTCGCTGATATAGACATTTTCTTCCCCACCGGGCTGGAGATGGTTTTTTTTCTCGTAATGATATCCGCCTTCCAGACCCAGGCGAAGATCAGGCTGCCACATAATTTTAACATCCGAGGTTATAAAATTATAATCCGCATCGAGAGCAGTTTTTTTTGTGTACTTTTTTGATTGATAACTCAAATCCCAGGCAGACTGAAACTGACTGGCCAGTTCCACAGAATTATTCAGGTCAAACCCGACACTCCGGGAAGTATTGGAGAACAATGAATCCTGGCTTAAATAACTAAAACGGTAAGCATTGTAGGAGCATTCCAAAGCCGGTGTCCAGAACTGAAAATAGCGGTCTGTGAAATTCAGGCCAAGTTTATGTTCCCGCAGGTCGTTATGGCTGGAGGCCAGGCTTTCATTGAATCCGTTTTGGTAATAGATGGTGGTATGGCCGGTGTATTTGAAAAATCTGGTCAGATTCAAATTTGCATCATTTTTCAGATAATCCGGGAAATAGTCTGAAACCTGCAGGTAATTTTTATAGCGTAAAACTTCAGAAACCCTGATTTCAGTGTTTTGACCTATTTTTTTTGTGTAATAGTATTGAAGATCAGATTCCAGAAAAGTGAAATCAGGTAAGGATTTATTTTGCTCATACCTGACATTAAAAGCACCACTCCAGGACGGGTACCTGGAATAAAGTTCCAGGGCCGGCTGCCAGACATCTTTGTCGTAGCGGTTTTTTATAGAAATTCTGTTTACGGCCTTACTTATTGATGGTATGGTGTATTGAATATTCAGATTAACAAAAGGTTTATTAAGCTGCTCCGAAAGCACACTATCCGTTTCCATAAATCCTATTTCAAACTCCTGCCGGTTATAATCAACACCGGAGGCAAGCAGAATTTCCAAAGGTTTACTCTCGGGAGTCTTGAGGACATCAGACTTTAAGGGAGCACCCGGTTCAGCCAGCCATTCATCCAAAAAAATGACCGCCAGCAAATATTCACCCTGCTCTGCAAAAACCGCGGCTGAGTCAAGCAGGGCCGGGGATGCAGCTTTGGGATTATACCGTTGATACAGCCGGACTTCAGCATGTTTAAGTTCATACTGATACCGCTCGTTATCCTGAGCGTAACCGCCTTGCATCAGGAACAGTACAATCAAAGCCGGGAGTTTGATTGGATAGAATCTCAAATCAGTTAACCAGATTTTTTACAATATCATTCAATTGCAGTTCGATAACCGATAACCAGACCGCTGCTTTTCCCGTTTGACCGGCTTCGTAAAGTTGTCCGGCCCGGGCCAATTCTTTATCCAGATTTTCAATGATTAGTTGATGATCTGCGCTGTGTCTGCTCTGTTTGAGACGGTTCACTTTTTCCTGAAGACCATTATGCCAGAGCCTCAGATCCTGCCCGGTGTGTGCCTGTGATTCTTGTTCTCCGGTCAGCAGTTTATCTGCCTGAAGGACCAGATGCAGTGCCGACTGAACCAAAAGATGGGCCTGAACCGGATGCTGATTGGCTAATTTTTCGTCAGCATTTTGCAGATATTGCCCTGCTTCAGCCAACAGATTTTGGGCCAGTTCATTTCCACCTGAGCGGTTTTGGAGAGCAGGAATAACCTGTTTTAATTCTGTAAGTCTCGATTTAATTTCTTCGGCATTGGTATTTTTCTGAACGCCCTTTGTCTGTTGAATTTTCATAACCAGTCTTTGGGCAAGATTCAAACTTTGTTTGGCCCTGATCAAGGCACCCTGTTCGGCTAATTGCTCACTTTCCAATAGATATTGTCTGGCTTTACGCAGCATCAGGTCGTATTGAGGATTCTCCTGCCCGAGCGATTCAAGTTCAATACCATCAAGCACCTGATTTAAATCGGTTATCTGGTCGCGCATTTTTTCGCTCAGGTCGGTTGAACTATCCTGTAAATCAAGAAGACGAAACAGCAGCCGCTCGGCCAATTGAAGATTTACAATGGCTTCTTTCAGATTGCCGCTTTCATAAGCAACACCGGCTTTATGAAAATACAACCTTATTTTGATGATAAGATCGGTTACTTCACCACCGGAATGCTGTTCATTACTATACTGGTTAAATAACTGATTCAGATTTTGCCAGGAACGCAGGTATTCATCATTTTTAAGAAGCTCGGAGTCGGTATTCCCGTCGAGCAGGTCAATCGTTTTCTGGGCGAAAAATAAGGAAATCCGCAGGTATTCCTGGGCTTGAAGATATGAATCATCGCGCAAAGATCGCCCGGCCAGGTCACGAAATCGGCGGGCCCGGTTTAGCATAGAAACCGATTCGGGTGAATTTTTTTTAGCCTGAATCAGGCTCTCCGCCCGGATTATCTTCTGATCTGTTTCATTCAGAATACGGGTGGTCGGTTGGAAAAGAATTTGTTTAAAAGCACTCTTTACAGCTGCTTTCGACTTGGTGTAATTGGTTACAGCCCGTTGCCGGTAAACATTGAATTGTGGAAATTGTTTAAAAAGATCGAAGAATTTCTTTGCTTCATCAAAAAAAGATTTTGCCTGATCGATTTCACTCATAACTCCCGTCATATTATAGCGCTCTGCCAGTCGCCGGACCTCATGAATTTCCCGGTCAAGTTTATCCAGGGCCAGTTCCAAAATCCGGTTATCCTGGGCCTGAATAGAACTGAAACTGAGCAGTGTAATAGCTAAAACGAGAATTTTTTTCATTTCAGGTTCATCCTAAAAAAAAGAGTACGCGGTAAACCGCGTACTCAAATTAGGGCTTATCAGAATTTTACAACCTGGTAGGCAGCCTGCCAGGTATTGCTGTCGTAAGCTGCATCTTTGTTGTAAATCGTATTATTTTCAATTACATCGATTACGGCGTTATGCATTCCACGGACTTCTTTGATTGTCCAGGTGCCTTCATACAGGTTATTACCATTGGCATCCTGACCTTTAAAAGCAAACCTGGTCCGGTAGAATTTATTGAAAGAACGCGGGGTCCGTCCATGATGCAGCAGAACGGTTTCACTGGCAGTTGAATCGCCGACATAATAGCGCTCATTTTCCGGCAGGTTGTTCTTTACGGTAACTTCAACGGTAACTTCTTCCCACTGCGGAAAAGTAAAAACATTGGCACCTTCCTGAAAGTACGCCAGCGGATCGGTGATAATAACCGGATCCTGATCCGGCGAGGTGACTTTTACCTGAAGAATTACGGCATTATTTTCAGGAACGGATTGCCCGGCGGCCAATGACACTTCGTCAATTTTCCAGTTTTTCTTTTCATCCTCGAGATCCTGGAAACGAATCAAATGAATAACACGGTCAATTTCATGGGCAAAGTCTTTAGAGTATCTCTCGAACTTCAGTGTATCGGCCAGTAATTCGGTTTTAGCTACCACAAATTTTCCCTCGACCCGGGTATGAACATAGGCTGTCGCTGTGGAATCCGATTCTTTAACAATCTCGATTGAACGTTCAACCGGTTTATTCCGGATCCGGCCAAATCTTAAGTCAATAACTTCCTGAATACTGCTGCCAGATGTGCCGCTAAAATTATTCTCACTCTCATCGTTCATGGCATCGAAGGAAATATCTGATGAGTCTTCAAGAACCGACTGTATGGCCGCTTCCTGTTCGGCAGAAAATTCATTACCTGTTGTCTCTTCTTTACACGAGGTGAGACTGAAAAGACCAAGTCCTAATAAAAAAATTAATAAATGCTTCATGATACTATCTCCTTGAATTGATGATTTTTTTCTTGGGCCCTATATGATCATGCCCAATTACTTACAGCTTCTGTGCCAGGGAAATATTCAAAAGGAGAAATGTTGTTTTTATTGAATTTATTTAGTGTATGATAAATTTTTGTTGTACCGCTTCGTACGAGTCTCCCGTACGAAGCGGTACACCGAGCCGATCCGTTCAGGCATTTGTCTCTTCAATAGCTGTGATCAGTTGTTTGAGTACAAGGTCTTTTGAGCCACGAATCCGGCAGCCCGCAGCCCGGCTGTGCCCTCCGCCGCCAAATTTCTTGGCCAGGTCATTAACATCGAATTCACTGTGGGAACGCAGGCTGATTTTAAAAAAATCCGCTTCGATTTCACGGATAAACAAGCCAATTTTTGTGCCGCGGACACAAACACTGTAAGTAGCCAGCTCCTCTATCTCCCAGGCTGCCACATCTTTCATATCTGGTGCGGAGAGAAAAATAACCTGAACAGCTCCATCGAGGTGGCTTTCCATAGAAGCCAGTCCTTTGCCAATGGTTTGCAGGCCAGCCAGGCTGTTTTCAAAAAATATCCGGTTAAGAATTTCTTCCGGTTTAACACCAGCCTCAATCATCTGCCCGGCAATAAACATATCGCGTGAACCTGTATTCGAAAAAGAAAACCGGCCTGTGTCATAGGCAATGCCGGTGTAAATCAGTTTGGCTAAATCCGGATCAATTTCAACCCCGGCCATTCTGGCAATTTCATAAATCATTGAAGTCGTAGAAGAAACCTGAATATTAACCCAGTCAAGCGGACTGAATTCGTCTTCACAAGGATGATGATCAATTTTAATCCTGGGTTCCTGATCCTTTAAGCGGTCACCAACAGATCCCAGTCTTTTATAGCTGGGTGTATCGAGAGCAATCACCGCCGGCCGCTTATCCTGAAAAAGTTTATCCCATTTTTCATCGGAGTAGGATTCAATTTTTTCGAAACAGGGTAAAAATTCGTACCGGCTGTCTATTTTTTGATCATGAAAAATAATCCGGCTACTTTTCCCCATTTTCTCCAGAAGCCGGTAGGTAGCCAGGGCAGAAGCAATAGCATCACCATCACAGTTTACATGAGCGGTCAGCAGAAAGTGGTCGTTCGCACGGATAAAGTTCAAGGCAGGCACAGCCTGATTTTGGATGGATTCCTGATCTGTCACAATTCGTCCTCAATTTTGGTCTGCGACCGGGATAAAAATGTTTTATAGATAGTCAACAATGCGGTAGCGGTTAATAATCCCAGAAAAGCACCACCGGCAACATCAAATGGATAATGCACCCCGATGGCAATTCTGGAAAAGGCGACGACTACAGCAAAGAACCAGAAAATACTCTGATATTTGTCATAGAAGTATGAGAAAACGGTTGCGATAGCAAAAAAATTCGCCGCATGAGCTGAAGGAAAGGAGAACGACGATTTCTTTTTCCCAATCAGATGGATTACCGGTTCAACATTACAGGGCCGGATTCTCCCGATCATTGGTTTCAGAACTGAAGCTGAAACATAATCAGAGATAGCGACAGCAAGAATGGCCAGCAACAGTGCCCAACGACCCGTTTTCCCGCCTTTGATCAATAGCCAGAACACAGCAAGAATCCAAACCGGAAACCAGGTAGATTTTTCGGTCAGAATCGGCATGATCAGATCAAAAAAAGGATTGGCCAGGCTGACATTAAAAAAATAAAAAAGTGAAGCGTCGATCTTCTGAAGCATTTCTAACATTAGAGCCACCGATAAAAAAAAAGCATCCTAATTACTCAGGATGCTTTCGTACTGGAGGCGGGACTTGAACCCGCACGGGTATCTCACCCACTACCCCCTCAAGATAGCGTGTCTGCCAATTCCACCACTCCAGCAGATTTATTCTTGAGTTTCGGGTGTCGTATTATCCTGTCCGGGCGCCAGAGGCACGTTGGGCGAAGGAATCGCCTGTTGTTCCTGTGTACGCTGCTGAATCAGGCTTTGCTGTGTCGTCTCAGCATTTGTTTTATAAATATAACCGATGGCAATGGCCAGGGTCATATAAAGAACAGCCAACCAGGTCGTCGATTTCTGTAAAAAATCAGCCGCACCGCGTGCTCCCAAAGCCGAACTGATACCAAGACCGCCGCCAACTGATCCGGCTAAGCCCTGTCCTTTACCGGCTTGTAGTAAAATGCCGACAACCATAATGAAACTAAGCAACACAAACAGTATTACTAAAAAGGTATACATTTAATCCCAACTCCTTTAATTCAGCGAAGCGGCGAATATAACCTGCATCAAAAATGATGGCAAGTTTTTTTAGAGCGCTTCTGCCGAATGAATGATCGCTCCGAAAGAATCTGCATTCAGACAGGCACCGCCAACCAAAGCGCCGTCAATATCCTTTTGGGAAAGAAGCTCACTGGCATTCTCCGGTTTAACACTTCCACCGTATAGAATCTGTAACGATTCTGCAATTTCCCGCCCTTTTTCATCGGCCATCACCTGACGCAGGTAGGCGTGTACTTCCTGGGCCTGATCCGGTGTTGCAGTTTTACCGGTACCTATTGCCCAAACCGGTTCATAGGCAACGATGATCTGGCTGAAATCGGAGGCCGTGATGCCGTTAAAAGCGCCGCGGATCTGCTTTCCGACCACATCACGGGTCACATTGGCTTCCCGCTCGTTCAGGGTTTCACCGACACAGACAATTGCCGTCAATCCGTTTTCCAGGGCAGAGATTAATCTTTTGTTTACCGTGGCATCGGTTTCACCAAAATACTGCCGGCGTTCCGAGTGACCGATGATAACATAAGCCGCACCGGTGCTTTTAATCATACCGGCGGAAATTTCAGCGGTGAAGGCGCCCTCTTTTTCCCAATACAGGTTCTGCGCACCGACGCCAATTTTTGTACCGCGCACAACATCGGCAACGGCCGCCAATGCTGTAAAAGGCGGACACATTACTATTTTAGTTTTGCTGATCTCGGTTGTTTTTATTTTGACCTGATTGGCCAATTGCAGGGCTTCCGAATTGGTCTTAAACATTTTCCAGTTGCCGGCAATCAATTTCTTTCTCATTCGTAATCCCTTCTGAGTTCCGTTAAGGCCGCAATTCCCGGTAAAACTTTTCCTTCAAGAAATTCCAGTGAAGCGCCGCCCCCGGTCGAAATGTGGGTAAACTGGTCTTCCATATCATACTGGGCAACGGCCGCAGCAGAATCTCCGCCTCCGACAACACTGACCGCCCCGCTGCCTGTGGCTGAGGCGATAGCTTCGGCCATTGCCCGGGTGCCATGGGCAAAATTGGGCATTTCAAAAACGCCGGTCGGGCCGTTCCAGACAATAGTTCTGGCTGAGCTGATGACATTGGCAAACAATTTCATGGTTTCAGGACCAATATCAAGACCCATAAAATCCGGTGGAATATTTTTTATATCAACAACTCTGGCTTCAGCATCATTGGCAAATGCCGCGGCAATTTTTACATCCACCGGCAAAAGAAGCGTTTTTTGTTTTCTCACCGCTTCGTTTAAAAGATCTGCAGCCAGTTCAATTTTATCCTCTTCCAAGAGTGAAGTCCCGATCCCAAATCCCTGAGCTTTAAAAAAAGTATAGGCCATCCCGCCACCGATAATAAGCTGATCTACTTTGTCCATCAGATTCCGGATGACATCGATTTTCCCCGAAATTTTTGCTCCACCCAATACAGCAACAAAGGGCCGGGCCGGATTTTCAACTACCTCCCCCAAATATTTCAGCTCTTTCCCGATCAGGTAACCGGCCGCCGACTGCTTAAAAAAATGAGTCACACCTTCGGTCGAAGCATGAGCCCGGTGAGCCGAGCCAAAGGCATCATTTATAAATACATCCATCCCCGAAGCGAGTTCTTTGGCAAATCCGGAATCATTCTTCTCTTCTTCTTTGTGAAAACGCAGATTTTCCAGAAGCAGCACATCACCGGCTTGCAGATTACTCTTTAGCTGATTGACTTCACTACCGATACAATCTGGTGCCATGACGACATTTTTTTTCAGAAGTTCGCTTAGTCTTTTCGCTACCGGATGAAGCCGGTACTTATCTTCCGGACCGCCTTTAGGCCGACCCAGATGACTGCATAGTACAACAGCGGCACCCATTTCCAAAGCCTTTGTGATGGTCGGGAGTGAAGCCGTAATCCTCCGGTCATCGGTAATATTCATCTGTTCATCAAAGGGTACATTGAAATCACATCGCATCAGTACTTTTTTATTTTTCAGATCCAGTTGATCAATGGTCAGTTTTGCCATAGCCAATCTCCTGTATTTTATTCCGGACCACCTACTCCGGATGGATAAATCAAAAAAAAAGCTGTCACTGGGACAGCCTTCAATAATTATTTTTTGGCAACCATTTTAATCAGGTCAACTACCCTGCTGGAATAGCCCCACTCGTTATCATACCATGATAAAACCTTAACCATATTACCGTCCATAACAGAAGTGGAGAGACTGTCAAAAATACTGGAATGCGGATTATCGACCACATCAACCGAAACAATCGGATCTTCAGTGTATTCCAGAATGCCTTTCATCGGTCCATCAGCCGCAGCTTTCATTGCTGCATTAACTTCCTCGATGGTTACCGGTCTGCTCAGTTCAACTACCAGATCAACGATAGAGCCGTCGCTGGTTGGAACACGCATGGCCATACCATCGAGTTTGCCTTTCAGGGCTGGAATAACCTTACCGACAGCTCTGGCTGCACCGGTTGTGGTCGGAATCATGCTGACAGAGGCGGCGCGGGCCCGGCGCAGGTCTTTATGGGGTAGGTCGAGAATCTGCTGATCATTGGTATAGGCATGGATGGTGGTCATCAGGCCGCGTTTGATGCCAAAAGTATCATGAAGAACCTTGGCCACCGGGGCCAGACAGTTTGTGGTGCAGGAAGCATTGGAGACAATTTTATCTTCGGCACGCAATGAATCTTCATTTACACCGATGACGATGGTGTTGTCTATTTCATCCTTGGCCGGAACGGTCAGTACAACCTTGCGGGCACCGGCAGCAAGATGTTTTTCGAGCTGTTCGCGCTTGGTGAACACACCGGTTGATTCCACAACCACATCCACATTCAAATCCTTCCAGGGCAGTGCTGCCGGATCCTTCACCGCAAATACCTTTACCTTGTGCTTTCCGGCCACCAGAATATCACCTTCGGCCGAGACAGGAACCGGATAGCGGCCGTGTACCGAATCATATTTTAAAAGATGGGCTAAAGTTTTTGCATCCGTCAGATCATTAATAGCAACAATTTCCACTTCAGGATCATTCTGACTCGCTTTAAACACTAAACGTCCGATACGTCCGAAACCGTTGATGGCAACCCGTATACTCATGGAGAACTCCTTACATTTTTAGAGCATTTTTTCATTGAAAAGAAAAGCAAAAATAAAGAACCACCACTTGGGTGTCAAGGTTTATAACAAATTCCGCAAAGTTCCGCGAGTGATATTTTTTTGTAATAAAGCGGCCTGAATTTTATCTTTTCTGAAGAAACGAAAGTGAGTGCATGAGCAAGACCGTACTAATTAAAGATGCCCTGATCGTGACGATGGATGAACAGCGCCGGATTCTGCGTGGCAATATCCTTATTAATGGTAACCGGATAGAGGAGATTTCAGCCCAGCCGTCACGGCAGAAAGCCGATGAAGTATTCGAGGCCGCGGGTTATATTATCACCCCGGGATTCATCCAGACCCACATTCACCTCTGCCAGACCCTGTTCCGCAATTTTGCTGATGATCTGCTGTTACTGGACTGGCTTCAGAAAAAAATCTGGCCCTTTGAAGGCCGGCATACTTATGAAACGCTAAGTCTCAGTGCCCGGCTCGGGATTGCCGAATTATTCAAAGGCGGCACCACAACCATTCTGGATATGGGCACGGTTCATCATCAGGATGCTGTCTTTGAGGCCATGCGTGAAAGCGGCATCCGCGGCTACTCCGGTAAAACCATGATGGACTTCGGTATCTATCCGGCCGGTTTGCAGGAAAGCACCGCAGACAGCCTGGCTGAAAGCCAGCGCCTGGCCGAAAACTGGCATAACACATCCGGCGGACGTTTGCGCTATGCCTTTGCACCACGTTTCGCCGTTTCGTGCAGCGAAGAATTGCTGGTTAAAACAAAAAAACTAAGCCGGGAATTTGATACCCTGTACCATACCCATGCTTCCGAAAACCGCGACGAAATCCGTCTGGTTGAAGAGCGGTTCGGTTTGCGCAATATCAGGCTTTTTCAAAAACTCGGCCTGACCGATGACAAACTCTGCCTGGCCCATTGTGTCTGGACCGACGAGCCGGAGCGGGAAATTCTCAGAGATTATGGTGTACGGGTGCTGCACTGTCCCAGCGCTAATTTGAAATTAGGTTCAGGTATTGCCCCGATACCCGATTACCTGAACAGGGGAATCCGTGTTTCTCTGGGCGCTGACGGTGCGCCCTGCAATAACAACCTGGATATATTCACCGAAATGCGTCATGCCGCCCTGATCCAGAAGCCGTTTTACGGAGCGGAAGCTATGCCGGCCGGGCAGGTATTGGCCATGGCAACTATCGACGGCGCCCGGGCTCTTCATCTTGAAAAAGAAATCGGTAGTTTAGAACCGGGCAAAAAAGCCGATATTTGTTTTATCCGGAATGAGGCAATTCACGCTCTGCCTTACGAAAATATTTATGCCCGTCTCGTTTATGCTTCGAAAAGTGCAGATGTTGAGCACCTGATGATTGACGGACAATGGGTTTACCGGAACGGCCAATTGACTACCTTAGATGAAAATGGTATTATCAGCGAAACCCTTAAAGCAATGGCTTCAATGACAGCACAAATCATATAGTGGGAGCTATTATGAGATTCAGAATCTTACTTTTCTTATTCATTCTTTCGATTTTCCTGCTTCAGTGTTCAAAAGGTAAAAAAGGCGAAGGACTCACCCCGGCTGCACCGCAGGAATACCTGACCAAAGGCGACCAGCTGATGAAAGAACACAATTACCAGGAAGCCCTGGAATCTTACGGTAATTTGTTAATCCATTTCCCAACTTCCGATCTGCATATCGACGCCCAGTTAAAAATGGCTTCCGCCCTGGAAAAACTTCAGCGTTACGAAGATCAGAGCCAGTTGCTGCTCAGGCTGCTGCGGGAAAATATTATTCCGGAACGGGTTCCTGAAATTTATCTGCAGTTAGGTCGTCTGATGGAAAATTTCGCCAGTTTTAACCCGGGAATCTTCTCCACCGATACCACAGATTACCGCGAGGCACTTCAATATTATAGAAAAGCCAGTAATTACGAAGACAGCGAACTGACCGCCGCCAAAGCGGAAGCTCTGTACCGCAGTGGTTTGGTCAGTGCAAAGCTTGGCCAGTTCGATGAAGCTGCTGCTTACTATCAGAAAGTTATTCTGCTTTACCCGGAATCGGAGCTGGTTAACCTGGCCAAAATAAAAGTCCAGAATCCGCAGGACACATCAGAAATTGAATTGACTGAAGCCCAGCTCGCTGCCGCTGATCAGGCCAAAGCTGAAGCTGCAGAAGCGGCCGGAAAAAGTGAAAGCCCGGTTGAACAACCGGCTGAGGAAGAAGAAGGAAATATGGATAACCTTATTCCGGAAACCATACAGACCGCCGAACCAGAGTATGAAGCCGCTGCCGACTCAACCATAACAACTGAACCGGAGCAGGAAAATCTTCAGCCTGAAACCGAACAACCGACAGAGGTGCCAACCGTTCCGGTTGAGGAAACCACCGTACCGGCCGATTCCAGTGCACAAACCGAATGATCATCCTGACCGGCTCTACAAACAAGGCAAAACTTGATGCAGTAAAACAGGCCTTTTCCAAACTGGGAAAGGCTTTTTTTATTAACCCGCCAGCCTTTCGAATCATTGCTATTCCCACAAAAACCACTGTGCCGGACATGCCCCTGACCCTGGCCGAAATAAAGGATGGCGCCCGGCAGCGGGCCGAATATATCCTCAGCCATTTCGAAACAAATGGCCAGCGGCACATTGCCCTGGGCATGGAGGGTGGTGTGTACCGGGAAGAAAATCAAACCTTTTTGCAGAACTGGGTTTTTGCCACGGATGGAGACCGCTCTTATTTCGGGGCCTCAGCGCTGATTACGCTGCCCCCGTCAATCTCTTATGAATTATTTGAAAAAAAGCGGGAACTGGCCGAAGTGATCGATGCGTATTCCGGTCAGATTGATGTGCGATCAAATAAAGGTGCATTTGGCATTCTCAGCAGAAACCTGATTACCCGCCGTGCTGCTTTTGAATCGGCTGTTATCAGTGCGGTTGTTCCGCTGCTTGAACCGGATGCCTATCGATCCGTCTGAAATAAACTTTGCAGCAGACTTAAATCTGGCGTAGTTGAATGGCTGCATTTCAACTCTTACTGACAAATAATTTATCCGTGCCCCACCAGGGGCACCAGGATGAGCATAAAATTCTCCATTATTTTGAAAACAGGTGTCGGAAAAATCAGGTAATTCAAATTTTTCACTTCTCTTCCCTTGCCTGTTGTTACAGAATCCCTAAAACGGTCATCCCGTCTGCACGGGACAGGTTTTCGATCTCCGATTTATCGGGGAGAGAAATCTATAAGTTTAATAAAAACATAGATTCCTCGGCGCAGGCTCCTCGGAAACTTGTTCCGCTCCGGCGGAATGACAGGGAAAAACAGCCTTTCTGTAACAGCCTGCCTGGGGGACTTTGCGGCTAAAAAAAACTCCCACCAAGCCACGAAGTACACGAAGGAAAAAAAAGAAAGATTTGGTTATTTAATTTGTAGCTGTGGTGTTGGAATTTGATTTCTTAGCGCTTCTTGATGGATTTTGCGGCTAATAATATAATTAATGGCTGGCCTGCTTCCTTATTTTCTATCGCTCAATTTCGGGTAAATACGGTTCTGATTTACCTCTGCCGCTGCTATCAGAAAGAACTCAACACCCTTTTCGAAATCAATAAAAAGAAGCATCACCTGTTTTGTTGAACAGACAGAATGGATGCCGTAACAGGTTGCGGCTCGTCCCGAAACGCCCTGACTTTTCCGGTCAATACGGGTATAAATAATCCGGATTACTGATCATCTCACCAAGCCAGCCTTTTTGGGATCGGATCAGTTTTTTAGTGGATATTCTTGTTCAATCACGGAGCAACCGTTTAGAAGGGGTAAAAAATGATACCACATCTCATCCGTCACCCGGTCGCTGTTTGCGCGGCCAGTACCGTGTCCAGCCTTTCTTGAACAGTCCGATAGCCAGGATCACCAGTACGATTCCCGGAATTACAGGAATGACCATTCCAATCAGACCAAGAAATAAAAGCAGGGCGGCCAGAAACGGCTTTTGGTGGTAAAATCGTTTAATACGGGGCCAGAGTGGTGAGGGATTGTTATTCGGAGCCGAATTATTCATATCCGGATTTTATAACCAGCCATAACCAGAATACCAGTCGATGGTCTCCTGCAGGGATTCTTCCATGGAGTGGAATTCAGAGAAAGGAAGTTCTTCCTGAAATTTAGCAGAAGAGCAGATCCAAAAAGAGTATTTCAATTCATTAACCAAATCCGAATTCAAATTGCCCTGCCCCTTGAAAAATCCGTGAAGTACATTTTTAAAATTAGCATACCCGGCCAGAAACTTATGGGGTACGTGGAGCCGAAAACCTTTCTTCCCCAACAGTATAAGGGTCAGTCTTGATAATTCGCTGACCGAATAGGCTTTGGGTGCAGCGACAAAATAGATTTTTTGATTCGTTTCTTCTGATTCTGCAGCAGCCAGCAGGGCATTGACCAGGTCCTTGACATAAATCAGACTAACATAATGATCCATTCCGTTAATCTGCGGAATAACGCTTTTATTCAGCAGTCTGAAAAATTGCAGACTGACCCGGTCACGCGGCCCGAAAACAAGCGCCGGACGAAGTATGACAAAGGGAAAAACAGGCGGATTGTTAAAAAATAATCGTTCGGTGGCCAGCTTGCTTTTACCAAAGGAAGAAACCGGCGCCGGCGAATCCTCTTCGGTAACCGGATCGATGGTCCGGCTGGGTCCGGCCGCAGCAAATGAACTGAGATAAGTGAATTTCTTCAAACCCGGATTTGATCTGCTGACGATTTCCAGCAGGTTTTTGGTCAGCTTATAGTTTATCTCATAAAACGAACGATCGGTTTGTGCTCTGGTTTTACCGGCCAAATGAAAGATGTAATCCACATCGCGCACAGCCCGCTCGAGCAACTGCCGGTCATCGAGCCGGCCATATAAACATTCCACATCAAGGTCAGCCAGCCATTCCAGACTGCTCGAGGTGCGGATTATTACTTTAACCTGATAACCGGCCGCCAGTAGATGCTCAACCAAAAAACTGCCGATAAATCCGCTGGCGCCCGTTACTAATGCTTTTTTCATAGGTTGATTTGATTTTTTGGCAATTTTATCAAACCAACCTGAAACAAGCAAATCCGGGCTGACACTATCGTTCTGTCCTTTTGCATTCAGCAATGACAATTTTTTATTTCATCCTGTTTATTCTGTTAAATTTTTATAAGCCACCGATGGACACCGCAACACACCGATTTCCTTACTGCTTTATGCTGCCTACTGTTTTACCCGGCTGTTCATTTTTTTTAGGCTGCTCTCTTCTTTCTCCGCTTTTCCCACTCCGTTTCTTTACCCCGGATTGAAAGCAACCCGCTTGAAAACCTGCGGAGCGGCCTCTACATTTTGCCATGCGCTGTATTTCCCTGCTTATTTTCAGTTCGTTTTGCCTTTTATCCGCCCAGCCGTTTCTTCAGGAGACCGGTCGCATCAATACATTTGGCCCGCAAAACCTAACCCTGCTCCAACCCCAGGCCATCGATATTGGAGCCGACGGTACTATTTTCATTGTCGACAGCGGTCACCACCGCATCTTATTGCTCGATGCGCAACTCAATTTGCAAAGAGTGGTTGGAGGTTTCGGCTTTGGTTACGAACAATTTGACCGCCCGGCGGATATCCGGGCCGGTTCAGCGATAAACATTTTTGTAGCCGACTATAATAATCAGCGTATTCTGCGCTATGACCGCCAGTTTAATTTTATTTCCGAACTGGTTTCCAACCCCGGGGCCCGGCCTGAATTCCAGTTTGCCGAGGTACGCAGCCTGCTCATCGATTCTCAGAATAACCTGTATATTCTCGAACAGTCGGCCAACCGGATCATCAAATTCAATCGCGAAGGTTCGCCTGAACTGGTTTTCGGCGGCTATGAATCCGGTTTGGCCAGTTTAACTAACCCTTGTCAACTCGAGCTTCTTGCCAATAATCGTATTGCGGTCAGCGATCCGGGTCGTTCAGCCATTCTCCTTTTTGATTCATTCGGCAGCTATCTTGAAGAACTGACCCACCCGTTGATGCAGCAGCCCTGCGGTCTGGCCGCCGATGAAGCCGGTTTATGGATAACCGACAGTCAGGCTGGTCTGCTTTTTTATTATGATCTGCGGCGCCGGGTGACCGAGCCGGTTACCTGGCAATCGGGTCAGCCGCTCAGACAACCGCGTGATATTGCCCTGTTCAAAGATGACAGGTTGCCTTTCCGGGTCTTGATTCTCGATGAAGATGCCCTGATTCTGACTGCTGCACCTGAGAAGCACAGGTAATGAAACGATACCTGCCCTTTATTCTGCTTCTTTTTCTCCGCCCGGCACAGTCTCAAACCCTTATCCCAGCGGATCCCTGGCAGGTTGATTCGGCGATGGTGGCCCGAAGTAAAGCAACTTTCTGGGTGTTTCCGGCCCATCATTACCTGAAGCCGCAGACACTGGATATCAAAAAAAACGGCATTCCGCTGACCATCACAGATTTTAGCCTGGTCAATGAGCAGCGTATTGAATTTTATGTTCCGCTTCAGCCCGGCGATACGCTGCATATCCGCTACAAGCGGCAGCCCTTTAATCTGCCCCGCCGCCTGGCTCTGTTTGATACAAGCCGGAGCAGCATTCCTGCCGGCGATTCCCTGAGCAAAATCCTTTCCGTCCAGCCGGCCCGCCAACTTCATAATCCTTTTGCCGAAATGCCGCCCGGACTTAATACCAGCGGCAGCCTGATGCGCGGTGTGCGCATTGGTTCCAACCAGGATCTCACTCTAAACTCCGGGCTGAATCTGGAAATTGCCGGACAGCTGACTGAACAGGTGGAAATTGTCGCCGCCCTGACCGATGAGGCTACCCCGATCCAACCTGAAGGCAATACCCAGAGCCTGAATGAAGTGGATAAAGTCTTTGTGCACTTTAAAAGCCCATACCTATCGGGTACCGTCGGCGATTTTAACCTTTTTTACGATGACACCCGCTTTGCCCGTCTGTCGCGCAAATTGCAGGGTTTAACATTATCCGGTGATTACCGCAAACAGCAGGCCGGGGTAACCGCCGGAACCACCCGCGGCTATTTCAATCACATTTTGCTGATCGGTCAGGAAGGGCGGCAGGGCCCCTACCAGTTAACCGGCGAAAACGGGCGGACCGACATTGTGGTTCTGGCCGGAACCGAACGAATATGGATTGACGGGCAGGAAATGCAGCGCGGCGAAAGCAACGATTATATTATCGAATACGGCAACGGCCAGATCACATTTACCAATAACCGGCTGATCACCAGCGCCTCGCGCCTCGAGGCCGATTTTGAGTACTTCCCGTCCGACCAGCAGTTCAACCGCAATGTTTACAGTGCCATAACCCGCAATCAGATTGGCCCATCCTGGAAGATCGGCGCCCGTTATTTTCTGGAAAAAGATGATCCGGGTCAGTTATTCGAAAGCGGGACAAATCTTTCAGCCGAAGACAAAGAAATTATCCGTGCTGCCGGTGATGATCCCCTTTCCGCCGTGCGCAGCGGGGTAACCGCAGTCAGTGATTCCGCCGGCAGCTACAGCGCCATCGATACGGTTATCGCCGGGCAGGCTCTGCGCATTTACCGTTACCGCGGCGCCGGACAGGGCGACTATCAGGTCCGCTTCAGCTATGTCGGCAACGGTTTGGGCGATTATGTCCGCGACCGGCTCGGGGTGTACCGTTTTGCCGGCCCAGGTGCCGGAAGTTACCTGCCCCTGGTTCTGCTGCCTTTACCCTCCAGTCTGGAGTTAACCGATATTGACCTGGAGTGGACAGCGGCTTCCGGTCTTACTGTGCGGGCTGAAACTGCGCTCTCACGCCAGGACCGGAACGTTTTGTCTGCTTTGAATGACGGAGATAATATTGGGCTGGCCTGGAGCATTGAAGCCGCCCAGGCTGAACGGGAAATTGGTCTGGCTGGTTTAGCTCTGGGTTCCTTATCGTGGCAGGTGGAAGGCCGGCAGATTGATGAACATTTTACCAGTGCCAGCCGGTTGAACCGGGCCGATTATAATTCCTTCTGGAACATTCTGAACAGCCAGGCCCAGAGTAGCCAGGAACAAAGTCTGCAGGGTAATCTGCAATATCTGCCGCGTAAAAATCTCCGCCTTAAAGCAAATATCGGTCAGTTGAAAAAGAGCACGCTCAATTCTTCCCGCCAGGGCCTTAGCCTTTACCTTGAAAACCGTGACGGCTGGAGCGGCCGGGCTTTAACCGAGCGCATCGAAAGCAGAATCACCACCTTGTCTTCCCGGAATTTGTGGCAGCGCTACCAGGCCGGAGTTGGTCATCCCCTGGGCTGGTTCAGTCCCGAATTACGTTATCAGCGCGAGGACCGGCGCAATGTGTCCCGGCAGATTTCCGGCTTTGTTTATGATGAATATGGTTTACGCCTCGGGCTGCTCAACCGGCGCCATGTCGATGGTTTTCTGGATTACGGTCAGAGACAGGATTACCTGTACGATGTGGCAGCCAATGGTAAATTGGTCGGCCAGGCCTGGTCGCAGACCGCCGAAACAAGGCTCGAACTGAAAAATCTGGAACTGACCAGCGGAAATTTGCGCCTGGTTTTCCGGGAAAAAGACTATACCCGGCGCTTTGAAGCCGTTCAGGTTGACTCGCTAAAAGCACTGTACAGCGATGTGACCCTGCAGGACACCACCTGGCAGGACCGTTCAACCAATCTGGCCGAAGTCAATCTGAACCGCCGCAATACCAGCCGCAGCCTGAGCCTGGGCTGGCAATACCGTATTTCCACCGAACAGACTGCCCTGAAAGAAAAAATTTATCTCGAAGTGGGGCAGGGCCGCGGTCTGTACCGCTACGATGAGCAGCTCTCTGAATATGTACCCGACCCGGACGGAAATTTTGTTCTCTTTATTTTACCCTCCGGGCAGTTTAAACCGGTTACCAAACTGGAAACTTCCTGGCGCTTACTCTTTGATTTTTCAAAACAGGCCGCCGGTAAAACTAATGCAGCGGGAAAATGGCTGAGTTTGCTCAGCGGCGAAACCTATCTGCGCTTTGATGAAGAAACCGGCGAGAAAAAACTGGCCTCCATTTACCTGTTGAATCTGAATAAATTCCAGGGCGATCAGACTATCCGGGGCAGTATTATTTATAACCAGGATATTTTTATCAACCGCCAAAACCGTGCGCTTTCATGGCGGTTGCGCTACCGCTACCGCGATGATTTGTTCAACCAATATCTGGATGCCGGTGAAAATGAAGACCGGCTGAACATCGAACGCAGTGTTCAGGCCGACTGGCGGATAAGCAGTGAAATCCAGACCCAGAATGAAATCAGCAATAAAAATCTGCGCCGGATCAGCGCCGCAGCCGTTTCCCGGAACCGGAATATCAGCGGCTGGTATGGTAAACAGCGTACTTCCTGGCGGCCAATCAAGCGCTGGGAGTTCGGCCTCGAAAACACCGCCGGACTGGAATCAAATGCTGTCAGCACCTATCCCCTGGATTTATGGTACCTGCTGGCCCGCCTGCGGCTGAATTATGCCTGGCCTGCCAAAGGTCGTTTTAGCGCTGAATACAATCTGCAGAAAGTCAGCATAACCAAAAATCCCTTAAACCTGGTTGTGCCTTTTGAAATGGCACAGGGTAAACGGGCCGGTCTTTCCAAAACCTGGCAATTGCACAGTGAATACACGGTGGCCAAAAATATAGTCTTCAGTTTGCAGTATTCCGGACGCGATGAGGCCGGATTTGAGAAAATCATTCACAGCGGACAAGCCGAACTGCGCGCCTTTTTTTAAGATGAGTATCGAAAGATGTTGATGAACTAGTTATTCATTCTGAATAAAACTGCATATCACAAAACGGATGGAATTTTTATGCGGCTTTTGCTGTGCTTTATGTGAATGATCTGGTTTATTCCGGTGCTACCCCAATTTTGTAATCCGCATAAAATCAGATAAATCCGGTATCTGTTAATTTGGGGAATATGATCACCAAATTTAATTGAATTTGGGGATTACGATCCCCATTTTGAGGCGTTGCTTACCAATCGGAAATTATAACTCACCATCAGCGCTAAAATTGATCCGGTAAAGCAGCTATCCATTCACTCACCTGAGTCAGGGATTCAAAATTTTATTTTGGGCGCAATCGGTCATAACTATCTGTGCAGAATCTTTTTTGAAATATCTTCAAGCTGCCGGTGGTTGAGACGATTTTAACCAGAGAACAGAACAAGGATAGAAAAATGATTCGTTTTTTAGTTACCATCGACACCGAAGAAGAACGCGAATGGGGCAGCGCCTACGAAGACCACAGTCAGTACACGGTTGAAAATATCAAATACCTGCCGGCTTTGCAGGAGGTGTTTAACAAACATGGCGTGGTTGCCACTTACTTAATCGATTACCCGGTGGCGGTCAATGAGGCCGCCATGCAGATTTTGAATGGTTTCCGCCGCGGGCAGAATGCGGAAATCGGCACCCACCTTCACCCCTGGGTCAATCCGCCTTACGAGGAAGAACGGACCGTTGCCAACTCTTTCACCCACAATCTGCCACCCGAATTGCAGTACAAAAAGATGAAAATGCTGACTGAAGCCATTGCCCAATCGACAGGTGAGCAACCAAAAACGTACCGCGCCGGACGCTATGGCTTTGACGAATCCACCGTACCGGTTTTGCTCGAATTGGGCTACACGGTGGATACAAGTGTCGTTCCTTTCCGCCAGGCAAAAATGAAATTTGAGCCGGGCTTCGGCTATCTGCCATCGATTGAACCCTATTTTCTGGATGAAAAAAATGTCAGACAAGCCGGAAAATCGAAATTGTACGAGGTGCCGCTGACGGTCGGTTTTAACCGGCCGATAGCGAAGTGGCTGGCGGCCCGCTACACATCTTTGCCCAATATCGGGGCGCGCCGCCTGCTGAAAAAAGCTTTTGGTTTAGACCTGTTCTGGCTGCGGCCAAGTTATGCCAACCTGCGCCAGATGATCGAACTGAGCGAACAGCAAATCCGCAACGGGGCCACGGTGCTGAATATGATGTTTCATTCCAACGAACTGATGCCGATGGGTTCGAAATACAATAAAACCAACGAGGACGTGCAGCGCTACCTCGACCGGCTGGATAAATATTTTTCCTATATGAATGAACACCACAGTATCAATTATTTAGCGCTGCAGGCCATGTATCCAAAGCAGTGATGCGGCTTGTGGCCGGGCGCACTTTATCCCTTTATTAATTTTTATCTAACCTAAAGTTAATCAATTTCTAACCTGTTCTGGGGATCATCCGCCAATTCAATGGAGGAAATTATGATCGAGCAGGAAATTTTACCTGATTTGCAGGTCAGGCATGCCCGCCTGACACCTGTTTTTGTGATCGGCCATGGACGGTCCGGCACCAGCGTTCTGATCAAACTGATCCGGAAATATCTGAAAATAAATTTTGGTACCGAAAGTCAATTCATCATTCGTTTTTATCAGAATCTGAAGCATTACGGCGACCTGTCTGACAAAGCCAATGCTGCCCGGCTGATAAAAGATATCGCCGCTGAACGGTATTTTAAGCGGATAAAAAAGCGTTTTGATTTTGATTTCAATCCCGGGGCAGCTATTGCAAATTATACAGGAAAAAATTATGCGGATGTCCTGAGTACTGTGTTCGGGCAGTTTGCAGAATATCATGGCATGGAGCGCTGGGGAGACAAAACACCCGAATATATATATCATCTGCCGGTGCTGCATGAACTCTATCCGGATGCCCAGTTTCTGCATATTATCCGGGACGGCCGCGATGTGGCTTTATCCGAATTTGAGACGCCCTTTGGTGCAAAAAATAGTTTTAAGGCTGCGGAAGACTGGCAGAAAAAAACAGCTTTGGTCGAAGCCTTTTTTACCCGTTTAAAGCCCGGTCAGCACCTGACCATCCGCTATGAAGATTTACTGAGCAACCCGGTTGATGTTTTTGCCAGCCTGGTCAACTTTTTTGGTATCGATGATGCCGGCAACCAATTGATTGATTTTATTGCTGCTCATCTGCCATATGATCTTAAAGCCGGCAATTTCAACAAGTGGAAATCTAAAATGAGCAAAGGTCAGCAGCGCCGTTTTGAAAAAATGGCCGGTGACCAGTTGCGCCAGTTTGGGTACTCCACCCAGTTTGATGAACTCCGTCCGCCAACACCTTTTGAGAAAGTATTCTGGGAAGCGGACAATGAAATGAAAAAAATACTGATGAGCCGCTACTGGCAGGATAGCTGGTACCGGGCATCCCTGCGTATTAAATCTCTGTTCACACCATTGCAAAAATCCCGTCCGGCCAGCCGGACAACGGCCTGACCAGAACCGCTCCGGGAAAAAGTGGACACGGAACAGAGAATAGACTGAAAATCCGTGTCATCCGGTGGCGGATTTTTTTTATAGATTTCTCACTCCGCATGAGGCGAGACCGAAAACTTGTCATCCCGAGGGGATGCTTCGCTCTGCTCAGCATGACTGTTACAAGAACTTCTGCAACAGCCTGCCTTGCGGGATCAGGGTGGCATTGTTAGGAGACTCTTCAATTCTCAATTCCTGATCCTCTTTCATCATCTTTTTTCACTTAATCAAGTTTTGGCCTATTTTCCCGACAATCTCAGCGGCAAATCAGAGGGGAAATCGTGTCCATTTTACTGACC
>DYOS01000146.1 GCA_020720405.1 Caldithrix sp. | reverse complement strand
GAAATAACCTGAATAATTCATAAATGAATTTTTTAATTGACTAAAGTCTATGAAAATCAAGGAGTTCGTTATAGCCCCGTCCCGCACCTGCGGGACTGGGGATAATGAGAACCCACTACCCAGGGCTTTAGCCCAAATTTATGAATTAATCAGGTTAAGGGATTCTGCAACAGCCTGCGGGGCGGGATCAATCCGTTTCGTTATGTTTTCCAAGGCCGCATTAAATTTGAGTTTGGCGTACCAGCCTGAACTTCAAAATAAAAGCTGCCCGCAGGCAGCTTTTTTTAGAGATGGTACTTCTTACTTGTTACGGTTTTTTAAACCGAAGTCATAACCCGCGTCTACCGCCTTCTGATTAATTTCAATCAGTTTGGGGCGTTTAATGGCACTTTTCAGGGTTTCATACAAAGTTTCTTTGGAGAACAAACCGGTGTAACCGGCATAGGCCGCCATAGTGATCATATTGGCAGTTCGGGTATTTCCCAGCTGATCCGCCATTTGGGTTGCAGGTATGGCCAGTACTTCAACATCTTTTCTGGTCACCGTAATTTCAATCAGGGATGAATCATACATAATAATACCACCCGGAACGACATCCGCTTCAAATTTTTCCAGCGAAGGCCGGTTCATGGCAATAAGCACAGACGGATTGGAAACAACCGGTGAGCCGACTTCGATGTCACGGATATTGACATGGCAATTTGCCGTCCCGCCGCGCATTTCCGGTCCGTACGATGGCAGCCAGGAAACATGGTAATCATTCAGCATCCCGGCCTGGGCCAGTGCGGCACCGAGCAGTAATATGCCCTGTCCTCCGAAGCCGGCTACTTTGATTTGCGGGTTTTTATATTGCTCAGCGGGTGATGCCTTTGTAAAAATTCTATTCTCTCTCTGGCTGATTTCAATTTTCTCCATTATCTCAGCCGCCGTGGGATTCAGTTTTTCAATAACATACGGCTCAACATCTTTTGTTAAATCACGGTACACGCCCAGCGGAAAATTGGGCAGCATGCTGTCTTTTATCCACTGCATGGAATCAACCGGTGTCATACCCCAGCCGGAAGGACAAGGGGACAGAATCTCAACCAGGGAGAAACCTTTATTCTCAATTTGGTTTTTAATAGCCTTACGGACTGCCAGACGAGCCTGCGCCCGGTGTTTGTTGTCAAACAGGGCAACTCTTTCCACATAGACCGGCGCCTCGAGCTGACTGATCAGTTCAGCAACTTTAATCGGATAACCCTCGTTGCGCGGATTACGCCCGTTTGGACTGGTTGTTGTCGGCTGGTTTATCAGTGTCGTCGGCGCCATCTGGCCGCCAGTCATGCCGTAAATCGCATTATTGACAAAAAAAACAGTGATTCCTTCACCGCGGTTGGCAGCATGCAGAATTTCTGCGGTACCAATTGCGGCCAGATCACCATCCCCCTGATAGCTGATAACGATGCTTCCGGGATGGGTTCGCTTCACTCCGGTGGCAACTGCCGGCGCCCGTCCATGGGCGGCCTGGATATTGCCTGTATCAAAATAATAATAGGCAAAAACGCTGCACCCAACCGGACTGACAAAGATGGTCCGATCGGCGACTTCAAAATCATCAAGGGCTTCAGCTATAAATTTATGCACATTGCCATGTCCGCAACCCGGACAATAATGCGGCATTTTCTTATCCGCGCTGGGATTGCGTTCATATATATCATAAAAACTTTCAGGTTTTCTCAGTACTTTATTTGACATAATTTCTCCCTGCCCGGTTACTTTACTATAAGCTGTTTGGCTCTGTCCAAAATTTCACCGGCAGTTGGCACCACGCCGCCCATCCGGCCATAAAATTCAGCAGATTTTTTGCCATTTAGAGCCAGGCGGACATCTTCCACCATCTGGCCATTACTCATCTCAACAACCAGGAATTTCTTTGCCTGATCACCCAATTCATTGATTTTCTGTTTTGGAAACGGAAACAGTGTAATTGGTCTGAGCAGACCAAATTTATATCCGGCACGACGAAGGTCTTCGACCACGGTTTTTAAAATTCGTGAAACAATACCGTAGCCAATCAAAACATATTCGGCATCGTCAAGCATAAATTCTTCAAAGCGCAGTTCATTGGCTTCGATTTCGGCATATTTGCGCTGAAGTTTCTGATTGTGGGCTTCCAATTCTTCAGGATCAAGAAAAATGCTTGAGATCAGATTTTTTTTACTTTCCTTGTCGCCATATAAAGCCCAGTCATGGCGGGTCTGTTCCATTCGCGGCTGATCAAACTCAACCGGTTCCATCATCTGCCCGGTGTATCCGTCGGCAAGGATGTAAACCGGAGTCCTGTATTTTTCAGCAATATCAAAAGCCAGTTGAGTCAGGTCTGACATTTCCTGTGCAGAATTCGGCGCCAGAACGGGAGTTTTGTAATTCCCATGTCCGCCACCTTTGACTACCTGATTATAATCAGACTGTTCAGGTGCGATATTGCCCAATCCTGGTCCGCCCCGTGTAATATCAACTATAACACAGGGCAGTTCAGAGCCGGCGGCATAGGAAACGCCTTCCTGTTTTAAACTGATGCCGGGACTCGATGAAGCTGTCATCGCCCGGGCCCCACATCCGGCTGAACCATAAACCATATTGATGGCCGCAACTTCACTCTCGGCCTGTAAAAAAGTGCCGCCAACCTTGGGCATATATTTAGCTGCTGATTCGGCAATTTCACTGGCCGGCGTAATCGGATAGCCAAAATATATACGGCAACCGGCCAGAATTGCACCCCGCACTATGGCATCATTGCCTTTCATTAGAAATTTGGACATCAGGCCACCTCCTGTCCTGTATATTCATAACCTTTTTTGAAAACAGTTATGGCCTCGGGCTCGGGACAAGCATAAAAACATACACCACAGCCGGTGCAGCCATCCCCAAGATAATAGGCATAATGATAGCCTTTGCTGTTAAATTTTGAATGGAATTCCAGAACACGCGGCGGGCAGGCTTCAATGCACAAGCCGCAACCTTTACAAAGCTCCGGCTCGACTTTGACATAAGGTTTATCCAGTACTTTTATTTCCATAATTATCCTTTCTCCGTTTGGATATTTATGCCTTTGACTCTTTTCACGCTGCTAAAACTTTCAAGTATTATGCCAGTTGAAAATGGAAATCAGATTGCTCCGGTTGATTCCGCCTGACCTGTCATGACCACCGAAATTTCCGGAAACCGGGTTCTACTGAAACCATGCCTTCCCAAAACTGATAATTTTTAGAGTGACTGATGCCAATTGCTGTAATTCAAAAAATAACAACCAGGGGATAAACCTGAAATTGTTTGCGTAATCCTGAAAATTTATTCGGATTAGGGATTCCAGGTTACGTCCGGCCGGCCGTCAGTTTTATTAAGGTACCTGGCCAGTACAAAAAGGAAATCACTGAGGCGGTTGAAATAAACCAATAATTCAGGACGACAGGCGGTGGCCGAACCAATTTTCAATATTTGCCGTTCCGCCCGCCGGCAAATGGTTCTGGCGATATGACATTGGGCTGAGCGCGGCGAACCGCCGGGCAGGATAAAATTTTTCAGTGGTGCCAGTCCGGCCTCAAATTCGTCAATCCGGTTTTCAAGTTCCCTGACCTGCAGATCCTGAATTTGTCCGGGCAGCGATTGCCTGCGCTTTTCATCGGGCGTGGCAATTTCGGACGAAGCAGCGAAAATTTCCTTTTGTATTCTCAGTAGAATCGCGGTCACTCTTTCATCCGGTTGCAGGGCGAGCAGCAAACCGATCTGACTGTTTAATTCATCCAATGTGCCATAGGCTTCAACCCGGGGATGGGTTTTTTCCACATTTTCCCCGCCAAATAACATGGTTCGGCCCCGATCACCATAACCAGTATAAATTTTCATTGCAGAAATACTCACAGAAATTAAAGCGGCAATTTAAAGCAGGAAATTTTAAAGTGAAATTTTTTTAAGGACAAAAATGAGAGGGTAATAATTCATATTCCATTGGAGGGGAAAAAGGAGGCTGACAAACCTATACTTTTTGGAGATATGAATTATTGATCCCTCTCGACCAACGACCTAACTCATTTCTAATTTTTACAAGAATCATACCAGCAATTTTTAGATTCATCAATCTATTGTTTTACTTAAACTTAACTAAAGTGTCTCAATACCAACTTAGATCAGATTTTAGGAAAAAGCCGGAATTTCGACACTTTTCTGTCGGAAATCAGACGGATTGTGCAAACCCCCGGAGCAATGCTTTTGAAATAGTAAACATTTTTTTTATTTTCAGCGCTCACATTTTTGCAGATGAAAGGATATTTCCATAATGAGTGATGAAACGGTTAAGCCCGGTAATTTTATCCGGGACATTATTAATACAGACAATCAGACCAGCAAATACGATCAACGTGTTCATACCCGTTTCCCGCCTGAACCCAACGGTTATCTGCATATCGGTCATGCCAAATCAATCTGTCTTAATTTTGGGATTGCAGAGGATTACCCCGGCGGCAAATGCAATCTTCGTTTTGATGATACTAATCCGACAAAAGAAGAAGATGAATATGTAAATTCAATTATTGAAGATGTTCGCTGGCTGGGTTTTGACTGGGCTGACCGTCTTTTCTTTGCCTCTGATTATTTTGAGAAAATGTATGATTATGCCGTCCAACTGATTCAAATAGGCAAAGCTTATGTGGATGACCTCACGGCTGATGAAATCCGGGAGCACCGCGGCACCTTAACAAAACCGGGACAGGATAGTCCCTGGCGCAACCGCTCAATCGAAGAAAGCCTGTCTCTTTTTGAAGCGATGAAGAATGGGAAATTTGAGAACGGTCAGAAAGTTCTCCGGGCTAAAATTGATATGAAATCACCAAATCTTAATATGCGCGACCCGGTTATGTACCGGATTTTACATGCCGCCCATCACCGGACCGGAGACAAATGGTGTATTTATCCCATGTACGACTGGGCGCACGGCCTTGAGGATTCTATTGAAGGAATTACCCATTCGATCTGCACTCTGGAATTTGAAGACCACCGCCCTTTATATGATTGGTTTCTGGATGCCCTCGGCACCTATCACCCGCGGCAAATCGAATTCGCCCGGCTCAATCTGAATTATACCGTAATGAGTAAGCGCAAATTGCTAAAACTGGTCAAAGAGAATTTTGTCGATGGCTGGGATGACCCGCGGTTGCCGACCCTTTCCGGAATGCGCCGCAGAGGCTACACCCCACAGGCCATCCGCGAATTTGCCGATATTATCGGAGTTTCAAAAAGCAATTCCACGGTGGACATTTCCCTGCTCGAACATTGTCTGCGCGATAATCTTAATAAAAATGCCCGGCGGGTGATGGCCGTTCTGGAACCGTTAAAAATTACGATAACGAATTACCCGGAAAAGCATATTGAATGGCTTGAAGCTGAAAACAATCCGGAAGATGCAGCGGCTGGTACACGAAAAATTCCTTTTAGCCGGGAGCTATATATCGAACAGGAAGATTTTAAGGAAGAATCTCCGGCAAAATGGTTCAGATTGGCTCCGGGAAAAGAAGTCCGCCTGAAACATGCCTATTACATCACCTGCACAGATGTTGTTAAAGATGCTTCGGGAAAGATCATTGAGTTAAAGTGCACCTATGATCCGCATTCGAAAGGCGGCTGGACCGAAGACGGTCGTAAGGTAAAAGGCACGCTGCACTGGGTAACCGTTGAGCACTCCATTCCGGCTGAGGTACGGATGTATGACCATCTCTTTATGACTGCTGACCCCGAAGCTGTGCCCGAGGGACAGGATTTTACGGTCAATCTGAATCCGAAGTCTCTTGAGATTGTGACCACCTGCCGGATAGAACCGGGATTGGCTCAGGCTTCTGCAACCGAGCGCTATCAATTTCTGCGCAAGGGATATTTCTGCCTTGATCCGAAACATTCCCGGCCCGGGCATCTGGTTTTCAATCAGACAACCGGATTGAAAGATTCCTGGGCAAAACTGGAAAATAAAAGTCAATCCATTTGAGTGCCGCCCGCGGGCGAAAAATTATAACCGGATAACAGGCTGAGAATATATAAAAGCAGAGAGCCGGCGGAAGAATTTGACAGGATAACAGGATGAAGCGGATAATAAAAAAAAACTGTCATTCCGCCGGAGCGGAACAAGTTTCCGAGGAGCTTACGACCCGCCCCGATTTATCGGGGCGAGGAATCTCAGAAACAGAGATTGCCACGCTC
>DYOS01000028.1:29050-32875 GCA_020720405.1 Caldithrix sp. | reverse complement strand
TTAGCTGACCGGGTGCCTCCCAGGGTAATCACCGGAACAGATTTGTAGCGTTGGATGAGATTTACAAAAGAGAGGAATAAGCCATGCAGTTAAGACAAATGATTTTTTTATTATTTGGTTCAGCCGCACTGCTTGGTGCCGGCATAATCCCGGTTCAACCGGGTATTTCCACTATTCAGACGGCAATTGACGGGGCAGACGCCGGAGACACGGTTTTGGTTCAGCCGGGCATATATGAAGAAAGTATCGACTTCCATGGCAAGCAATTGGTAGTTGCTTCTTTGTTTATTATGACCAAAGACACCTCCTATATCTCACAGACGGTTATCCAGGGTAACCGTGATACCAGCGTGGTTTCCATCCAATCGAATGAACCGGAGGGGACCCGTTTAATCGGTTTTACGATCCGTCAGGGTTTGGGTAAGGGCAACTGGCCGAATGTCCGCGCCGGTGGTATTCATGTGGATGGGGCCAGCCGTGCTGAAATCCGTTACTGTTACATTTATGATAATGAATCCACCGGCAGTTCCAACCGTGGCGCCGGGATTACTCTGGATTCAGGCACATCACTGGTATCCAACTGCCGGTTGTATGATAACCGTACCGATTGGGGTGGTGCGATCTGGGTTGGCAATGGCTCGTACAAGACGGTGATTGACAGTTGTGAAATTTTCGGTAACCCCGGCGGCGGTATTATGATAACCTATGCCACGGATATCACCGTCAGCCGGTCCGTAATTCATGATAACAGTCAGTATGGTATCAAGAATGGATTGGGCAGTGCTGTATTTCTGCATAATACAATCGTCAATAATCAGGGCAGCGGCTTCATTCATTTTTCCCAGGATGCAGGTGACTCCCTGGTCATTCTGAATTCAATTATTTCTGCCAATACCGACTCATTTGATACGGATACTACAGCAATTGCCCGCTATTCGCTGATCGAAAAAGCAGCGGCGAAAAGCTGGTTTGGTACGGGCTGTCTTGATACAGATCCTTTGTTGGCGGACGATTACAGACTTACTGAAAATTCGCCGGCTGTGAATAGCGGTGACCCGGACTCGCCGCTTGACCCGGACGGCAGTCGGGCCGATATGGGTGCTCATTATTTTGACCATCCGATTTCAATTGCCGATAATCAGCTTGTCCCGGCAAAATTTGATCTGCAGGCTAATTATCCCAATCCGTTTAATGCCCGCACGACCATCCGCTACCACTTATCGCAAAGCGGCCAAATACGTTTATCCCTGTTCGATATAAACGGACGCTGGGTGGATGATCTTTTCAGTATGTATCAAACCGCAGGACAACACGAGTATTCCTATAATGCCGATCGGCTTTCGAGCGGTGTTTATTTTATCCGGCTGCGGCATGAGAACCGGTTGGTTTCCACCCGAAAAATTCTGCTTGTAAAATAAAAACTCTTCTCACCGGCCGGGATGAACTGGAAATTGTTCATCCCGGTTTTTTTTACTTTCAAAGCTTTGTCTGTTTCCCGAGATGAACCAGATTGCCATACACATTGTCTTTATAAAATATTGCAACCACTACCTTTAAATTATTCTGATTCCAGGCGCTGCTGATCTTTCCTGAAAAGGAATATTCGGCTTCGCTGCCTGCCGGAATAGAAGACGCAATAAAGTCTCCATTATAAGCAGTAAGTGCAGCACGGAAAACATCTGATGAATCCTGAAAAAAGTAAAAGCCGAATATATCGTTTCATTGCTTGTTCCCTGAGTTTAAAGCGCCTAAAATCGTCAGATTCACATGAACAGGCTATGCGTCGTATGCCGTATTTTTCAACCGGTATATTCAGAGATCCGATGAATACTGTTATTGTATCCGGAGATAAAAAAACGCTTTGATGATGGATTTTATACCAGTAACTTCCGGGGAAAATGGAGTTACAATTATGAAAGAAAAATGGACCCGGCGTATCACCTGGTTATTATGGCTAATGGCTGCTCACTCTTTTATTGTGGCACTTGGGTTGATTTTTGCCCCTGAAGCCTGGATAGCTCAGTTTGGGTTTATAAACTATACGGACTGTTTTTTCCGGTCACAGGCCGGTGTCTTTCATCTCGTTATGGCCCTGGCTTATCTGAATGCTGCTGCTGATCCCCTTAAGAATCAATTATTGGTCACCTTCTCCATCCAGGTCAAGACGATTGCCCTGATTTTTCTAGCTATATATTCTTTTCTTGAACCGGCCTGGGTTTTACCTCTTTCGGGGCTGGGTGATGGTTTGATGGCTCTGTTGCTCTATTTGTTTAACCGCCAGTTGATGAAGCATCCATGATCAACCAAAACAAACCGGGTATTTTAATCGCCGGTGCAACAGGTATAGTTGGTCAGCATCTGTTAAAGGAACTGGCCGAGCAATATACGATTTATGCCTGGCAGCGCCGGCCGCAGCGCCGGCCCACTGAGATTTTATCGCAAAGTGGAGATATACATTGGATGACGGTTGATATTGGTGACCCGCTGAATGTCAGGGAAGCGACCCACCTCGTCAAAGAATCTGGCCCAATTGAATTTATATTTCATCTGGCTGGTTATTATGATTTTGAAAATATACCGCATCCTGAATTTGAATATACCAATATCAATGGTACCCGCTATCTCCTTGAAGCAGCCCGTGAACTTGCCCCGAAGAGATTGATATTTACCAGTTCCCTGACTGTCTCAAATTTTGACGATGAAGGTTCGGTTCTGAACGAAAACAGCCCGGCTGATGAGAATTTTCCTTATGCCTGGAGCAAGCGGGAAGCCGAGAAAATACTCTTTGAGTATTCTCAATATTTTCCGGTTACTGTAGTTCGGTTAGCTGCAGTATTTACCGACTGGTGTGAGTATGCGCCACTCTTTATGTTTCTGATGACCTGGCTGACCCCCAACTGGAAATCGCGGATACTTGGCGGCCGTGGTACAACATCAATTCCATATCTCCATGTCCGGGAACTGGTTCGCTTTCTTAAAAATATTATGCTCCATACCAGCCAGCTAAAACGGTTTGATATTCTGATCGCCAGCCCGAGGCACGATACTTCGCATAATGAGTTATTCCGGCAGGCTACCAGCTACTTCTTCGGTGTCCCCCGTAAACCCTTTCATATGCCGCACTGGATTTCCGGGTTTGGGGTCTGGTTGCTGGATATTTTAGGACAGATGGTCAATCGCCGGCCATTTGAGCGACCCTGGATGATCCATTATATAGATAAACAAATGCGGGTCGATCCGTCATATTCTTACCGTATCCTGAACTGGCAGCCCAAACCGCGTTATGCGATTGAGCGCCGCCTGCTTTTTATGCTTGAATACATGAAAAGCGATCCCTTTACCTGGCAGAAACGTAACATGGAGGCGATGCATACAAATTTACCGCAGGGCCGCCATTTTCTGTTGATGGAAAGAATGATCTCTCTTGAAAGTTCAATCCTGGAATATCTGGCCAATCAGATTAAAAACAATGGCACCAGCTTTGGTCTAATCGTCAGTCAGCGCAAATCCCTGCGTTATATCATGATTCTGCTGGGCAGGTTTTACCTGATGTTCAAGCAGGTAGTCCGTTCCCGTGACCGGATTATTGTGTTGGAATCAGCCCGGCATCTTGTTTTAGACCTTTTCAAAGAGGGTTTTGAAATAGAGGAGATGACTTCACTGGTTCGGCTGCTCACAGAAACCTGCAACAAGCGATTTAAAAATGAACCGGCTCTTCATGGCCTGATTGATTATATAGATTATGAAATCAATCTTACAGGTCAGATATTGATTGATGAAATGGAATCTTTGTATCAGGATATAACCGGTTTCGATTAATAGATC
>DYOS01000028.1:18011-28950 GCA_020720405.1 Caldithrix sp. | reverse complement strand
CCCGGAATTTCACACCCCACTCAGCCAGTTTCTGCAAAGCCACTTCTTCCATCCGCGGCAGGCGCAATTTTACTGTTTCTGTAAGCTCCATCCCGACTTCCATTTGCTCCGGCTGAATGCCCAGTAAAAAGGTTTGTTCCGGGCGTACACCCAACAGCTTATTGGTGCTCAGCACATCGGTCAGACCCAAATGGTGTAAGGATAATTTTGTATTCAGACGGGTTAGAATTTCATCATTTTCATAGGAACCGATAAAACCCGGTTCCTTGTGGAAGTTTACAGCATCCAGCAAAAGAATATGACTGTTTTCGGCAAAATAAGGTAGCAGATCGGTGCCGGTAGTACCGCCGTCGATCAGTTCGATTTTAGGCTCAAAGCTATATTTTTGAGAAAGGGCGTTCACTAAGTGAACGCCCACACCCTCATCCTGCATGAGCAGGTTTCCAATTCCAATTACTGCAATATTTACCATACCGAGACTTTTGATATATCCTGATTTTCGTTGTCGTGAAGATGAATCGCACAAGCCAGACAGGGATCAAAACTGTGGATGGTACGCAGCACTTCCAGCGGTTTCTTCTCATCGGCAATCGGGTTACCAACCAGGGAGGCCTCGTATGGACCGAGTTCATCACCAGAACCACGCGGACCGGCATTCCAGGTCGAAGGAACAACCGCCTGGTAATTTTTTATCTTGCCATTATTGATCACTACCCAATGCGAAAGCGTACCGCGCGGCGCCTCATGGAAGCCAAAACCGCGTTGCTCACCACTTGGGAATTCCGGTTTGTTAAAGGTGGCAAAATCACCTTTGGCCATATTTTCAATCAGCAGGTTATAGTTCTGAACCAGTACGTCATACAACAGAGCGGTTCTAACACAGCGCGCCGCATGACGGCCCAGTGTACTATGTAATGCACCAACGCCGACTTTTTCACCAGCCAGTGCGCTGACTTTGGAAAGCGCCAGATTTACATATTTCTGGGTTCCCTCATGACCGGCGGCATACATGCCCAGAACATTGGCCAATGGACCAACCTGGGCCGGCTTTCCTTTAAAGGAAGGTGCCTTAACCCATGAATATTTCCCGTCATCCTGAAAATCGGTGTATTTCGGAACAGTATCCTCCTCGTAAGGATGACGATCCCATTCGCCGTCGTACCAGGCGTGTTTGATACTTTCCTTAACATTATCCTCAAACAGCGCATCATTAAAGCTCTTAATAGGTTCAAACGCTCCAACATTGCCGTTTGGAATATATCCGCCGGGCAGCAGGAACTGTGTGCCTTTGGTATCAACCGGGAATTCGGGTACACTCAGGTAATTAACCACACCCTTGCCGTAATTCAGCCAGTCTTTATAAAAAGCGGCCACAGCGGTAACATCGGTCAGATAGACGTTATGAATAAACGAGCCCACTTCATCAATCATCGCTTTGATGTAAGCCAGACGTTCAAAATTCAGGGCATCTTCGCTGTCCGGATTGATCGGATTGGACACACCGCCAACGGCCATATTTTGGATATGCGGGGTTTTGCTGCCCAGAATGGTCGTAATTTTATTAGCCTTGCGCTGATATTCGAAAGCTTGCAGGTAATGGGCGGCAGCTAACAGGTTGACCTCGGCCGGCAGTTTCATGGCCGGATGACCCCAGTAACCATTGGCAAAGATGCCCAATTGACCGGAAGCAACAAATCCTTTCAGCTTATCCTGTACGGCCTTGAATTCCTGCCAGGTGTTATTCGGCCAGTCGGAAAGGCTCTGGGCCAGCGAGGCTGCTTTTTTCGGATCGGCGGAGAGGGCTGAAACCACATCCACCCAATCCAGTGCCGACAGGTGATAAAAATGCACCATGTGATCATGAATGCCATGGGCAGCGATGATCATGTTGCGGATGTACTGGGCGTTCAGCGGAACTTCCATATTCAGGGCGTTTTCCACGGCACGCACCGAAACAACGGCGTGGACGGTGGTACAAACACCGCAGATGCGCTGGGTATAAATCCAGGCATCGCGTGGATCGCGGTTTTTAAGGATTATTTCAATGCCACGCCACATCTGCCCGGAGGACCAGGCATTGTCCACTTTGCCATTCTGCACATTGCAATCGATGCGCAGGTGGCCTTCGATGCGCGTGATCGGATCAACAACTATTCTTGCCATATCTTCTCCTTACTCTTAAGCGTGTTTAACCTGCGGGAAAATCGGCAGCCGTTTAACAAAAATCATGTAAAGCATGATTTCCAGCGCGATGATACCCACGGTGATCATAATTTCCTGAAAGGCAGGAAAATACCTGTAGCCATGTCCGGGATTGAAGACAATGATAAACGTATCGAAGCGGTAAAGCACGCCGGCGATAACAAAGAAAACGGCGGCCCGGAACAGGTTGTTGATTTTTTGCCGGTTCTCCGGTTTCCATAAAATGACAACCGGGAAAACAAATAATACAGTTTCAATAACAAACATCAGCGCTGCCAGATCAAAACGAAAGATCAGACCCAGATCGCCATTAAAAGCGATTACCCCGAAGCGCAGCACGAGAAAGGCGATGGTCAGAAATGGGATAAACCGGGAAAGCTTGCTCAGCATCTTCATTTCCACCGGACGACCGAACTGGTTGGCTGAAAAAATCGATTCAAAAACAACCATGGCATAACCCAGGGTAATTGCCGTAATCAGAAACAGCGCCGGGATAAACTGAGTCTGCCAGAGCGGAGATAGTTTTTCGCCCATGGCGATCATCAATCCGCCCAGTGAAGCCTGGTGCATGGTCGGCAGCAGAACCCCGATGGCGATAATGAAGAACATGATCTTATTCAGCCAGCCCGGAACCTTACCGTATCGTTGCTTAAACCAGGCCGGGGAAAGTTCAATCCACATAATCAACACATACAGGGCGATACAACTGGCCACTTCAAACATCACCGAATTCACATTCAGATAAGGCGGGATGAAGACATTATATAATTGCCAGTAACGACCAACATCAATGAAAATAGCCAGTCCGGCCAGGGTGTAGCCGAAAATGCTGGCCACCAGTGCTGAACGTACCAAAGGATGATATTCCTGTTTGTTAAAAATATAAACCAGCATGGCCATGGCGTACCCGCCGCAGGCCAGGGCAGTACTGGTTACAACGTCAAATACAATCCACAAACCCCAGGGATAACCGTCGCTTAGATTGGTCACCGAGCCGATACCGAAGATGAACCGTTTAGCGATAAAAATTCCGCCAATCACGGCCAGAAGGGTCAGTACCTTAAAGGGTTTGGTCCAGATTTTTCCGCCTAAAGGCTGTAAATTTTCCATCAACCCTCCTTCTCTTCCTGATTGGTGCTGCGGTAAGCGGCCACCGCCAGACCGGCCAGTACGACTGCCGGGGCGATCATGCCCTTATAAATCGTATGCTGTAACCCTTCCGATTTTGAAGCAGAAGAATGATCGGGCAGTTTGGGTAAACCTAATTTTTCGAAAGGCACTGCAGATAAAATAATATACTGTGTTCCGCCGCCGTCTTTTTCGCCATAGACATACTGAATGTATTTGGCAGCTTTTTTGGGCGTCTGTTTTCCGGAATCCAGTGTATGCTGCGGATAGCTGTACTCGGCACCCTCAGCCAGAGTCAGACGTTTTTTAGCCTCTTCCAGGATATCTGCGAATTTGCCAAAAAGGGTTGCCCCGGTCGGACAGAACTCGGCACAACCGGGAATACCGCCATCTTTGACCCGATGCGAACACATAAAGCATTTTTCAATTTTTGGAAAAGCCTTGTCGTATTCGAATTTTGGGATAAGATAAGGACAGGCCATCTGGCAGTACCGGCAGCCGCAGCAGGCGTCGATATCCCACGAAACAATACCGGTAACCGGATCTTTTATCAGAGCGGAAGTGGGACAGACCGATACGCAATCGGGATCGATGCAGTGCATACAAGCCGTGCGCATAAATGAATAACCGTTCTCAAACTGGTCTTTTTTTGCCGTGCTGCTGTCCTTGTGCACTTTAATTTTAATATAGGAATTGGGTGAAGTGTCTTTCGCGGAATCCCAGATATTCTGCACGCCATGGTATTCGTCCAGACCGGAATGTTCGACCGGCAGGTTATTAGCCTGTTTACAGCCGATTTCGCAGGCTTTGCAGCCGACGCAAATAGTTGCATCGTACAGAATGCCTACGGCCTCCGGCGAGCGTTTATAGCGGTCGACCTCGGCGGCCAATGCTTTTTCCGCCCCGGCGGCTGCCAGAACTCCGGTCGAGAGAACTTTAATAAAATCTCTGCGATCTAAATTCATGACCGGCCTCCTAATTCTTTTTCTCTTCGCTGTTATCGCTTTCCTTCAGAACTTTGGAGAATTTGAGGCCTCCGGCTACTGCCGCTCCGGCTGCTGCGCCAACTACGAGTGCCGCACCAACGCCGATGCCCTTACCCTTTGGCTCATCAAAATCGGGATAGGTGGCCGGAGGGGCTACGGTATAAACGGCGGCCTGCTCGTGAATCGGTTTGTGAAAGCCGACTCCTTTTTCTGCGCAGCCAAAACAGGGATGACCGGTGCCAACCGGCCAGGCATTGGAACCAACATCGCCAAATAGTATAGAAGGACAATTGGCATGGGTTTCGGGTCCCTTGCAGCCCAGTTTGTACAGACAGTAACCCTGCCGGTGCCCTTCGTCGCCGAATTCTTCCGCAAAGCGGCCGTTATCAAAATGAGGACGACGTTCGCAGTTTTCATGAATCAACCGGCCATAAGCGAATACCGGCCGTCCTTCACCATCCAGTGCCGGCAGTTTTTTCAGAGTCAGATAATAGAGAATGGTCGAAAGAATATTGTACGGGCTGGCCGGACAGCCGGGCAGGTTGATTACCGGTACTTCTTTCAGCAATTCGCTGACACCGGTCGCCCCGGTCGGATTCGGATAAGCCGACTGCACACCACCCCATGAGGCACAGGAACCGATAGCCACACAGGCAGCCGCCTTCGGACCGATATCCTTTAAAATTTCCATGGCGGTTTTGCCGCCGATTTTGCAATAAATGCCATTGTCGGCTGTGGGAATTGATCCCTCAACAACCAGGATAAAATTGCCTTTGTTCGCCTCAACGGAAGCATGCAGTGCTTCTTCGACCTGATGACCGGCCGCGGCACAAAGCGTTTCCGAATAGTCGAGGGAAATAATATCAAGAACAAGATGCTCAACTGTAGGATGTGTTGCCCGCAGCAGGCTTTCGGTGCAGCCGGTGCATTCCTGGAAATGAAGCCAGATTACCGGCGGTCGTTTTGGATTTTCAACAGCAGCCATGACCTTTTCAACCATACCAGCCGGCAAACCCATGGTTGCCGTCATAATGGTACAGAATTTCAGGAAGTCACGCCGCGATACACCACTCACCGGAGATTCAGTCTTCATCTCCGAGTCGGGAAAATAACTGGACATACTACCCCTCCTTAATTATAGAGATTTCTCTGTGACCTGTATTTGAAAGTGACAAATACCTTCGGGATCATCCAAACTGCAGTGTTCGTGCAATTTTCCGTCGCATTGCAGACAGATTAATTCCACGTTTTCCTGGTTCTCTATACAATATTGCAAATATTTGCGCAACAGGCGGAGCAGTGTATCCTGTTCCTCCGGAGAAAAGGCAGAGATGCTTTTGCCCTGCCGTTCATGAATCAAGGAGTCATATTCGGTGATAATTTTCTGACCGTCGGGGGTAATGCTGATATTCTGGGAGCGCCGGTCAGAGCTGTCCTGAATGCGGGTGATATAACCGGTTTTGACCAGGCGGTCAATGGATTTGCTGGCCGCCGGACGGGAGAATTGCAGGGCGCTGGCTATTTCACTGATGGTTTTTGTTCCGGCGATGTGGAGAATTTTCAAAATGGTCATTTGCGAGCGGTTCAGTTTATCTCCGGCAACTTGGCGCAGACAGTTTGCTTCGCAGACATCGCTGATGACCAGGGAGAACAGACGGGTGGCTTCGGACAGATCTTTTATGCGCTGATCCATATAGTTAACCCGGTTAATAATAAACCGGGGAAACTATAAAAAAAACTTATCCCAATTGCAAGTGGAAAATAATTTCCTTTGCTCAGGAAATAAAACTGATTGCTGAAACGGGTGGCAGAAAGCTATTCCGGCGGCTGCAGCAGGTGAATACTGATCTGCAGCGTTTTCCCATTCTGAATTACCCCATCGCTTTGAGAAGTGCGGTTCCAGCCGCTCCGCTCCAGTTTTTCAAGAAATGGCTGGGCAATGGCCGAGGGCCACAATTCTGCCCAGTACGGCAGACGTTCATCCTCTGCAAAATCTTGATCCGAAACCCGACTGACCAGGGCATCCAGATCGCGCACCCGGAGCAGCCGCAATGGTTCCTGATCAAAATGGAAAATATCCTCTTCAAGATCGATTGCGGCGGGCAGGGAGGGTAAAATTTGTTTCATCACCTGCTCTGCAGAAACAGATTTACTTCATTGGCAGCATTTTCCGCGGCACCCGGTTGACCCAATTTTAGCCGGATCAGTTTCAGCTTTTCCTGGACCGCACGGTGGTTTTCCGGCTGGAGCAGTTTACGCACCTCAATAAGCAGATTTTCCGGTGTGCAGTCATCCTGCAGCAGCTCCCGGGCAACCTCGCTTTCGGCGACGATATTGGCCAAACCGACGTGGGGAATCCGAACCAAAAGGCGGCCCAGACGGTAAGTCAGCCCATTCACTTTGTACACGATCACCATCGGGACGAGGTAGAGGGCTACTTCAAGCGTGGCCGTTCCCGAAGCAACGATGACTGCGTCATAATCCGGCAGACATTTTTCAATGGGTCCTTCACTGATGGTTATTTGCGGATGGCAATTCCGGGCCGGCTCATATTCCGCATCCGCCAGGTGCGGAACGCGGACGACTTCCGCCGCACCGATTTCGCCGCTGGCCAGTAATTGCCGGGCCACGCTGATCATATCCGGTAAAAGGCGGCTGACTTCCTGGTGCCGGCTGCCGGGCAGCAGACCAAGACGGGGCTTGTTCTGGTTAAGCGGACGGGCCGGGACAGCTAAAATTGATTTGTGTTTGTCGAGCAAGGGATGTCCGGTATAACGGACATCAACACCGAAGCGGGCATAAAAATCCCGCTCAAAGGGAAATAAAACCAGGACCCGGCTGATCAGCTTTTTTATTTTGTGAACACGATGCTGACCCCAGGCCCAGATCTGCGGACTGATATAATAGATTATCGGCAAACCACGGCGATGGATATCTTCAGCGATGCGCAGATTGAAACCAGGATAATCGAGCAGAATGACCAGGTCAGGCCGCCGGTCGGTGATAGCCTGAAGAAGCAATTTTTTAACCCGGAAGATATGCGGCAGGTGTTTAACCACTTCGATAATGCCCATAAAGGCCATGTTGCGCAGGTGGACAAGAATTTCCATGCCTTCGGCGGCCAGTTCATCCCCGCCGATGCCAAATATTTCGAGTGCGGGTCGTTGTTTTTTTAAGGCACGGATCATCGCCGCCGCATGTTGATCGGAGGAGACTTCAGCGGCAATAATAAAAATTCGGGTCGGTTTAGCTGCCATAACTGATGTCATTACTCAATTCATCCTTGTCGTCCGACTGATAGGGGAATAATTCCTTCAGTTTTAGGCCGATGGCGCGTATGGCTGTGATAACACCCTGGCTGTATGCCTCATCCCGGAAGGACAGCAGCAAATCCTGTAAAACATCCTGCCAGAAGTTTTCGGGAACCTGTTTGTTAATACCCTGATCACCCCACACCGCCACTTTGCGGTCTTTAACAGCAAGATACAGGATGACTCCATTATGCGCTGCGGTTTTATTCATCTTCAGGCGGCCAAACCAGTGTATTGCCCGGTTCAGGGCATCACCTTTACAATGATTTTCGAGGTGAACACGGATTTCACCGGAGGTGTCTTTTTCAGCCGCTTTTATGGCTTCAAGGATAGCCTGCTGCTCGGTCTTGCTAAAAAACTGGTTAATATTTTTCATTTATTTTACCGTAAGATGTGAACATTTTTATTTTTGATGACCTGCGGAGCGGCCGAATGGAACAGCTTTAATTCGCCTGGATTCTCAAAACTTGCCTTGTTTGTTGGGTAGCTCACCATCCACCGCTGGCGCCGCCGCCGCCCGAGCTGCCGCCGAATCCGCCGCTGAAACCTCCACCGGAGCCACCACCAAACCCGCCGCCGTATCCGCCCCGGCCGCCAAGCATGTTGCCCAGTAGCATGCCACCGAGAAAGGAACCGGTGCGGCTGCCGAGACCCCGTGAATTTCTCCGCGACAGAATAAAAAGAAGAATGATAATAAACAGGATTGGGAACTGGTTGGTGTTTTTTGAGGACTTCTTTTCATTTGGGATCTGATATTTGCCTTCACAGGCTGGTATCAATTCATCAAGGGCTGCATGGAGTCCGCCGGCATAGTCATTATTCTTGAATCGGGGCTTGAGCACCTCATTAATAATGTGGCCGGATTGGGCATCGGTTACCACATCCTCAAGACCGTAACCTACCTCGAGACGGATTTTGCGGTCCTTAATAAAAACAGATAGAATAATGCCGTTATCCTTGTCGGCAAGACCTGGTTTCCATTTTTCGAAAAGCCGGTTGACATAATCTTCAAGATATTCATTTTCCGGCAGAGCCGGGAAAACGGCGATGAATATCTGGTTGGATGTGGCAGCTTCAAGCGACTCTAAACGCCGGCTTAATTGCTCTTTGTCGTCGGGCTGCAGAATTCCTGCATAATCCATTACCCAGTTATCCGGTTTTTCCGGTAATTCGGGTACAGGCGCTGCCAGCAGAAATACCGGCAGCAGAATAAAAAGCAATAATTTTTTCATTTAGAACTGAACCTTTGGCGCTTTTTCCGAACCTGCCTCAGCCTGGAAATAAACCTTTTGGTTAAAGCCAAACATGCCGGCGATCAGGTTACCGGGAAATTGTCTGATCGATGAATTGAAATCGCGGACGGTTTCATTGAACCGGCGGCGTTCAACGGCTATACGGTTTTCAGTACCCTCCAGCTGGGACTGCAATTCGGCAAACCGCTGGTCAGCTTTTAATTCGGGATAACGTTCAACCACAACCATCAGGCGCTGCAGGGCGGAACTCAGTTCGCTCTGGGCAGCCTGGAAATTTTCAAAAGCCTGCGGATTATTCAGAACATCGGCGCCGACATTGACCTGTCCGCCCATTTTAGAGCGGGCATTGGTTACCGCTTCAAGGGTTTCCCGTTCGTGGGCAGCATATCCTTTTACTGTCTCCACCAGATTTGGGATAAGATCAGCCCGGCGCTGATAAACATTTTCCACCTGGGCCCAGGCTTCATTGACCACCTCTTCCATTTTGACAAAACTGTTATATTTTCCGCTCAGCCAGCCCCCGATTATAAAAATTGCTGTACCGATAACAAGCAGAGTAATAAGCCACTTTTTCATTCTTCCTCCATCTGAATATATGATTTGTATTTTGACGATGTGTTCAATTTCTGAATGCTGCGGGATACAGCCTGCGCTCCTGATTATTCAGCCCTTGCCCTACATTTTTTCCTCGACCGGTGTTGAACATCAGCCGAAGGCTGCCTGAGCGACTTGAAAAGGCACAGGGTAATCGTTTTTGAATTATAAAGTTAAATTTCATTTTTTGGATTTTTATCTTTTGAGAAGGAATCCCTGATCTGAAATATGATTAATAGGAGCTTTAGAAAATTGATTTTTTATCATGAATAAACAATTGCTGAAAGATAACCAACTACCTGACTGCGGTCGCCGATAACATCTCCCGAATTGCGGTACAGCAGCACCTTTGACTTTTTAGCACCGAGCAAACGGCAGGCCTTCATCATGGTAATTACCGGTCCGGCGCCGCACATCTCGGTCAGCCCAGCATGAACATCTTCGTACAGTTCATCTTCCTTAAAACCATTTATCCGGTCCACGGCAACCTGATCCAGCATGACCGCCTTATCGTAATGATGATAATGCGACAGATCGGAGCTGGCTACAATAAGCGCTTTGCGGTCTTTTAATACCTCGGCCAGAGCGTTGGCCAGAATATCGATATTCAATTTTTCCTGATCACTTATAACAATGGGTACCAGTTTAAAATCAATAAAAACCTGCTGCAGGAAAGGCAGCTGAACTTCGAGAGCGTGCTCGTCGCCGGAATGACCAAGCTCGGAAAAAATAATTTGCTGATTTTGTTCTGTCAGGAGTTTGGCGATTTCTTTATCTATGGCAATTTTGCCAAGCGGGGTTTCGTAATAATCGCCATTGTAAATAGAAATTTCTTCAAAATAAATGCGGTGACTGGGCGAGATGACGACCACTGTATCATAATCCCGGTCGAATAACTGGCGGTAGCCCCGGGCGGCAACGCCGCCGGAATACATATAGCCGGCGTGTGGTGAAACAAGCCCGAATATCTGGCTGACAAAATCGACCTGCGGTGAATTTTCAAGATAAACGGCCACCTCCCGTTCGAGCGTGTTTTTATCTCCGGAATAAAACATGCCGGCAACAGCGGGATGTCTGGTTTTCATTAAAAAGGCTCTCCTCTCTGATCGACGGGCGAATATAGGTATGAATGATATTGGCAACAAGGAAGCCGGAAAATAAGACAAAAGACCAAAGATAAAAGATTAAAGAAAGAAGTAAATGGCGTATTGTTTTTATTCGTGATTAATTTTTACTGTGGTTTTTTTGTGGCTGAAAGGCTGGTCATAGGATAACAGAGTCAGCAGGATAAAGAATAAAACCCGTCATTCCGCCCAAGCGGAACAAGTTTTCGAGGAACTTGCGACGAGAATTCTTTTGGGTTTCAGGCATTTCAAGATTTCTTCTCGCTCCGCTCTTTCAAAATAACGGGTATATTTTCGATGTTCGTGATGATAAGTTGTGGGTTTTTCAATTTCCAATTCCA
>DYOS01000028.1:16047-17911 GCA_020720405.1 Caldithrix sp. | reverse complement strand
AATTTCCAATTCCATTCGGTAGCTTCGGTTTTCTCGGTGGCTAATTTTTTTCATGTTAATTCGTGCTGTGCCCGGCTCTGTCGGGTCATTCGTGGACAAAGGACTATGATAGGATAAACCGGATAACCGTCACAGACTTATTTTTCTTTCCCATTGCATTTTCCAGCCGCCTCTTCCAGATTCACCACAAGGGAGAGGAAACGACCTAACCAAAAGGAGGCATCTATGGCAGCGAATATTCAGGATATTCGTCACATTTTGCAGGAGGCCAGGATGGGGTTGATGGATCGACCCAACGTAATTGCAACCGGCATCGGTTATAAAACCGTCAATGGCCGGATGACCGATCAGCTCTCTATCATCTGTTCGGTGGATACCAAAAAGCCCAAAGTCAGGCTAAGTGCGGCCGATCTTGTGCCGTCCAGTCTGAACGGTATTCCAACCGATGTTTATCCCTCCGGTGTTATTTATGCCCAGCAGGCACCAACGGAAAAATTCCGTCCGGCACCGGGTGGTGTTAGTATTGGACATAAGGATATAACAGCCGGTACTCTGGGTTGCCTTGTCCTGAGGAACAACCAGATTCATATTCTTTCCAATAATCATGTTTTGGCCAACAGCAATGAGGCCGATAACGGTGACACTATTTTGCAACCCGGCCCGTACGATGGCGGTTCAAATCCGGGTGATAAAATAGGCACTTTGTCTGCTTTCATCCCGATCGTTTTTGATGGCGGCGATGGCAACGGCGGCGGCGGCAGTCCCTGTGCTGTCGGGAATGCAGCAGCTTCCGTTTTGAATGGTCTGGCCGCTTTGTTTGGCTCCAAAACCCGGCTGCAAACGATCCGTCCGCGGGCCTCGGAAAACCTGGTTGACTGTGCGGTTTGTCGTCCGACGGAGGATTCACTGGTTAAAAATGAAATTCTCAACATCGGTCAGATTGCTGGTCTGGCCGAGGGGACGCTCGGGTTAAGTGTGCAGAAAAGCGGACGCACCACAGGCTATACCACCGGTACCATTACCCAGATTGATGTAACCGTACAGGTCAGTTATGGCAGTAATAAGGTGGCCACTTTTGTGGATCAGCTTATGTCCGGTGCCATGAGCCAGGGTGGTGACAGCGGTTCGGCTGTACTCGATATGAACAAAAATCTGATCGGGTTACTTTTTGCCGGAAGCAGCAGCACGACCATTTTTAACCGCATACAGAATGTGTTCAGCGCGCTGAATCTTTCACTGGTTTAAAAAGACCGGAGGTGTCTGATGCAGGAATTGTTGGATGAAGCCCGGGCGGTCAAGGCAAAATATGAAGCGCACTGGCGGGAATTACCTGGCGTGAGCAGTATCGGGATCGGACAGGATGAGAGCGGGCATCCCGTGATTGTCATCCGGATTCTTGAAGAGAGTCCGGCATTGAAACAGATTCCGGAGCAGATCAACGGGGTGCCGGTTCTTTTGGAAAAAGGTAGCCCGGTTGTCGCCCAGTAATAAAAAAATCCCCCGATTCGTCGGGGGGTTTTTTAGTCAATTGGTGAAGGTAAGTGTCCGGGAAAAATCCACCGGACTGAACAGAATCCGTTTATGGCAGAACACCATAAGTTAAAGCCGAAAGAAATGAGGATTAAAATCATTTTATGGACGCTGATTAAAGAGTAAGGAAATAAGCTTTACCGAAATTGTGCGAAATAAAATAATAAAACCGGCCATCTGTTAATTTTTTATTTGCCGCAAAGGACGCCAAGAGCCGCTAAGAAAACCACATCCAATACCACAGCTTAAATTAAATAATCAAATCTTTCTCTTTTTTTTCTTCGTGCCCCTTCGTGATCTTCGTGGCTATAGAATTTTTATTTGCCGCAAAGGA